>JBIJDM010000174.1:0-6378 GCA_044344145.1 Phycisphaerae bacterium
ACTTGGCAACACGCCACAATGACCTAGGGCACCGGGGAAATTGTCGTCGGGAATCCGGTCTTGGTCAAATGGGGAATCTGGCGTAGGATATGGACAGCCCAGTTTTCTTGCTATGGAGCCCCTGTGACCGACCCCCTGATTACCATCCGTCCCGCGCAGGTGGAGGATACCGCTACCGTTGCGGCCATCCTGCGGGAAGCCGCCCAGTGGCTGACCGATCGGGGTATACCGCTGTGGCAGACTGATGAACTGCATCCCGAGCATGTCGCCGGTGACGTGGCGGCGGGGTTGTTTTGGCTGGCATGGGTGGGCCATGATCCCGCCGGTTGTGTGCGGTTTCAACTTGAAGACGCCCTGTTTTGGCCGGATGTCCCAAAAGGTGAGGCGGTGTATGTGCATCGGCTGGCGGTCCGGCGCCGTTTTGCCGGGGGGCGAGTTTCGGAAGCGTTACTGACGTGGGCCTATCAGCAGGCGCAAACTATGAGACGGCGCTGGTTGCGGTTGGATACGGTGGCAGACCGGCCCGCACTACGGGCTGTGTATGAACGGCAGGGGTTTGGTTTTCACAGCGAACGCCAGGTGGGGCCGTATCTGGTGGCCCGGTATCAGAAGGCGGTAATACTGTAAGCGCCGTCAGGAGGGCGGTTTAGAGTTTCCGACCTACCACCGTGCCCGCGGCGACGAAAGGCGTAAACCCGAGCGCATACGCCGGGCTGTCGGGGGACAGCGCGAAATCGCCCGTGGCCAGGTTGGCAAAGCCCGGGTCGGCAGTGCGGCTGTGGATATCGTAACCCAGGGCTTGAAGTTGGGTCAGTTCGTAGCGTTTCCAGACGACATGAGAAAACTCGTCGCGGGATTCATCACCACCAAAAACCGGCCCTTGCAGATCCCAGAGCAGATTGAGGTTGCTGCGGAAGCCGCGCTGGGTCAGGCTGTCGCCATCGCGGGCGACCAGCACCGGTTTGCCATCGCCGATGAGGATGTTGCGTTCCAGATTGAGTGAATTGTAATCGCTACCCGCCGCGCTGATGGACACCACCCCGAGGCCCGAGTAGAGCATGACGTTGTTGCGCAGGTTGTTGTCGCGGCCGTAATGCAGATTGACGCACTCGCTGGAGGTGTGGTGGAGGAGATTGTTCTCAATGGTGATATAGCTCGAGCCTTCGTCGGCGTAGATCGCCCAGCCGCCATAGTTGCAGGCGATGATGTGGTGGATGTGGTTATGGCGGATCACGGTGCCGGGTTGTTCCCCGAGCGTGTAAATACCACCCATATCGTTGAGCAGACCGCTGCCGAGGTGATGGATGTGGTTATTCTCCAGCACGTTGTGGTGCGTGGGCGAGTCGCCAAAGCCCCAGGTCCAGCCGCAACTGATGCCGCTGTATTCGATGTGGTGGATGTGATTGTCACGGACGATGTTATGGTCGGCGTGGACAATCAAAATCCCCACGGCACTGAGGAAGATGGTTCCGCAGTCGGTGATTTCGTTGTTCGCGATCAGGGTATGGCTGCACCGGCCCGCGTGATCGTACGACCCACTGCCCGTGACCTTGATCCCGCCAGCTCCGAGGTGAACAATTCGGTTGCCGGTGATGCGGTTGCCACGACAGCCGGGGCCGACTTCGATGCCGTAAGGGCCGGCCGGGCCGATCTGGCAATCTTCGATGGCGCACTGCCGGGCGTGGCTGAGTTGCACCAGCGCCGGCACAGAACTGGCGGCCTGGGCATCGGTGCCGCGGCCGGGGATATGCGCCCAATCGGTGTGGGCCAGAGTCAGACCTTTGAGTACGATGCCCTGTACGGGGCGCTCGGGCTGGCCCTCGATGCGAACCAGATGGTTGAGCACGGGGGCGATGATTTCGGTGGTAGCGAGTTGTTCGCCGTCGCGCGGGAGGTACGTGAGTACGCCCGTGGGGCGGTCCAGGTACCACTGGCCGGGTTCTTCCAATGCTTCAGCTACGTTTTCAAACCAGAAGCGGGCGCATTGTGATGAGGCGTCATCCTTGAGCGGGAACCAGGGCTTCACGCCGGTGACCACTTCGCCAGTGGCGGGATTCACCCGGGCCAGCGGCAGCCGTTCTTCCATCCAGTAATGGACGGCAACTGCGTCAATGTCCGCCAGATTGCGCCAGTCCTGCACTTGGCCCGGCGCGCAGAAAAATGTTTCGTGGTGTGACTCTGGTGGGCCAATAAAGCCCTCGAACGTCATACCCGGCACGCTGGCGATACGGTAAGTGCCGGTTTTGGGCAGGCGCGGGCGCTGCCGTGGGGCGCCGTTGACATACAACGAGCGGAAATACCACGATCCATTGGCCACTTCGCGCAGCGTGGTGCGCCAGACGCGACGGCCGGATTCGGTCTGCTCCGTCCAACCGGTGACAGGGCGTCCGCCGGAGAGGACGACTTGCTTGCCGGGCAGTGCTGCAAACGTCACGGCGGGCAGTCCCGGCCCGAGCACCAGCGGCTCGTTGAGAAAGTGGGTGCCCGCATCCAGCCAGATCGTGACCGGTCCGGCCGGCGGTGACTCGGTCAAACGGTCCAGCGCCCAGCCGATGCTGGGTACCGGGCCATCGCTGCCATAGGCATTGGGCTCGGCGCTCGTGCCGCTGTATTTCTCGCTGCCGCGCGGCGAAACAAAAAGTTCGCACGCGGGCCAACTGGGACGATACGCATGGTCGGACTTCTGCATGGCTTAACTTACGCTGGGTAGGTGCAGACCCACCGCACCAATTCTTCAAAATCAGCCGTGGCGACCCCGACAAAACGGTCGGCAGCGCCATAGTACACGAACAGTTTCCCGTCAATCACGACGTTACCACACGGGAAGATCACGCCCTTGTAGTAGCCATCGAGTTCATAACTGGTCTCGGGTTCGAGAATGCACTTGGGTGTGCGGTGCAGCACCTTCCACGGTTCATTCAGATCGAGCATCATCACCCCGAGGCGATATTTCAAATCCGGGCCGACGGCATGGTAGATCGTGAACCAGCCCTGCGGGGTCTTGATCGGGGGCGTTGAGCCGCCGATTTTCTTTTCCCACGGGAACTTGGCTTTGGCGACGAACTTCGACTGGGTGTAATCCCAATCGTGGGCGTCATTGGACTGCATCAGCCACATGGCCGGGAAATCGGTGCCATACTTGGGGCCGGTCCAACTCATCGGACGGTGCAGCATGGCGAACTGACCGTTGATCCGTTCCGGGAACAGGATGGCGTCGCGGTCATCGAGCATGGGATGCGTGATACGGCCACCACGGTAATAGGTCTCGAAATCGCGGGTGAGGAGCAAGCCGGAAGAACTCAGGCTTTCGCGCATGCACAGCGGCCAGTCGGCGGTGGCGAACGGCGGTTTCCACTGTTCGTTGGGGGTTTTAAGCCAATACTGCCCGGCCGGGAAGGGCCGCGAGGCGTAGGTGATGAAGTACCATTCGCCGAACTTCACGATGCGCGGGTCTTCGACGCAGCCACCATCAAAGCCGTCCGAGGGAATGACTGCCGGCTCGGTGCCGATGCGGTCAAAGTTGAAGCCGTCGCCGGAGACCGCGCGGCCGAGATAAACCTTGTGGATCGCATCCGCCGCCGAAGCGCGGTAGAGCATCGTGACCGTGCGCGATGCAGGATCGTACCAGGCACCGGGGTTGGCCGTGACGGCGCACTGCCATCAGCTATCGGGCTTGGGGCTGAGAATGGGGTTACCCGCGTAACGTTGCAGTTGCATAGTGTTTCCTCGCTCATGTGGTTTTCTGGATTGCAAACGACTCAAGCGAAACAGAGGCAAACTTGCTTGCCGCGATTTCTGCACCGTGCTTGAAGGTGTCGCCTAGTCTTCAGGTTTTATGAAACGGGGACCGTCCCCGTGCAATCTACGGGCAATATACCCATGACCTGCCCCGGTGTAAAGACGGCGTTTGGGGGCGCTGGAGCGCGTGGCACGGGCGTTTTGCGCTCATACGCGCTAACTCTCCCGCACCGTAAAGCGATACGTCCCGCTACCGGCCAGACACGTTACCCGGCCGTTTACCACCTTAATCTGGCTTAGGCCCGGGGCCGACTTCAGCCCCTTGCCATGTTCCTGTGCCGCACTGATCTTGGCCGTGGGCAGGATGATTTGGGCGGTGGTATTGCTGGGGATTATCACCTCCATGGTGACGGTCGCACCGGCTCGGGTCCACCCGCTGGTGACCATGCCATAACTGCTTGCAAACGATGCCCGGGCCTGGGTTAAGCGCTGGGCCTGCGCGGAGCCCACCGGTGGCAGTTGCGGGTGGATAATCCACCGCTTGCCCCCGGGCGCGGCGGGATCAAAGCGAATCCCCGCCACCACACTGTAGAGCCATTCGCCGATGGCGCCGTACGCATAATGGTTGAATGAATTCATGCCGGGGCTTTGGAACCCCTTGTCGGTGGTCCAGCCGTCCCAGCGTTCCCAGATGGTGGTGGCGCCGTTTTTCACGGGGAACAACCACGAAGGATAATCCTCGTTGAACAGCAGTTTGTAGGCAATGTCCAATCGCCCACCATCAGACAGGGCGAAAATCAGGGGTTTGACGCCCAGAAAACCGGTGGATAGATGGGTGTTACGATTCTTCCACGTATTGGTATAACGGCCATGCTCGATATCAAAGACCATATGCTCCAGCGCGGCCGCACGCATTGCCGGCGGTATGAGATTAAAACGCAAAGCCAGCGCATAGGCCGTCTGGGTATCGCCCACCACCCGTCCCGTGCTGGTTAAGAATTGCCGGGCAAAATCCTGCTGCATCTTTTTGAAACGGGCAGTATATTTGGCCTGATCCTTTTTCTTGCCTAAGACTCCCGCAATCCGCCCCAGCAAGTCGGTGGTATGGGCGTTATAGGCCAACGCGGTCACATCCAGTGGGGTGTTGGCGTCGTGATGCAGCCAATCGTTAAAACTGTGCCGTGTTTTCAGATTGGTCTGGGTGATAAATTCGCCATATTTCACCATGCTGGCATAATGCCGTTCCAGAATCCGCACATCGCCATAAGCCAGATAGATCGTCCACGGGCAGATCACGCCCGCATCGGCCCAGCCCGGGCCGCCATCGGTTTTCCATTCGGCGGGTTTGATCGTCAGCCACTTGCCCAGCACATCGGGTGCCACCATCGGATACGATCCCTGCGGCGGTTGGGCATCGCGCAGGTCCTGTGTCCATTTGGTGAAGAAGCCTGCCACATCCATGTTGTAGCAGGCGGTTTGGATGAATACCTGGGCATCGCCGGTCCAGCCCAGCCGTTCATCGCGCTGGGGACAATCGGTGGGCACTTCCAGAAAGTTCCCTTTCTGCCCCCAGATGATATTGCTGAACAGTTGGTTCAGCAGCGGATCGGAACTGGCAAAGTGGCCGGTCCGCGCGGTGGCGGTGTGGACGACCACGCCGGTCACAGCGTCCAACGCCGGTGGAGTGGTCAGTCCGGTAATTTCCACATAGCGGAAACCATGGAACGTAAAACGCGGTTCGTAGGTTTCCTGCCCCTGACCATTCAATACATACGTATCCGTACATTTGGCGCTGCGCAGATTGGCGATGTAGAGCGTGCCATCGGGATTCAAAACCTCCGCATAGCGGATGGTGACGGTGGTTCCCGCCGGGCCAGAGAGTTTCAGCCGGGCCCAGCCGATCATGTTTTGGCCCAGATCGAAAATGTAGACGCCGGGGGTGGGTTCGGTCCGGTCCTTGGCGGGTAGTTCTTCAATCTTGCGTACGCGCGGCGAAGCCGAAGCCTGCAATACCGGCTTGGTCGTCAGCGGACACCGCCGGGCCGCACCCCAAGCGTGGTCATCGAAGCCTGCCGTGGTCCACGCTACATCGGCCAGTCGGGCATCATAGCTTTCCCCGTGATAGATATCCGCGGCCAGAATCGGACCGGTGCCACTTTTCCAGGTCTCATCGGTCACCACACGTTCGCAGGTACCATCGGCATACGTGATTTCCAGTTGCGCCAGCAACCGCACGGGATGGCCATAGCGGTTGCGATTGTTTTTCCCCCAGGCCAGATGTCCGGCAAACCAACCATCAGCCAGAGTGACTCCCAGGGCATTGTCGCCCGCTTGCAGCAGTGCAGTTACATCATATGTCTGGTATTGCACCCGGCAGGAATAGTCGGTCCAGCCGGGGGTGAAGTAATCTTCTCCAACCCGCTGGCCGTTGATGTAGGCTTCATAAAGCCCCAGCGCGGTCACATAAAGCCGGGCTTGGGCGATCGGACCCCGGGCCGTGAAACCCCGGCGCAGGTAGGGGGGGCGGGTGGTTTGCTGGGGGTCGGCCTCCAGATGCGAAGCGATCCATTGCGCCGACCAGTCGGCTGGCTTAAGCAAACCAATTTCGAAACTGGCCGGTTCGCTCCACGCCGAGGGGGT
>JBIJDM010000175.1:0-6338 GCA_044344145.1 Phycisphaerae bacterium
CCCGGCATCCTATACTTGGGGCAACTACGAGGAACCGGTATGAAGCAGGAAGACATTGTTGAAATCACAGAGCCGAAATTATCGGCTTGGGAAAATACCTATGTGCCCGCCGTCTTGAGCGGTTTGGGTACCACGCTGGGCCATATGTTCCGCTCCATTCGGGGCGATCATAAGACCCTGTCGTACCCCGAAGAACGCCGCGAACTCCAGCCCGTGCTGGAAGGCGGCATGAGCACCAAGCATTATCGCGGGGTACACCGACTGAACCGCGACGAACAGGGGCGCGTGAAGTGCGTGGCCTGTTACATGTGCGCCACCGCCTGCCCGGCCCACTGCATCCATATCGTCGGCGATCAGGCCCCGTGGGAAGACCGCGAAAAATACCCGATCAAATTCGATATTGACGAACTGCGCTGCATCTATTGCGGTATGTGCGAAGAAGCCTGCCCGGTGGACGCCATCGAACTGACCTACGAATACGACATCGTGGGTATGAGCCGGCAGGAACTGATCTTCGACAAGGAAAAACTGCTGTCCATCTATGATGTGACGGTGGGCAAAAAGCCGATGTAAACCGTAGCGGTCCACCCCGTTGCGGCGCACCACTTCTTCCACCTTATCCGCAGGGGTAGCAGGGCAATTTTGGCGGAGCTTCTGTGATGGCCTATTTACCACGCATCATTTTGACCGAAGGACTGGAAAACACCCCCCTGCTGTGGCTGCGTGCCCATGCGCAGGTGCAGGAAATCAGCGCGCGCGATCCCGCCGCGCTGGCGGGAGCTTTGCGGCAGGCCGAGGGGTTGATAGTCCGCACGTATACACAGGTCAACGCCGCGCTGCTGGCCACGGCACCGCTGCTGCGGGCGGTGGGCCGGGCCGGGGTGGGGCTGGATAATATTGATCAGCCCGCGTGTGCCGCGCGCGGCGTTAAGGTCTTTTCCACGCCCAGTGCCAATACGCAGGCCGTGTGCGAATATGTTTTTAACCTGATTTTTTCCTGGGGCCGGCCGCTGGTGCGCCTGAGCGAAGCCATCCCCGCCGAAGCCTATCATGGCTACCGCAAATCCGTGCGCGGCATGGAACTGCACGGGCAGACCATCGGCATCGTGGGCATGGGCCGCATCGGCCATGCCGTGGGCCGCGTGGCCCATGCGCTGGGCATGCGGGTGTTGTATAACGATCTGGTGCCCATCACCGATCTGGACTTCCCCGCCACCGCCACGGGCAAGGAACAACTGTTCCGTGAAGCCGACATCATCACCATTCATACCGACATGCGCGCGGGCAATCATCATCTGGTGAATGCTCATTTGCTGAGTCTGTGTCAGGCCCATGCGCTGCTGCTGAATACCGCGCGCGGGCAATTGGTGGATGCCGCCGCGCTGGCGACGGCGCTGAAGGCCGGGCAACTGGCCGGGGCGGCGCTGGATGTGCAGGAACCCGAACCCCCCACCGCGGATTACCCGCTGTTGGGGTTGCCCAATGTCATACTGGCCCCGCATCTGGCCGCGCGCACGCAGGGCGCGATGGATCGGATGAGCTGGGTGGCCCGGGATGTGGTCGAATATCTGGTGAGTACCCATGTGGACCAGCCATAGTCCCGAGCAAACCATCGCCCTGGGGCGTTGTCTGGGCCAACTGGCTCCGGCGGGGATGTGTGTTGCGCTGAATGGCGACTTGGGCGCGGGCAAAACGCATCTGGTGCAGGGCGTGGCGCAGGGGGCGCTGGTGGCCGATCCTGATCTGGTTTCCAGTCCGACGTTTGTGCTGATGAATATCTATCTGGCCGGCCCGGCCCCGGAGGCCAAGACGGTCTATCATCTCGATGCGTATCGCACCCACGGCAGCGGCGACTTTGAAGCGGTGGGGCTGGATGAATGCCTGACCGATCAGGGGTTGGTCGTCATCGAATGGCCCCAGCGGGTCTGGGACCTGCTGCCTGCGGACCATTTGCAAATCGAAATTGTGACCACCGAACCCACGCAGCGGGTATTCACTTTTACCGGCACGGGGCCCAAGGCGGCAGCGCTGGCGGAACGATTACGCCAGGCGGCGGGTAAAATTGCCTGAACCGCCCCCGGCGCTGATTCGCAATCCCGAAGCCCCGCAAAGTTTAGTTTTTGTGATTTCTACCATTAACCGCCCCGATAACTTGAAAATTGCCCCTACTGGGCTTAATCTCCTACTTTGGGCTGAAGTCTCTGGCCCCAACGCGACCATGAAACATTCTGGCGCAGCGGTGGCAAACCCAGGTCTACACGTATGCGGGCCGGGGTTTCGGAGGTTGGCTTTTTTGCGTTTGGGAGTGTGCTTTGAGTACGGATATCCCCATTGATGCCGGCGTGGTGACCAAGGCCGAGGCCTTGATCGAAGCGCTCAGCTACATCCAGCGTTTCAACGAACGCCTGGTGGTGGTCAAGGTCGGTGGTTCGTTCATGGACTCCGACGAAGAATTCCGCAAGGTATTGTCCGATGTGGTCTTTATGCAGGCCGTGGGCATGCGGCCCGTGGTCGTGCACGGCGGGGGCAAGGCCATTACCAAGGCCATGGCCGCGGCGGGCATCAAGGCCCGGTTTGTAGCCGGTCGCCGTTATACCGATGAAGCCACGCTGAGTATTGCCGAACGGGTGCTGGCCCATGACATCAATGCCTTTATGGTCGCCACGATCAACGCGCTGGGCGGGCAGGCGATGCCGCTGCATTCGCTGGGCTCGACCGTGCTGTTCGCCGAAAAGTTGCTGCTGCGTGATGAGCAGGATCAACCGCTGGATGTCGGGCTGGTGGGGAATGTAACCTGGGTCAATGCCGCGCTGCTCAAGGCGCTGTGTGCCGCGGACTTTATTCCCATCATCGCCCCGATTGCCGAAGACGGCCACGGCGGGAAACTGAACTGTAACGCCGACACTGCCGCCGGTCAGGTGGCCGCGGCGCTCAAGGCCGAAAAACTGGTGCTGGTGTCCGATACGCACGGCATCCGCGCCCGCAAGGAAGACCCGCACTCGCTGCTGCGGAGCATCACCAAGGCCGGGATCGAAGAATTGATCGCGTGCGGCGAGATCGGCGAGGGCATGTTGCCCAAGGTCGAAAGCTGCATCACCGCGCTGGATGCGGGCGTGAAGAAGACACACATTATTGATGGCCGGTTCCCGCATTCGCTGTTGTTGGAAATCTATTCGGACGCCGGTGTGGGTACCGAAATTTTGTTGTAATGGTAGGTTAAAAAAATGGCTAAAGCAGATTTTATCAGTATCGCCAACACCCCGCAGGACCTTCTGGAACATTACCTGCAAACCGCGCTGGACCTGAAGGCGGAATTCAAAAAGAACGGCCGCAATACCCCGCGTCTGGCGGGTAAAAACCTGGCGATGCTGTTTGAAAAGCCCTCGTTGCGGACCCGCGTCAGCTTTGAAGTGGCCATGCGCCATCTGGGCGGGTCGGCGTTGTACATCTCCCCCACCGAGGTGGGACTGGGCAAGCGTGAATCCGCCGCCGATGTGGCGCGCGTGCTGTCGGGCATGTGCGATGGCATCATGGCCCGCGTGTTCGAGCATCAGAAATTGCTGGACCTGGCCCAGTATGCCAAGGTGCCGGTGGTCAACGGGCTGTCGGATTACAGCCATCCGTGCCAGGCGCTGGCGGATGTGATGACCGCGCGCGAACATTTTGGCAAACTCAACGGTCTGACGCTGGCGTATATCGGCGATGGCAACAATGTGGCCCGGTCGCTGATGGTGGCCTGCGCCCGCTTTGGGATGAAGTTCCGCATCGCCACCCCGCCGGGGTATGAGCTGGAAGATTCGCTGGTCCAGCGGATCATGGCGCAGGTGCCCACGCTGGATGTCGGCGCCACGCGCGATCCCGAAATGGCCGTGCGGCATGCCGATGTCATCTATACCGACACGTGGGTATCCATGGGTCAGGAAGAGGAAAAGGAACAGCGCATCGCGGTGTTCAAACCTTATCAGATCAACGAGGCCCTGCTGGCCAAAGCGCCCAAGCATGCCATTGTGATGCACTGTCTGCCCGCGTATCGCGGGGTGGAAATCACCGATGGCGTGATGGACGGGCCGCAGAGCGTGGTCTTCCAGGAAGCGGAAAACCGTCTGCATTTCCAAAAAGGCCTGCTGGCCTGCCTGCTGGCGTAACGCCCGCGGCTCTCACCCAAGGATTCGTTCATGGCAACCTCCCCCCTGCGTCGGCATGATGGCCGCAAAGCTGATCAATTGCGGCCGGTCCGTTTTCAGCGCAACTTCGTCCCCTCGGCGGGCGGATCGGTGCTGGTGAGTTTCGGCTCCACGCGCGTGATCTGCACGGCGATGTTCGAAACCGGCGTGCCCTCATGGCGCAAAGGCAGCGGCGAAGGCTGGGTCAGCGCCGAATACGGCATGCTCCCCGGCTCGACCCCGCAACGCAAGAAACGCGACAGCGGCAAGCCCGATGGCCGCAGTGTGGAAATCCAGCGGCTGGTGGGCCGGGCGCTGCGCAGCGTGGTGGATACCAAACTGCTGGGCGAAAATTGCGTGTGGCTGGACTGCGATGTGCTGCAGGCCGATGGCGGCACGCGCACCGCGAGTATCACCGGGGCCTATGTGGCCCTGTACGACTGCCTGCGCCAAGCGGTGAAGGCGAAGAAAATCGCCCAGATGCCCATCACCAATCAGATCGCCGCGATCAGTGTGGGTATGGTCAATGGTCAGGCCGTGCTGGACCTGGATTACGTGGAAGATGTCGCCGCGCAGGTGGACATGAACGTGGCCATGCTGGCGGGCGATAAGTTTGTGGAATTGCAGGGCACCGCCGAACACGGGGCGTTCACCAAGAGCGAATTTCTGCAGATGCTGGAACGGGCCGAAAAGGGCATCCGGGAACTGCATAGCCTGCAAAATAAGGCTTTACGGCTCAAATAATATTCCCCCATTAACGTAAGCGCTAAACTACGGCCACATCCGCAGTTAACATTATGCGTTTTTTCTGAACCGCGTCGCATTCACTTCGTAAAAACCGAAGCATAGCGTTTGAACTTTGTCATTGTCTAATTCGGTCCGCGCGCCAATACTCATCGTATAAGGACTAGGTACGTTGTTGTTGATGTACCGTGTCACTTGGGAACTACTGCGAGGAGTATGGCTATGACGATGTTGGCAACCGGACGCAAAACCAGCCGGCGGGTGAGTCGTGCCGCCGCCGATCTGACCCCCGAACAGACGGCCTTGGTCAATGAAGCGCTCAAGAGCGATTTGCAATATATGGATCACGCCAGTTTCAAACACCCGAACGCCGAAGCGGAGTTGTTCGGTCAGCCGCTGGATTTCCAGCTCGCTTCCACGAGTTGGTATCACGATGTGGTGGATGCGGGCGGGACCGATGGCAGCAGTGGGCCGCGCAGTTTGCTGTCGGGCAAACAGGAAGTGCAGATTTTCAAACGGTTCAACTATGCCCGCTATCGGCTGGCGAAATTGGCCCAGCAATATCAGGCCGACCCCAGCGCCGCGACCGGGCATGAAATTATCGCCTGGTACAAACGCGTCAGTGAAGCCCGCGATCTGATCGCGCAGGCCAATCTGGCGCTGGTGCTGGCCATGGCCAAACGTATGCGGCCCAGCGGGCTGGACTTTGCCGACATGGTCTCGGAAGGCAACATGGCGCTGCTGCGGGCGATTGACAAGTTTGATTTCGACCGCGGGTTCAAGCTGTCCACCTACGCGTGCCGGGCGATTTTGAAAGGGCTCAGCCGCATGTCCATCAAACGCCAACGGCAACGGCAGTTGACGCCGGTGGAGTTTGATCCGGATCTGGAACGCTCGAACCATACCGAGGTGCTTCATGCCGAGCAGGCGGAGAATGCGCTGGCGGATTTGAATCAGGTCATGCAGGCCAACGCGGCCCACCTGACGCCGGTGGAACAACGCGTGATCGCGGCCCGCTACGGCGTCAGCATCCCCGGCCAGGCCCATGCGGGCGCGGCGTTGACGCTGGAAGAAGTCGGCAAGATTGTCGGTGTCACCCGCGAACGCGTGCGCCAGATTCAGAAAGTGGCGCTGGATAAAATCCGCCGCGCTGTATTCAGCGTGACGGCGGGGTAATGCTCCGCCCAACCTAAACCACATACCCGGCACGGCCAGAAATGTCCGTGCCGATTTTTTATGGTTCATCCGGTATTTGCGGGGAGCTTTGGGTATTCTGCCCAAACGGGGCAATCGTAGGGGCGACCGGCGGTCGCCCTCCCCCCGCGTCAACTCCACCCACATAGCAACGCCCAATTTGAACTGCTTCATGCTCTATATTAAGTTTCTGCTTCCCCGTGGCCATTTATACGCTTACCCGTAACAAGTGACCCC
>JBIJDM010000180.1:0-6261 GCA_044344145.1 Phycisphaerae bacterium
AATGGTTTGCACTACCGGCCACTGCGGTAGAATCACTGGAGAAGGCTCTGGCCGGTATTCCCAAGAGTGATGTGGCTCTGGCCCGATTGGTCCAACGGAAGAAAGATTTATTTGCCCGTTTGTCCCAGGACTTTGCCGGCTATGGTGTACTAATGAAGGACGCCGCGAGTTGGACGGTATTTTCCAACGACATCGGTAAAATGGACGGGATGAGGATTGTGGTTCTGCGGGGCACGGCCAGCACCAGCCTGCAAACTATTGGCAAGATCGAAGCCGCCAAACCGAAACTGGACACCAGCCTGATTACCGATTTGCCGCAGGGTCAGATTGTGATGTTTTTCAAATAATGCCACGGGATACGCAGGTATCCACTTAGGAGTTTTATAATGACCACCGCGCCCGCACTTGCTGGCTCATCTTCAATCAAACTCAACACCGGAGTGGGTCGCGCTGCCGCCTTTGAGGCCAGCCTGGAGTTCTTCCTCACCCCCGTGGTCCCCTTCCTGCGCGACCCGGAAGTCTCGGAAATCATGGTTAATGGCTGCGAACGCATCTACATTGAAAAAGCCGGCAAAGTGCTACTCACGGAATCCCGCTTCCCCACAGAGCAGGATGTCCAGGCCGCCGCCAACAACGTGGCCCAGTTTGTGGGCCAATCGCTCAGTCAGGACCGGCCCTTGCTGGATGGCCGTCTGCCGGATGGGTCGCGCGTGACCATCGTACTGGGCCCGCTGGCATCCTGTGGCACCACGATCAACATCCGCCGCTTTGCCCGTAACTCCGGCACGCCCAACTTCCTGCTGGAGAAAAAGGCTTGCACCCGGCAATGTCTGGAATTCCTGTTGCTGGCCGTGATGGCCCACCAAAACATTCTGATCTCCGGCGGTTCGGGTTCCGGTAAGACCACCCTACTGAATGTCATGACCCATGCCTTCAAACCCGATGAGCGCATCGTCGTGATCGAAGAAACCCGCGAATTACAGGTCCAACGCGAACACGTGGTCCAACTCGAAGCCCGGCCCGTCGATCAATATGGCCGGGGCCAGATCAGCGTTCGCGACCTGTTCAATTCCGCCCTGCGTATGCGGCCCGATCGTATTGTGGTGGGTGAAGTCCGCAGGGGTGAGGCACTGGACATGGTGCAGGCGATGACCTCCGGTCACCACGGCTCGTTGAGCACGCTACACGCGTCAACGCCTTCGGATACCTGTTATCGTCTGGAAACCATGGCGATGATGTCGGATATCGCCTTGCCACTAACAGCGCTGCGGCGCCAAATCGCCTCGGCAGTTGATCTTGTGGTTCAGACCTCACGGCTCCCCTCGGGACGGCGCCTGGTGACCCATGTAAGTCAGATTCACTATAACGAAACAAGCCAGAACTACACAATTGAGGATATATTCGCCCCCAAAGGTGATATTGAAGTCAGTGATGCATCTTGGACTGGGTTGCGGCCACGTATGGCTGATGCTCAGGAACTTCCGGGGCTGGAGAAGTATATAATCGAAACCGCCCCGATTTTCGCCTCGAAACCTTAACTCAGGAGCCGACCATGAAGAATATCATGCCGAAGGCCTGGACCACCATTCTGGCCCGGCTGCACGGTAATCAATCGGGGGCGGCCACGATCGAGCATGTGCTCATTCTGGCGTTGGTGGTAATCCCCCTTTGCACCCTGCTACCCATGTTCCAGCACATGATCCAATTATGGGGTGTGCGGATCATAAGTATTTTTCATTTGCCGTTTCCGTAACCAGTGCAACTTTTTGATATTGACCGCGTTCGACCTATAGCGGTTCCAATCCCGAGTCTCTTGTTTAAGGAGTAGACCATGTTCAAGAACCTGCTGAAGCGTCTGCATAACGATGAACGCGGGGCGGTCTCGGTCGAGCAAATTCTGTTGCTGGCCCTGATTTTCCTGCCGATCATCATCCTGTTGGTTATCTTCAAGAATAAGATTGTTGGTTGGTTCCAGCAGTCCACCACGGATCTCGAACAGTCCCGTACCTAATCCCCGCCTGAAACGGCAGGGATACGAGGAAACCAGTGCATATGGAACCCCAGGTGTCCATAGAATCTTCGGTAGGCCTCGTCTCGGAGCAACCCCGAATCCCGGTAAAAACCGGGTCGGGTCTTGGGTGGCTGGCAGTGTGGCTGATGATCTTAGCCTCGGCTTCGCTGCTAGCCACCTTGTTTCAGATGGCCCACCTGAAAGCGGGCACGTTCATACCCTTGGTATGCGTGCTCATGGTTATTTTTGCGGCCTGGTTTGATGCGGCTACCTATCGCATTCCCAATGCCCTGACCTATAGCGGCATTTTGGTGGGATTGCTGGTCAATGGGTTCATGTTCGTTCTCGATACCAATCCCACCCCTTCGGACACGATGAAACTAACCCTGGCTTGGATGGGATATAGTCCCGAGTTTATTCTCGGTTTCATACTCTGTGCGGGTATGGGGATTTTCAGTCTCCTGATTGGTGGCATGGGCGGTGGAGATGTGAAATTACTCGCGGCCATGGGTGCTTTGTTGGGCTTGACCGAAGTCGGCAATGCCCTGCTGCATGCCATGTGGATCGGTGTAGTGATTGGTCTGGTGAATTTGGCGGTGGCGGGCCGGTTGCAGACCTTTATGGCTAATCTGGGCAACCAGTTTATTACGCTTTTTTACTTCCACAAGATTGAGGTTGTAGCGGCCCCCTCAAGACGTCATGTGCCGCTGGCGGTTCCGTTGTTGCTGGGCACGTTGTTAGCCCGCGCGGTACCGTTAATCGGTTAATCCTCCGTCAGGAGATTACCATGTCCACACCCACCCGAGGTTGGCACCTGCTGACCAAGCCCAAAGCCCTGCTACGCGCCCTGCACAACGAGGAAGCGTCCGTCAGCATCTCGTTCATCCTGGTGTTTCCCCTTTATCTGACCATCGTGGGCGTGCTGATTCAGTTTTCCTTGTTGCTGGCGGCCAAAATTGTGGTCGAACATGCGGCGATTGCGGCGGCCCGTTCCGCCGCGACCAGTTTGACGGAACCCGCGTTCATTGTGGATCGCAGTGAACAACCCGCCCAAGCTGCGGCGTTGGTACTCGCCCAGCTCTCACCCAAAGGTAACTCGGGCATCTCCGCCCCCGTACAGGCGGCGTATGATGCCATGTTGGATGTGAGTGTCACCCCCGGGGCATCATTCCCCGCCCGTTACCAATACGCGTTGGAAACCACCACGGTAACGTGGCAGGGCCGCAATTTTGACCGACGGATGTCGCAACCGATCACAGTGAGTGTGAGTTACCCTTTCAAACTCACCGTTCCAGGGGTCATGGCGTTTATCGCCCCCAATTTGGAAACCAAGGCTGGTCTGGAAGGCCATTACGTCACTCTTAAAAGCGAAGCCACCGTGATGACCGGCCATGGCCGGAGCACCCGTTCTGATGCACAAGGTTGGGCTTATTAACGCACGAGGTACCCTATGCGTTGGCTAACACGCCGGTTAAAAATGTGGCATCGCAATGATCGCGGCAGTATCGCGGTATTGACGTTGTTTGTCGTCTGGTCCTTTGTGGCCATGGTCGCGGTGGTATGGAATACCGGTGAGTATGCGGTCCGGCGCAATGCGGTCCAGACCGCAGCGGACACCTCCGCCCACGCGGCGGCTTCGTGGCTGGCCCGGGGCACCAATCTCATCACCGCCACCAATATGCAAATTGTTGAAGTGGCCTCCGCCGAAGCCATCTGGCAGGCAGAACGGCAAATCCTTAGCCCTACCTACTATGGGGGAATCAAAGGCTGGCTGAGTATCAAACGCACCCATGTATATCGGGACCATCTGATCACCCCGGCCAAAGCTCTGCCCAGCAATGAAGTGCGGGAAACGCCTGTGGATCCGCTGCGCAGTTTTGAGCAAATGACCCGCAGTGACAATCGTCCGAGCACTTTCCGCTATTTATCACGCGATGGCTATCGGGTTTTTACCGATAATCTGTATTACGCCCGCGACCAGATGAACGGTGCGCTGGGCTTGCCCATCATTACCGCCGCCCAGCGTTCGCTCACCCCACCCATGCTGGGGATCACCGACACGGAACGAACCGAACTCGAGCAGATGCTCTTTACGGCCACGGTTCTGATTGATCTTTACGAAGAAGTTTTACGGGGTCTGGACGAACAATTGGATATCACCGCCCAATTGGAAGCCCGCGTGGCCAACTCAGTCAACACGCAGGATTTTTTTGCCCTGCAACGCCGTAACATATTTGAAAACTTCCAGCGTCAAGTCTTCCAAACAACCCCCGGCGTGCTGAATGAACAACGCCAACGTCTGGTGGACTTTTATAATATGGATGTTGCCACTGTGGGGGCCGAAGTCCCACCGGTGCGCGAAGTGATGCAAACCAATGTTCCCAACCGGGTATTCGCCCGCAGTACTCAGGTACAGGATTTTGTCACTGGTAAAGACCGCAGCATCCGCGTCATCGGGGGCACGTATGGGGCGATCGTGTGCCCACCCCTACGGCGGAATTATTATTACCGCGCCGCACTGGATAAAGCCGCCGCGGATGCAATTGTTATGCCCTATCTGAACCAGATTGACGCATCCCGCGCCCGTTTTCAACTGTTCTACTACAACTATCTGGACTATCGGCTGCGCACGGCGGAACCGCAGTATCTGGATACGATGACGCAAATTGCCGACCGTCTGATCCGGCGCAATGAACCCCGCACGGTGACCACCACGATCAAGCCCTATACGCAATTAAACTACAAGGATTACACCCAGTTTTTCCTGCCCTCCTCCGAAGGCGCGGCCTATACCGATGCCTTCCTGACTGCCCCCGAACGCTGGAACCGTACCTATAATCCGATTCGTGAAACGATTCTTTCACGCTTGGGTGATGGCGATCCGGTTCCATCCACCGGCCAGCGTCGGGCGATGTACGTGTTGGCCACCTATAACATGTATCCCATTCCGGAGTGGGCCAAACCTGCGGTATGGCCTCTGGCCCGCGATTACATGCGTACCAGCGTTTATGACCGCAACTACCAGCGTTTGTGGAATTTCCGGTATAACGAAGTTTTGAAAGAAACCTACGAATCAGAGTATGCACGCCTAATCAATGCGGGGGTTTCCGACGGCGAAGCCAAACGTCAGGCTCGCGATACGGCGGAAACCAGCGCCCGGAGTGAGGCGGATATTTTCGCCAAACAAATCGGGGATTACGGTGCCCGCATGGTGGCCGAACAGGGGGCCGATATGTGGATCGGCATCACTTGGCCCTATGAAATCAACCCACCCCAAATTCAGGTACCTCCGACTCTGGGCTTGCAGGACTCGGACCGGCACCAATACATGACGGTCCTCAGTGCGGCGGTGTCCCGTGATACCACCAATCCCAAGCTGACGATGACCAATCTGCTCAACGAATATACCGTATCGCCGGTGGCGGGTTATGCCCAGGCTGAAGCCTTCAACTGGATGGAGTTCAACGGGTCTTACGGTGGTGGCGACCGTTTTGACCAACTGTGGCCCCCGCGGCCATGGCGCGTCTCAACCTTCGGGGGATGGTCCTGGCAGCCCAAGATCACCTATGCCGATCGGGTGGGTTATTATGCCGAAAAAGACGGCCGGATTCGCGGCATCCTGCAGCGCGGGGGTGTGCCAAACCCCAATGGTTCGCTTGATGTCCTGAATAAACACTGAACCGAGCGAGGTTAATGATATGAAACGCTATACCCCCACCACCTCGGCCCGCCGTGGTACCGCAGATATCGAATTGATTCTGTTGGCGGGACTGTTCATCTTCCTGATCCTGATGTCTGCGGCCATGCGCCAGATCATCAGCAACCGGATTGCCTTGACCCGCACCACCCTATTTGAAGTCCTCGGCAATGCCAATCGCGGCACGGTCCCGGAATACGAAAACACCACCAATATCCAACCGGTCATCCAGATGGAAGCGCTGCGTCCCACCTTGCCCAACCGGGTCCATGCCCAGATCAAACGCAGTGAAGTCCCGGTCTATTTGGGTCAGGGCATGGATATTGGTCCGGTCACGATTGTTAATCGGGCGGCCGTGGTGGGATCGAGCTGGTCCGGTTCCGGTTACCCTTTCGCCGATCCCGACCGGATCATGATCACCGATTGGTTCAACCAGTACGCACAGGAATCGCATGCCTTTCTAGCCCCCTCCATTGGTCTGGCCGACAGTTATCCCCCCTAATTGCCGAACTTTACGGCAATATCCGTGTTTTTCGCTGGCGATAGAATCCAT
>JBIJDM010000022.1:0-20258 GCA_044344145.1 Phycisphaerae bacterium
AAGTTGCATCTGGCCGAAGTGCCCGCCCGGGCGCAGTATCCCCTCGGCGTGCAGGTGGTCGCCTATCAGTTTGGCAAAGGCAACGCCCCCAAAGTGAAATCCGCCGCGCCGGTGATACAGGTGATTCAGATCGAAAAACCGTAACGCCGTGCGTAGTGCCTCAATAAAACAGCCCCGCAATCGGTCGCCGACCAATTGCGGGGCTGGGTTTTTCAATCGCGGATGGTCTTACTTCTGGAACGAACCGGCCATATCAGCGCCGGCAGACTTTTCTTGCAACACTTTGCGCCCGGCGTATTGCTTGGCCAGGTCAAGCAGCAGTTGGTCATACTTGGCCCCATCAATGGGCAGGCTGACCGCTTCATGGGTAACGCCCGAGAGCAGCATCGCATTGCCCAGTTCCAGCCCCTTCACACCTTCCAGACCCGGGGCGATCAGGGTGTCGTTGGGTAGGTCATTGACGATGACGCTGACAAAATTATCCGTAATGGTCTTGTGGGCTTCCACGCTCTTGGCGGGGGGCACTTCAATGTCCCAGACTTCGACATGGGCGAAGCTGGCGGGATCGGTTTCACGGACCGTGCGGACATTCTTGCGCGTGCGCGAGAAATGCAGCTTGCCGTGTTCGGCAATAATCTTGCCCTGCTCGCCGCAAATTTCCAGCCGGTTGGTGCCGGGGGCTTCACCGGTGGTGGTAATGAAATGACCGATCGCGCCGTTGCCATATTCCAGTAGCGCGGAGACTTCGTCCTCGACTTCGATGGGGTGGGTCTTGCCGATGTTGGCGATGGCCGTGACCTTGGTGGGCATCATACCGCCCAACAGCCACTGCATCAGGTCCAGGTTATGTGGGCACTGATTGATCAACACCCCGCCACCCTCACCACCCCAGGTGGCGCGCCAGCCGCCGGAAGCGTAATAGCTCCACGTGCGGAACCAGTTGGTCACAATCCAGGTAACGCGGGTGATCTCGCCCAGTTCACCTTCGCTGATAAGCTGGCGGAGTTTCTGATACGCCGGGCTGGTGCGCTGTTGGAACATCAGACCGAATTTGAGGTGGCTGTACTTGCTGGTGTAGGCTTCATTGATCTTGCGGGCTGCGGCCACGCCGACCGAGACTGGCTTTTCGCACAGCACATGCACATTGGCCGCAAACGCGTCCAGCGCGATGGGGACATGGTCATAGTGGGGGGTGGCGATCAGGATGGCATCCACCAAACCCGAGGCCAGCATTTCCTGATGAGTCTTGAAGCAGGGAACCTTGTGTTTCTCGGACCGCTTCTCGCATTTAACTGCATCCGTATCACAGATGGCCGTCAGCACGGCGTTGGGCACCTCATTCATATAATCCGCGTGGAAACCACCCATGTTCCCAATCCCGACAATACCCATTCGCACTTGCTTACTCATGGACGCGTTACTCCTTAAAATGCACCCAACAAAGAATGGGAGTAGTTTACCCGAATTGGTTCCGGTTGCCACTTGCGCAGACGTGAACGCGCTGGGCTACAATAGTCCGGAGGCTTAATTATGCGTGTTATCCACTGGTTTCGCCGTGATTTACGGATTCACGATAATGTCGGGTTGGCGTTGGCCGCCCGGCACAGCCGGCAATTGCTGAGCGTGTGGAACCTTGATCCGCGCTGGTTTCATCCTGATACCCAAACCATGGGGCCGTATCAGGCCACGTACTGGCTCGATGCCGTGCGCGAATTGTCGGTGCAACTCAAAGCCCTGGGCATCCCTCTGATTCTCACGCGTAATGCCGACCCGGTGGCGGCGCTATTGGCGGTGGCCAAGCAGCATCAGGCCACGGCCATCACCTATAACAAGGAATACGAACCCGAACAGGTCAGTCAGGATTTGCGGCTGGAACGCCAGGCCCAGGCCGTCGGCGTGCGCGTGCATGCCTGCAAAGATGCCAGTATTTTTGAAGAGCAGGAAATACTCACCGGCAAGGGGGAAGTCTACTGTGTATTCACGGCCTACAAGAATAATTATCTCAAACGGCTGACCGCCGAATTCCCCACGTGTGCCGCGCCCCCGCTGCGTAATGAAATAGATTTGACCGCATTGGCCAAACCCATCCCGTTGGCCCCGAGTCTGGGCTTTGCCCCGGTGAGTCTGGTGACCCGCGCGGGTGAAACCGTGGCGGCGCGACTGCTGCAGGATTTCACCGCCGGACCGATTTATCAGTATCAGAGTATGCGCGATATCCCCAGCGCGGCGGGGACCTCGGGCCTGTCGCCGGCGCTGAACGCGGGCACGGTATCGCTGCGCCAATGTATGACCGCGGCCTATGCGGCGCTACCCCGGGCACCGGTAACCAAAGCCGCGCCGGAGCAACCCACGGCCAAAGACTCGGTGGCATGTTTCACCGCGGAACTGATCTGGCGGGAATTCTACCGCATGATCCTGTTCAATTTTCCCCAGACGGTCAGCCAGCCGTTTCAGGACCAGTATCTGGCCCTGCGCTGGGGCAACCGGCCCGAACATTTCCAGGCCTGGGCTCAGGCCCGCACCGGCTATCCGATTGTGGATGCGGCCATGCAACAGTTACTCACCACCGGCCTGATGCACAACCGCCTGCGCATGATCAGCGCCATGTTCCTGACCAAAGATTTGGATGTGCACTGGACCCAGGGTGAAAAATTCTTCCAGCAGTGGCTGATGGACTATGATCAGGCCTGCAATGTCGGCGGCTGGCAGTGGAGCGCCTCCACCGGCACCGATGCGGCACCCTATTTTCGCATCATGAACCCCACCCTGCAGGGTCAGCGCTACGACCCGCAGGGCCGCTTTGTGCGGCAATACCTGCCTGCCTTGCTTAATGTGCCGGATAAATACGTCCATTGTCCCTGGCTGCTGACCCCCGCCCAGCAGCAGCAATACGGCTGTGTCATTGGGCGTGATTATCCCGCCCCGATAGTAGATCACAATACGGCCAAAGAGTCCGCCATCAAAAAGTTTGTGGCCATCAAACCCCGGCCCCCGCGCGGGGGGTAAAAAAAAGGCGCCGGGGATGCCGGCGCCCTGCTGGATACAATTGTTCTGCCGGGGCTGTTACGCAGTCGGTTTGACGATCCGGCCCGAGAACAGCACCGCACCGGTGGGGCGGTGGATGATTTGCAGCAGGTAGGGCCGATCGGCGCGGAAGGTCTGGCTCATCGGGGCAGACTTAGTACTCAGAATGACGGCGGTGGCGGCCGCCGCTTCGGAACCCTCTTCGTTGACTTCCAGGAAGGTTTTCTGCACCACTACACTGATGTACAAATCTGGTTTCCCGGTGATGCCGGAAAAATCTGCATCCAGCGTGAAGGCCTGTTTAATGCCCATATTTTCCAGGATCGGGATCATGGGGAAGCTCCCCTCAACCTTCAATTTCGGCATCCAGACGTTGACTTCCTTGGCCTCCAACGGCTGGGCGCTGATGATTTCCATCTGGGTGGTATTGAGTTCTTCCAGCTTCAGGGCCTCCGGAGGCAGCGTTAACCGCATGGCCAGAGAATTGCCAGCGTAATCCAATTCGATAATCTTGGTCCCCGCCAACGCGCTACGACCACTGCCGGGCTTGTCTGCTGATTCCGCTGGGTTGGCGACGATTTCGCCGTAGCGGACTTGAGGCGATTTCAAATACATCATCGGCACTTTCACCGCCCCGCCCGGCGCGGCAAAGTCCATCTCTTGTGTCTGCTTGGGATCAAATTGGGTGGCCCATGTGCCTTTGAAATAGACCGCGTTGGTCAATACCACGCGGGTATTGACTTTGATCATTTCCGGCAGGATGAGCCGGATGATTTTCTTGTTCGTATTGGCTTCCACCCAGGCATTGATCGTATCGGCAGTTTTTTGGGGGTCACTCACATCCATGGCCTCCGCACCCACGGACCAAATCTTCTCCAGATCGGTCGTGTACGTCGGCAGCAAGACAAAGTTCTTCTGCACCCACATCCGGTTGGCGCTGGCCAGCGTGTAATCCTTGCTGGGGGTATTAAGAACCTTGGTCAGGCCCTGTACCACGCCCCGCCCGGCGGCTTGATCAAGGCTCATTCCGGGCATGAGCACCTGCAGCATTTCTTTGCGGGTTTGCTCCCGTGCGCCATGCGTGGCCATCAGCAGGGCCGTGTGCAGACTATACGAGGAATAAAACAGGTTACCCTCGTGCTTGGAAAATTGGCTATACAGCGCGTGGTCGAACTGCCGCATCTGCTGGACGTATTGTGCCTCCATGGCCGCGAAAGTCTGTGGTGCCATCCTGGCTTTTTCTGCGGCGGGCGCGGGGGCCGGGCCCATGGCCTGTAGTGAGGAGTAGGCGGACGATACCGCCAAAGTGGCACAGGCGAACAGTAGGGTGGTTAGCTTACGCACGAGGTTCTCCTAAAAAACATGGTCTATGTATCATACTGGCCACTTAGATGTCGGCGTTGCGAAAAAGTTCCCGAATTTCGCACGCAGTGCAGCGCTTACGTCGCCAGCGTATCTGGATGATCAGGTTCACATTGTCCATACACCTCGGTAAATCAACCAATAAAAACGCGAAGCCGGTTGGCCGGCTTCGCGTGGGAGTGATCCATATTGTCGAATACTTAAGCGCCGGGTTTCACGATCCGGCCCGTGAATAGCACCGCGCCAGTGGGGCGGTGGATGATTTGCAGCAGGTACGGCCGATCCGCGCGGAATTCAAGCGGCTTGGGTGGTTCCATGGGCATGCCGGTGGGTTGCATAATGACCCCCGTGGCCGCCGCAGCTTCGGTACCCTCTTCGTTGACTTCCAGGAAAGTCTTCTGCACCACTTCAGTGATCTGCAGTTCGGCTTTGCCGGTGATGCCGGAGAAGTCGGCAGTGTCCGTGAAGGCGGTTTTGATCCCCAATGCCGTCAGCGCAGGCTTGAGGCTGTGTTTGTCTTCCACTTTCAACTTCGGCAACCACACCGCCACTTCGCTGGGGCGCAGGGGTTGGGTCGTGATGATGTCCATCTGGATAGTGTTTAAGTCGGCCAGCTTCATCCCTTCCGGCGGCAGCACTAACCGCATGGCCATCTGTTCGCCGGCATAATCCAACTCAATAATTTTTGTGTTCAACAAGTCCTTGCGTGCTACGGCATAGCCCACTGGCATCGAACTTGGCCGTCCCATCTCGGGCCGGCCCATGACCACACCGTAACGGATGCCATTGGATTTCTGATACATCATCGGCACTTTCACCACGCCATCGGGAGCGGTGAAATCGAGCTTTTCCGTCTGTGCCACCGCAAAGGGTGTGGCCCATTTGCCTTTGAAATACACCGCATTGGTCAATACCAATTGCGCTTCTTTAAGTGCATCGGCGGAGAGCAAATTGGTAATCTTCTGGTTGGTGTTACCCGCCACCCAGGTGTTGATGGTATCCGCCGCCGCCGGGGCTTGGGTGAAGTCCACATTCTGGGCTCCCGCGGCCCATATCTTTTCCATATCCGTCACATACGTCGGCAATAAAGTGCAACGGGCATCCACCCACAGGCGATTGGCCACGGCCAGCGTGTAATCCTTGCTGGGGGCTTGCAGTGACTTGGTCAGATTTTTCAGGATATCCTGAGTCTCAGCGCCCCCGAGTTCCGCGCCCTGCAAAAGCACGTCCTGCAATTCCTTGCGGGTCACTCCTTGCGCCCCTTGCGTAGCCATCAGCAGCGCGGTATGCAGACTGTACGCCGAATAGAAAACATTGTCGTTGCGCTGGGCGAATTGGGGATACAGGGCATTGTTGAATTGCCGGACCAGATTCCCGCCGGTGCGGTTGGGCAGGTAAATATCGTTGGCTGGCGGACGCATTTTATTGCCCGCAGGAATCAAGGCCAGTGTCAGGGTTGCCGGGATAGCCAACGCTGCACAGGCCAATAACATCAGCGAATGTTTACGCATAAGCGAAAGCTCCTCAAAAAAGAGTCGTGATACGGCACACTGGGCTTTAGACGTTCGTGCTGGCGATAAAGTTCCCGTCTGGCACAAAAAATTATTGACTCATCCCATTGCCCCACTGCCACCGCTCAGGATTTTTCAAGCAGGATCGTTTGTTCCACCGGCTGGGCCGTCTGGATCAATGGCGTACAACCCCGGCCCATTTGATACGCCACCACGGTAATGGCGATGGGATAGCTGGCCCGGATGGGAATCTCCGCCAGTTTGAGTTTCCCGTCAGTGATGACCGCCGGCCCTTTCGCGACATAATACTCCACCGGCAGCCCGGCATCACTGCGGGCCGCAAGCGTTTGGGGGGCGCTATCCGGCTTCATATTGACCAGCGGGGGGAACGAGAGGGTTTGGGCCTGGCCCTGCTTAAAGCCTTTGAATGTCTTGGGCATAAATCCGCCCACTTCCGTGTAGCGGTACTGGGCATCGCCTTCGTTATACGCGACAAAAATCATGCGCCCCACATCGCTGAACGGCGCCAGATTGTCGCACTGCACGCGCAATTTATGCCCCCCGACCGCGACCAGTGTGCCGCTGGTCACACGTAATTGGATGGGGGTCGGTGCATGCCCAACCGGCGTTCCGGCCGCGGCCCAGCGCAGCGCTGCTGGCGCTGTGGTGGCGGGGGCCGTGGTGGGCAGCGGACCGGGATATGTCCCGGCGAAGTCGGGGTGAACCACGAAGGTTTGGCCATCATCCACCCACTCGGGTGAGGTGAACGTCAAGCGGGAAGCAGCTTCGGCCCAGTGGGGGGCATTCCACTGGATAAATTGGTCCTGCTTGTTCATGCCGGACTGATACCCCAACCAATGCTTGGCCAGAGCTTCCGTCAGGTGCCAATTGGCGCGGGTTTTATCCCCTTGATAGTCCGCGTATGCCACGGGCGGTTTGAGGGGGCCGCGTGTGGGTAAGTCCGACAACCATCCACTGGCGGCGGTGACCCGATTCAGGGTAGGGGGCTGGTTAAGCTGAATGTTCCAGTTCTTTGGGATCAGACTGGTGGCTGCGGTGCGGATAAATTCCGCGGCAATCTGGCTATTGCGTGGCGACCAGGAAAAATGACCCGCCCTCGGCTCTACGTAGATACTGCACAGACGGTCCACCCCAGCCGCGCGAAAATCCGCCAGTTCGGTGGTGATTTTATCCCAGTGTTCCCCACCCTGCGCGTCGCGCATAACCCCGCCGAACTCATCATATTGCCCCAGTAACATCAAGCTGGGTATTCCCGCCGGCAAAGGGACTTTCCCACTGTACGGCCCGCCACCCCGATCTTGCAGCAGACCGAAGCAACGCGGGGCATACTTGACGGCATTTTCCTGAGCCTGCGGCCCGCCGGCGGAGTGGCCGATAAAAAACAGCGGCGCCACCGCCAACTCCGGATACCCCGAAATTTTCGCCAGATCATTCAGGACGATTTGTAGGTCCGGACCGGATAAACCGCTCTTCAAAAATACGATGGCCAGTTGTTGTTCTCCGCAGGCCTGACGGATAAGCGGATTCTTGACCACTTCCCGTTCCACCGAGGTCATCCCCGCCAGTACGATCCCGCGAATTTGCGGCGCCTGGGCGGGTAACCATAAAAAGGCCGTACTCGTTTTGTCTTTGGCCAGCATCGTGGGCACGGCGTATTGGAACACCGCCGGCTCCGCGTGCAGCAGTCGCAATGGACCCAGCCAGACCATCCCGACGCACAAAGCGATTTTGATGTACCGTTGCAGCATAACCCTCATGCTACATAGTTGCCCGGCGGACGACAAGCCATGAGTCCGTTATTATGTTTCCGTCAAAAAAAGAGGCCGGACTGCGAAGTCCGGCCTGATCGTGGGCAAAGTTATATTCGCGTCTTAGGCGCTGAAGCTGCTGCCGCAGCCGCAGGTGTGGGTCGAGTTGGGGTTCTTGAAGACGAAGCCCCGGCCCATGATTTCATCTCGGAAGTCAATTTCGGTGCCGTTGAGGTAGAGGTAGCTCTTGCGATCCACCACCACCGGGATGCCGTGGCTGTCGAACTTTTCATCGTTCTCCGCGGCGGATTCCGTCAGGTCCAAAACATACGAGAAACCCGAGCAGCCGCCACCCTTGACGCCGATGCGCAGGGAGACGTTTTGCAGGCCCTGGGCCTCGATGATGCTCTTGATTTCCTTGGCGGCGGTTTCGGTTAAAGCGATAGCCATAGTCATGACTCCTAAAAGTTATATAGTACCAACTCGGTATCATTATCATAGCCCGCCCTGAGGGCGGAATGCAAATCGGCTTATTTTGTGGCCGGGGGCACGGCGCAACTCACGGCGGCAACGGTACCTGCGCCTGTGTTCTGGCCAGCACGTTTCTTCTTCAAATCTTCCACCGCGGCCTTGATGGCGTCTTCGGCCAGCACGGAGCAGTGAATCTTCACCGGCGGCAGGGCCAGTTCCTTGACGATCTCGGTATTCTTGATGCTCAGGGCTTCATCCAGCGTTTTACCCTTGACCCATTCTGTCACCAGCGAACTGCTGGCAATAGCCGAGCCGCAGCCGAAAGTTTTGAACTTGGCATCAATAATCTTGCCCGCATCATCCACCTGGATTTGCAGCTTCATGACATCGCCACATTCCGGGGCGCCGACAATGCCGGTGCCGACGTTGACGGCGGCTTTATCCAAGGTCCCCACGTTGCGGGGATTATGGTAATGGTCGAGTACTTTTTCGCTATAAGCCATACGGGCTCCTTTATCGGTATTCTAGGCGAAGTCGCAGGGTTAGTGGTGGTTCCATTGCACCGAGGCAAGGTCAATGCCTTCCTTGGCCAATTCGTACAGGGGGCTCATTTCGCGTAAGTGGCTGACCACCTTGGTCAGCTTCGCGATTGTGTAGTCAACTTCCTCGGCCGTGCTGTAACGGCTCAGACCAAAGCGGATCGAACTATGGGCCAATTCATCGCCCACGCCCAGATTCTTCAGCACATAGCTTGGCTCCAGCGAAGCGCTGGTGCAGGCCGAACCGGAACTGACCGCGATATCGTCAATACCCATGAGCAGGCTTTCGCCTTCCACGTATTCAAAACTCAGATTCGTCATCTGCGGCAGGCGGTGGGCCGGATTGCCATTGATGACCACATGGTCAATCTGTTTCATCAGGCCCTGCTCCAGCCGGTCGCGCAGCGCGGATACATGCGCCGTTTCCGCGGCCATTTCCTGCTGGCAGATTTCGCACGCGGCGCCCAGACCGACAATGCCGGTGACGTTAAGCGTTCCGGAACGCATACCGCGTTCATGCCCACCACCGTCAATGATGGGGGTCAGCCGCACGCGCGGGTTTTTCTTGCGGACATACAACGCGCCGCAGCCCTTGGGGCCGTAAATCTTGTGGGCAGTGAAACTCAGCAGATCAATCTGGTCGGCCTGCACATCCACGGGAATCTTGCCCACGGCCTGCGTGGCATCAGTATGGAAGAGCACGCCTTTGCTGTGACACAGCGCGCCGATTTCGCGGATGGGATTGATGGTGCCAATCTCGTTGTTGGCATACATGATGCTGACCAGAATCGTATCGGGCCGAATGGCCGCAGCAATATCCGCGACCTGCACCCGGCCGGTGGCATCGGGCTTCAGCCAGGTGATTTCGTAGCCGGCCTGTTCCAACCGCTTGCACGGATCCAGCACCGCTTTGTGCTCAATGGTGCAGGTGATGATGTGCTTGCCCTTGTCGGCATACATCTCGGCCACGCCTTTGATGGCGAGGTTATTGGATTCGGTGGCCCCGCTGGTCCAGATAATTTCCTTGGGATCGGCAGCGCCGAGGATATTGGCCACCTGCTGACGGGCTTTTTCCACGGCTTTTTCCGCCGCCCAGCCAAACGGATGCGAACGCGAGGCGGCATTGCCGTAGAGCTCGCAGAAGTAGGGGGTCATCGCCGCAAAAACGCGCGGGTCCATCCGCGTGGTGGCGTTGTTATCCATATAAATAGGCAAATTCAGCATAGACAAATCACCTTTATCATTCTGTTAGGCAAACTGGGGGCCAGTTGAATTATTTCCCCGCAACACTGCTGGTCAGACCTACCACATGGTCATCGTGATGGCCGCACTTTTTTCCACTCGGCTTGTGCGCCGCTACCAGACTCGCCCCGGCCTTGTTCAGACAATCGGCCAGATGGTCTTCGTTTTTGTTCTGGGCGCTGCATAAATCCGCCAGCGTAATGGTGGACAACAATTTATTCATGTGCTGCTGGACCAATACCAGGCGACCGCGCACCGGACAGGCTGGATATACCCGGCAACGTACGCCCGCATCCTCGGCATCGGGCAGTTTGCCGGTGCCCAGACAGGAACAGTCGGTCAAGGAAATCGGTCCTTCCAAGGCCTCGATCAATTCCGCCAGACTGAATTTCGCGGGGTCCACGTTCACGTAGTAACCACCCTTGGCACCGCGCGTGCTGATCAGCACTTCGGTGACGGTGAGTTGCTTGAGAATGTTCATCAACAATGGCAGCGGCAGCGAGTATTTATCCGAAATTTCCCGCGCGGAGGTAGGCGCGCCACCACCGCCCAGAGTCGGGACCAAGGCCCGTCGTTCGAGCATATAAAAAAGCGCGATAAGCGAATATTCGGTCTTTTTAGTCAAAGATAACATCGCAACACTCCATAAGTACTTTCGAATATAGCCCTATGATGGTACTTATTCAATGTCAGGCCCCCGATTTTTGCATATTTGTGATCTGCCTGACCGCTTCATAAGCCACAATTCCAACCGTAGTTGCGATATTTAACCCCCGGGCCTCCGCCAGCATCGGAACCCGCACAGATTTCTCGGGATACTGTTGCAGCAGCCAGTGCGGTAGCCCGGCGGACTCTTTGCCGAACAGAATCCAGTCGCCGGTTTGATAGCTGGCCTGCCAGTAGGTTTGTTGGCCAAAGGCGGAAGTGAGGTGGAAACGCCCGGAACCGATGGCGGCCATCAGGGCCTGAACATCGTTATGCTCGACCAGCGTGATCTGCTCGAGATAATCCATGCCCGCGCGGCGGAGATGCTTTTGGGTCAGAAAAAAGCCCAAGGGCCGGGCCAGATGCAACTCCGCGCCGATCACCGCGCACAGCCGGGCAATATTGCCGGTGTTCTGGGGTATCTCAGGCTCAACCAGCGCGATCTTTAAGTTCAGACCGGCTGGGAGGCACGCCAGATTTTCGGTTGGCAGGGGCGGGGGCGTAACTTCGGACATAATCTGAACCCGTCCCGCGCAAATGCCTTAGATATCCAGATTACGCACATCCAGTGCGTGCTTCTCGATGAACTCACGCCGGCGTTCGACATCTTCGCCCATGAGCGTGCTGAACATCGCTTCGGCCCGGGCCGCGGATTCCAGCGTCACCCGCACCAGCGTGCGGCGGGTGGGATCCATGGTGGTCTGCCAGAGTTCTTCGGCGTTCATTTCGCCCAGACCTTTGAACCGGCCCACTTCGATGCCCTGCTTGGCGATCTCATGAATCGTTGGCACGATTTCGCTGATGCCCGCGATTTCCCGCTTGAAGTCCTCGCCGCTTTCCAGGCAATACCGCGTGCGGACGCGTTCGCCCGCATCGGTTTCCTGAATCTTCAGATAGTAATGTTCCACCGGCAGATCCAGTTCGGCCAGTTTCACAATCAGCTTGTCAATCTCGCGGCCTTCGTGCAATTCTTCATTCTTTTCCAGCCGGCGGAGCAACTGCTTCTTGGCATCCAGCAATTCGCCCTTGGTGCGTTTCTTTTCCACCGGAACGCCATTGGCGTCCACCTTACCATTGCCGTTGGCATTGCGCGCCAGCTCGGAATCAATGGCCCGCAGTTGTTCTTCGATCTCGCTGATCTTATTGGCTTCGATAAAGGATTCATGCCCTTCGGCACTGGTGAAGAAGTGTTCCTTGCCATCCAGAATGATGCGGTGCGAGGGCAGCTTGCCGTGCTCCTTGCGGATTTGCAACATGGTGGCAAAGGGCACCCCGCGCCGTTCCGCAATGACCAGTAAGTCTTGCAATTGTTCCAGCAGAACCATGATTTTCTTGAGCTCCGCGCCCTTGTAGCGGGTCTTTTCCCCACCCTTGGCATCACGGATGACCAGCGACGTACCGTCCAGCCCCAGGTCGGCCAGCGCCTTGCGCATCGCCGCTTCGTTCTTGACGTATTCCACATGCTTGCGCCGCGTCACCTTGTATAACGGCGGTTGGGCGATGTAGATGCGGCCCTGCTTGAACAGTTCGCCCATCTGCCGGAAGAAGAACGTCAGCAGCAGCGTGCGGATGTGACTGCCATCCACGTCGGCGTCGGTCATGATGACGACTTTGCCGTAACGCAGTTTGGCGATGTCAAAATCCTGACTACCAATCCCGCAGGACAGCGCCTGCACGATGGTGCGGATTTCTTCGTGGCCCAGCATCTTGTCAATGCGGGCTTTTTCCACGTTGAGAATTTTACCCTTGAGCGGCAGGATGGCCTGGAAGGTCCGGTCACGACCGCCTTTGGCGGTGCCGCCTGCCGACTGCCCTTCGACGATGAAGATTTCGGTGGATTCAAAGTCGCGGCTGGAGCAATCCCAGAGTTTGCCGGGCAGACCGCCCGAACTCAGCGCGCCCTTGCGGGTCAGTTCCCGTGCCTTGCGGGCGGCCTCGCGGGCCTGCTTGGCCAGCAGACCCTTTTGAATGATGCGTTTGGCATCGGCGGGGTGTTCTTCCAGCCACGTGCCCAGCGTTTCATTGACCGCACTGGAGACAAAGCCTTCCACTTCGCCGTTGCCGAGTTTGTCTTTGGTCTGGCCTTCGAACTGCGGATTGGGCACCTTCACCGAGATGACCACCGACAGGCCTTCGCGCAGATCATCGCCGTTGGGCATGTCTTTGTCGTCTTTGACCAGATTGTTGCTGCGGGCGTAATAGTTGAGCGTGCGCGTGAGCGCGGTCTTCAACCCCGACAAATGTGTCCCGCCGCCGGGGGTGTTGATATTGTTGGCAAAGGTGTGGATGCTCTCGGCGTAGCCGTCGTTGTATTGCAGGGCCACCGCAATCGAGAGGGGCACGTCTTTGTTGGCTTCGGTCTTTTCCAGATAGATGACCGGATGGAGGACGTTCTTGCCTTCGTTGAGTTCCTTGACGTATTCGGTGATCCCGCGGTTGTATTTGAATTCGTCGCGCTTGCCGGTACGTTCATCTTCGATGATGAATTCCAGCCCATCAGTCAGATAGGCCAGTTCGCGGCAGCGCGTGACAATGCGTTCATAGTCGTACGTGGTGTCGGGGAACATCTCATGATCGGGCTTGAAGGTGATCTTGGTGCCGGTCTTCTGGCGTTTGCCAATGGGCTTGAGGTCTTCGGTCTTGAGGCCGCGTTCGAAGGTCATGGTGTAGACCTTGCCATCACGGCAGACTTCCGCCACCAGCCATTCGCTCAGCGCGTTGACCACCGAGGCGCCCACGCCGTGCAGACCGCCGGAGACTTTATAACCACCGCCGCCGAACTTACCGCCCGCATGCAGATCGCACAGCACGACTTCGAGCGTGGACTTCTTTTCCGTCGGGTGCATGCCCACGGGAATGCCGCGGCCGTCATCGGCCACCGACACCGCGCCATCGGCATGAATCTTGACGAGGATGCTTTCGCAGTGCCCGGCCATGGCTTCATCCACCGAGTTGTTCACGATTTCCCACACCAGATGGTGTAGGCCGCGCGTGGTGGTGTCGCCGATATACATACCCGGGCGCTTGCGCACGGGATCGAGACCTTTGAGGGCTTGAATGGCGGATTCATCATACGCCGGACCGGCGGGCTGATCCTTAGCCATGAGCGGGACTCCTTTCCTACTATGACCGGCCGCAAGGGGTGGGTTATTACCACGCCCGCCGACTGGATCACGGAGGGTTATTGATATGCCGGTATGGTATCCGAGTTCGGGACGGATGACAAGGTTGAAGGGGGGTGGGGGAATTACGAATTACGAATTACGAATTACGAGTTAAAGGCTTGTAGTTGTAGAGGTTATGAGTATTTCTGGATGGACCCGTCTGGTCCAGATGTGCTTAGAGCAATTCGGACCATGTTTGGGGGTCTACATGGGCGCTATAGCGACCTTGGCGGTGGGTGATTTGGATGGGCACCCCGTAGGTTTTCGTCAGGTTGGCGCTGGTCAAAGTGTGGGCCGGGGTGCCTTGGGCAATGGTAGTGCCCTGCGGTGATAGCAAGAGCACATTGGTGGTCGCGGGCAGCAGTTCTTCGAGGTGGTGCGTGACGGTGATGATGGCGGGAGCGTCGGGCTGATCGTGCAGCCGGGCCAGCGTGGCCAGTACCGCTTCGCGTGAAGGCAAATCCAGCCCGGCGGTGGGCTCATCGAGTAACAAAAGCTCGGGCCGCCGGACCAGCGCCCGCGCCAGCAGACAGCGCATGCGTTCCCCGGTGGAAAGCGTGGCGTACAGTTGCCGGGCTTGGTGCCCCAGGCCCACTTGCGCCAGTGTATTTTCGGCGTGGGCCCATTGGTCCGCCGAGGGGGTGATGTAACCCAGCGTCAGCGCGGCAAAGTAACCCGAGGTCACCACTTCATGGGCGGTCATGCTTTCATCAAAGGGATAGATGGTGGTGGCTTCGACGATCCCCACCCGGGCCCGCAGCGCGGCGAGTGGAACTTCGCCAAGCGTTTGTCCCAGCAGCCGGACCTGTCCCTCCTGGGGCCAGAGATAACCGCAGATAATCCGCAGGAGGGTGGATTTGCCGCAGCCATTGGCGCCGAGGATGGCGGCGATTTGTTGGCGCTGCACGTACCAGTTGATCCCGCTTAAGATCGTGCGTTCTCCACGCGTGAAACCGATATCGGTTAACGCCACGACGGTGGTATTCATCACTCAGCCCGCCTGCACGCGGCAGATGCGGCGCTTGCCCACTTGCACAATCGGGGTATCCGCCAGACTCAAGCTGGCCTTGGGGTCGCTGATTTTGCCGTTGTTGAAACTCACCCCGCCCCCTTCGATGAGCCGCCGGGCCTCGCCCTTGCTGGCGGCAAAGCCGATGGCCACCAGTAAATCCATCGCCACGATGTGCCCGGTGGGCGCCGCGACGATTTTGGTTTCCATTTCGGTGGGCGTCTGCCCTTCCGAGAACCGCCGGCGGAATTCGTCGGCGGCGCTTTGGGCCAATTCCGCGTTGTGGAATTGTTCCACGATGCTGCGGGCCAGCACTTCCTTGGCTTCGCGCGGATGGGTGATATTGCTGTCCACCAGCGAGGTGATACGGTCTTCGGGCAGGGGGGTGCAGAGTTTGAACCATTGCGGCATGGCCCCATCCGGAATGGACATGGTCTTGCCGAACTGTTCGGTGGGCGTTTCACTGACGCCGACATAATTGTTCAGCGACTTGCTCATCTTGGCTTCGCCATCGGTGCCGACCAGAATAGGCATGACGATGACAATCTGGGGCAGCTGGCCTTCGCTTTCCTGCAGGTCGCGCCCGACGAGATTGTTGAACGTCTGATCGGTACCGCCGAGTTCGACATCGGCTTTGATCATCACGCTGTCCCAGCCCTGCATCAGCGGGTACATGAATTCATGGATGTAGATGGCCTCGCCAGCGCGGTGACGCTGCTGGAACGTGTCGCGTTCCAGCATCCGGGCCACCGTCATTTTCTGGCACAGTTGCAGCGCGTCCACAAACGACATTTTGTGCAGCCACTCGGAGTTGTAGTGGATTTCCACCTTGCCGGGGGCCATATCCAAAATGCGCCCGGCTTGATTGAAATAGGTGGTGGCGTTGGCTTTGACTTCCTCGGGGGTCAGTACCGGACGGGTTTTCTTCTTGCCGGTGGGATCGCCGATCATCGCGGTGGCATCGCCGATAATCAGCACCGCGACATGGCCCAAATCCTGGAACTGCCGGAGCTTGCGCAGCACCACGGCATGCCCCAGATGCAGGTCCGGCGCGGTGGGGTCCATGCCCAGTTTCACGCGCAGGGGCCGCTTCTGCTTGGCCGCCAATTGCAGACGTTTTTCCAACTGATCGGCGGTATAGACCTGCTCGGTCCCGCGCATCAGAAGTTCCATCTGCTGGGCCAAGGTGAGTTCCGGTTGGGTCGGTGTCATGTTTTCAAGCTCCGCTAAATCTAAAACCGGATTGTAACCGGATTTGCTGCGGGGCTCCAATTGTCCACAAATGACATTTATGTGGTGCCCCCATGTGGTGCCGACGCCCCGTCGGCATTCGGCCCAACGGGCCGACTCTTTGGCATAAGGTTGGACGTTACTTCCCCCCTCGGTCCCATGGTAGCAAGCTTGGCCCCTTCGGGACCAATGCCGACGGGGCGTCGGCACCACCTAAAAGGCACCACGGTATGTGGTATTACTTTGCGGCATGGTGTGGGTTGGTTATACTGCCCGACCATGATGAAACCCCCTTATCCCAACCCGGTCGGTTTTTCGTGGGATAGCGCCATGATGGCTCATCGCGATTGTTTACCGCATCTACGTCAGAACAACGTGATCTATTTTGTGACCTTTCGTTTGGCGGATTCTTTGCCTCAGGAGAAAGTCCAGGTCCTGTGTTGCCGGCGGGATCGTTGGTGTGAAATGAACCCTCCACCCCATAACCCAGAGCAGATGCGGGAGTATCACAGAATCTGGACGATGCCTCTGGAACGTCTGGGTGACTCGGGCTTGGGGTGTTGTGTGTTACGACATGCTCCATGGCGTGCGGCGGTAGCCCAAACCTTACATCATGGTGATCCGAGCCGATATCGTTTAGGGGCTTATGTGATTATGCCCAATCATGTGCATGCATTACTACAAGTCCATAGCCAGACGAATCTGTCGGATATCATTAAGGCTTGGAAGTCCATTAGCGCCAAAGCGATTAATAAAGTCCGCAACGTTACCGGGCCGGTCTGGCAGCCGGAATATTTCGACCACATTGTTCGTGACCATGCGGCCTATCTGCGCTTGAACCAATACCTTCGCAATAATCCCATACACTTACCTCCTGACGACTATACCTTGGGGCAAGGTAGTCTGGTTGTGACATAATTAGCTTGTCTATTGTGGTGCCTATTGTGGTGCCGACGCCTCGTCGGCATTCGGCCCAACGGGCCGAGTCTGGGTATGAAGTTGGATGCCGATCTATTCCTTGGCCACATGGTGGCAAGCGTGGCCCCTGCGGGGCCAATGCCGACGGGGCGTCGGCACCACTTTTGGGACGGGGGGAGGGCGACCGCCGGCCGCCCCTACCGTTTTATCCGAATTTATCCCGTTCATCCATGTAAATATCTTTCCCCGTTCGCTCGTCGCGCCGTTGCGTGAGACCTCCCCCCGGTAATAATCATGGGCAGAAGATGCCCATGTTACGGGGCGGGTTAATTATCCTTGCCCAGATACCATTTCTTGGCCGGGGAGGTTTCGGTCAGTTCCAGCGCCTTGCGGGCGGCGGCGGAGGCGCCTTTGAGGTCGCCGAGTTTACCGCGGATGTCGGCGAGGCCTTCCCAGTAGCTGGGGGTGCGCGGGCTGGTTTGTGTGGCCAGCGTCCAGAACTTTTCCGACCGTTGGTCTTTGCCCGCATCCTGCAGCAGCTTGGCGTAGACGTAATGGTTCAGCGAGTTCAGCGAATTCAGTCGCACCGCGCGATAGGCCATATCCTGCGCCTGATCGGACTTTTTCTGTTCGGCGTATATCTCCGCCAGCAGGCGCGGCATGCGGTCGTCGGTCATGGCGCGCTGCACGAGGAAGTCCAGATGGGGCGCGGCTTTGATGCGGTCCTGGGCGTTGAGATAAATCCCCGCCAGCGCCTGATGGGGCGCTTCGTTGGGGGGTTGCAACTGGCTCAACTTTTCCCACAGCGGGGTGGCCTTGGCGTAGTCCTTGGCCTTCATGGCCGCGGCGGCCAGTGCTTCCAGCGCTCGGGCGGGTAGCTGGTCGGGCTGATCGCGATACATCTTGTCGAACAGCGCCAGGCCTTCGGGCTCGGTCTTGGGATTGGACAAGAGCAGTTGTCCCAGCAGTTTTTGCGCGGGCAGACAGGTGGGATGATCTTTGAGGATGGCTTCCAGGTCCTTGCGCGCGGCGGCCAGTTTGGCGTCAGGTTTCTCGCCTGCGGGCAGCGCCTGCGGCGGCGCTTTGGGATTGGGCTTCACCATATCAGAGGTGACGAACTGTGCGGGCTGGCTGGCCGGCTGGGTGGCGGGATCGCCTTTCCATTTGCCGTTGAGTTGCAGGCGCACTTTGTTGGTGCGGGCTTCGGGATCGTGGGCATTGGCGGCGAGGGCCTTTTCCACATCTTCCTGACGGGGCTGGGCGGGTTGGGCCAGACCCCAGGCGGTGATCTGCGGCTTGGCCCAGAGCAGGAACTCGGCATCAAACGCTTCGGGCGTTTTGCCGAAGACTTTTTTGACAGCCTCGGGTTCGGAAACGCCCGCGCCATACGCGGCCAGCAGGTCGCGGATATGCTGGGGGGAATATTTTTCAAGGATGAACTCATAGGTCCAGCGCGCCTGGGCATAGGCCAGCGGGCGGTCTTCGGGGGTGGCGGGTTTGATAAAGCCCCAGCTCATGTTGATCACGCCGAAGAGGGTGCCCGCCTGCAGCCGTCGGGCCAGCAGTTGGCAGGTTTTCCAATCGCGCGGGGCCATTTCCTGGCTGGTGGCGCAGGCCTCGGTGAACCAGTGCGGAATGCGGTTGTTGGTTTGTTCCAGTGTGATGGTGTGGGCGAACTCATGGCGCAAAACCCGGGCCCAGTCGAACTGGTTGGCATCGGCGGTGGCGGGGGTTTCCATGGCGATCACGGTGCCGGTGCTGGCGCCCACGGTGCCGATCCACGGGATGCCGGTGGTGCGCACGCCGAACTGGGCCTTGTCGGCGTACAGTTCGAGGATGGTTTTGGTCTTGGGGGCATAGCCAAAAGTCCCGGTGACGTCGGCATAGATGCTGTCCATGTAGTCCAGGGCCAATTCCGCGATGACCTGGCGGGCGGCATCGGGATAGCGGACCACGACGTGCTTGGATTCCAGCCGGCCAAATGTGGCCAGCATATCCAGCAGGGTGAGTTGGTTGTAGGCGCGCAGGTTATAGGGGTCGAGCGCGAAACTCTTTTCATGGGCCACGCGGGCCTGGTCGGTGTCGCCGATCTGCAGGAACAATTGCGCCAGCCCGTTGTAAGGTTCTGCCCACCATGAGGCCTGCTTGGTGGCGGCTTCGTAATTGGCCAGCGCGAGTTGGAACTGGCGGCCATCACGCAGGACCTCCGCCGCTTCGTACAGTGTCACGGGGTGGACCGTGCCATCGCTGAGTTTCATGGCGTCCAACTGGGCTTGGGCCTTTTCCGGCTGCAGGCGCAGATAATACGCCCCGGCCAGCCAGCCGCGGGCGGCGGGTTGCCAGGGATTCAGCGCCAGCGATTTTTCCAGCAGGGGGAGGGCATCTTCCGGCGTGCGCTGTTTGATGCGCAGGCGGCCTTCCAAGGCCCAGAGTTCCGGGCCGTCATATTTGGCTTTGGCTTTGGTCAGTTCTTCCTGGGCCTTTTCAAACGCGTAGCTGTCAATGAAGTACGACACGCCCATGTCGGTGGTATCGAGATTGTTGACGCCGAATTTTTCCGTGACCAGTTCGATCAGCCCGCCGCCTTCTTTGACATTGTGGGCGACCAGCAGCAGGCGGCCGGCCTCGACCATGGCGGGCCAGTAGGTGGCATCATCTTCAAAGATTTTGGCAAAGCGGCCCAGTACGGTTTCGTAGAGTTTATTCCCGCCGCCATTGAGTACGCTGGCGCGGTTGATGGCGATAGCCAGATGGTTGCGCAGCGAGGAGTTGTCGGGCACTTTGGCGCTGGCGACGTCCACCACTTTTTCATAGGTGCCGGCGGCGGCGGCGAATTGGCCTTCCAGTTCCAGCAACTGGCCCAGTTGCACCTGCAGGCGGACGAGATCGGGGGTTTCGACGCTGAGTTTCTTGCCTTTGAGGGTGCTTTCCAGCAGCAGCCGGGCGGGTTCGACCTGGCCGTGGCGGATCAGTGATTCCGCTTGCAGCGCGACCATGAGGGGTTCTTTTTGCTGGTCGGCAGGCAGGGCGGCGTATTCCTTGTCGAAGCGTTCCAGCGCGGCCCAGTTGCCCTGACGCAGAATGGCTTCCAGCCGGCCCACACGCTGGCGGGGTAATTCTTCGGGGGCCAGATCCTCGGCCTTGAGCGCGACGAAGGCTTTTTCCGCCTCGGCGTATTGGCCGAAGAAGAGGCGTTTTTCGGCCTTGACCAAGTCGGTAAAGAACGGCTGGTCAATCAGGCGTTCGAGGAGTTTGGGTTGGGATGCGGGGGCGAGATTCTGCGACTTTCCCAGCAGGTTTTTCATGCTGTTGGG
>JBIJDM010000181.1:0-6173 GCA_044344145.1 Phycisphaerae bacterium
GTCAAGCATCCCTAAGTTTTGACGCCTGCATAGTTTACAATCTAGACCTTCGAGGGTTATTTAGCTTGGCTAATAGCCCTCGAAGGTCTTATAATTTGGTCAACCGGGCAGTTCCTGCCCGGACTGTATGATATATTTTTTTGAGGTGACGTGTGCGCGATTTTGTTACGCAATTGGCCCATAAAGTATTGGCGGGACAGCAACTTACCCGGGAGGATGCCCGGCAGTTGGCCGGCGTCACCGGTGATGATGTATATGACCTCTTCTATTGGGCCAACAAAATCCGGATTCAGTTCAAAGGTCGGGATGTGCGTTTCTGCGCCATCGTCGCGGCCAAGGCCGGGGGCTGTTCCGAGGACTGTAAATTTTGTGCGCAATCCAGCCATTATGCCACCGCCGTGCAGGGGCAGGTGAAACTGACGGATGAAGAGGTTCTGCGTTCTGCGGAACATGCCGCCGAGGTGGGGGCTGACAGTTTTGGGATTGTGAATTCCGGCCGGGCGCCGACCCGTAAGGAATTGGAAGAATGGCTGGCTCCGCTGCTCCGGAAGATTGCCAAAGATGGCAAGACCCGGGCCTGCGCCACCTTGGGTGCGTTGACGTCGGAAACCGCCAAGTTCCTTTACGATAACGGGGTTCGACGGATCAACCACAATATCGAAACCAGTGCCCGGCATTATCCCCAGATCGTCACCAGCCACCCGTTTTCAGAACGGCTGCGCACGCTGAAAATAGCCAAAGAGGCCGGACTGTCGCTTTGCAGCGGCGGGATTTTCGGCATGGGCGAAGATTGGGAAGACCGGATTGACATGGCCCTGACGTTGCGGGAATTGGGTGTGGATGTTATCCCCCTCAACTTCTTGAATGCGATTGCAGGCACTCCTCTGGGTGATTTGCCGCAACTGGCCCCGATGGAATGTCTGAAGATTATCAGCCTGTTCCGTTTCCTGGCACCCACGGCCGAGTTAAAGGTGGCCGGTGGTCGGGAAGTGTGTCTGCGCGATTTGCAGAGCTGGATTTTCTACGCCGGTGCGGACAGTACCATGATCGGCAATTATCTGACCACGTATGGCCGCAAGCCGGAAGCGGATCATCAGATGGTCCGCGATCTGGGCCTGGGCCACGGCGTTTATGAAGAAGGCGCGGTCGAGGCGCATCCAACCGCCACCACGTTGCCCCGGGTGACGCGTAGCGGACAATATGGGATTCCCATTTTGCTGGAAAGTGAAACCACAGCCCGTCCGGAATCGGTGGGGATGCGCGGCTAAGCGGGCTTGTACATTGATGTAAAATCTGGTAACTTATCGGGCCTACGCCGGAGTGGCGGAATTGGCAGACGCGCCGGACTCAAAATCCGGTACCCTTTAAAGGTGTGTGGGTTCAAGTCCCTCCTCCGGCAGCCTCTTCCCGATATTTTCCCTAATCAGCTTTTTTCCAATACGCGTGTGACGTTTTGTTTGGCACGTACGACCATCCGCGTGGGATGAAGTTCCTCCGCCAGCGTCATGGGCATGGGCTGGGCATCCAAAATCTCGGCAAGCATAAAGTCGAAGTAATTCTGATCCGGCGTCCCCATAGCCAGCGGGCGGGGGGGACTCGAACCAATCAGCACCGCAGTGGATTGACCGCCTCGGATGGATTCTACCAGTCCCTTGGTGCCGAAAATCCGCAGTTCCTCATGCCCCCAGGTCCCCAGTCCCGGCTGGTTGAGATAATTGGCAATGATGGTGGCCAATCCACCGTTTTCGAGTTGGCAGACCAGCGTGCTGGCCATCCGCAACTCACCCTTGGGTATGGGATTACCCAGCGTGGTTTCCCAGGCCTGAATCTGGGTGATGGGGATTTTGGTGATGTGCTCGACCATTCGCACGGCATGGATGCCCACCTGCATCAGCAGGCCGGAATCGAGGGTTTCGTCCTGAGGACGGCCCGCGTGGTATGGATACGACTTTTGGACGAGAATCTGGGTGATGGTCCCTAATTGCCCACTCGCCACCACCTCGCGCATCGCCAGATAGGGCCGCTCAAAAGTGGTCCCGGCCATTTCATGAAAGCTGAGTTTACATTCGCGGCTCAGGGCCATGATGGCGTCAAGTTCCGCCTCACTCATCGCGGCGGGCTTTTCGGCGTAGACATGTTTGCCCGCCCGCAACGCCGCGAGGATTTCCTGCCCCTGATCCAACCGCCGGGGGGCGCACATGGAGACTAAATCCACCTCGGGATCGGCCAGTAGTTCACCCAATGTGGCGTATTTTTTAACGGTAGCAAAATCCGGCAACACTTTGGCCAGCATGGCGTTATCACAGGCACATACAGCCGTGACCCGGGCCCGGGCATGGTGGGCCAGATGATGATGCAGTTGATGGCCGTAATTGCCATATAACGCGACGCGCAGGGGTTTCGATGCTTGCATGATGTAGCTCCTCTGGGGCTATGTTGTACTGGAAAACCCGCCTGCGGGCTACTGTTGGATGCGTAAAGCCAGAGTTGCGGCTGTGCCCGACTCGTCCACAACACGGATAGAGCGCACACCTGCGGTCAGGGCCAGAGACATGGTGGCGCCGTTGGCTTGGGGTTGCAATTGGTCGTCTACAAACCAGAACCGCCGAGTGCCCTGCCCACCGGCGGAGGTTACCACAATATTCTGCCGGGCCGCGGGTTGGTCGGGATCGAGGCAGATGGTCTGCTGGGCCGAAGGGCTGATGATGGCCAACGGGCGGCGCAGGAGCAATTCTTTGGGGGCTTCGGGCGTGCTGGGCAGCGGCGTATTGGACCAAGGTAATACTGGTCCCAGATTGGCAATGATATCCAAGGCCAATGGTGCGGCTACATCAGACCCCTGCAGCCGCTGATCACCTCGTCCCCGAATGCGTCCCAGCCAGACCACCACGGTGTAGCGCGGTGTGACGGCCACGCACCAGGCATCACGATAGCCATTGCTGGTGCCGGTTTTCCAGGCCGGGTCATGACGCACGGCCGAGGGGCACAGGGCCTGTGTGCGCTCGGGTATACGCAAGGCCGCGAGCGTTTGCTGACAGGCTTGGGCCAGTAACACCCGGCGGTTGGTTTGTGGGTTGGAGGTTTCGCCCTGCAGCCAAAGGGCCGGACGATATTCACCGTCACGGGCGAGACAGGCATAAGCATTGGCAATCTGGCGGGGCGAAAGTTCGGCACCCCCAATGGCGAGGGTCAGGCCCAGTTGTTCGGCCGGGGCGATTGGCGCGTGCAATTCATCCATGAGGCCCACCACACTGGGGACACCCACTTTAGACAATACCAACATGGCCGGCAGGTTGCGGCTGTATGCCAGTGCATGGGCTGCGGTGACCCGCCCGGTGAAGGTTCGGTCGGCATTTCGGGGCGAAAAACCAATCCAAGCCGCAGGATTGTCATCGAGTATGGAATTGGGGCTGATGAGTTCCCGTTCAAAAGCCAGTGCATAAATAAACGGCTTTAACGTGGAGCCGGTGGAACGCTGGGTTTGGGTCAGATCAAGTGCAGAAGCCGTGGGGCTTTGACTGCATAAGGCCAGATATTCGGACGTTTGCTGGTCCAGTACGACCACCGCGCCCGCTAATGTGTCGTCATGCAGGATTCCAAGCTGGGTTTGTAGCTTGGAATTAACCAGCCGTTGAATACGGGTATCCAGCGTGGTACGTACCACGCCGGTGCCCTGATGGGCCAATAAACTGGGCAGGCTACCGTCGGGGTGACGGATTTGCGGTAATGTGGCATCCCGAATTATGACCGGCTCCGCGAGCGCCTCGGTGAGTTGCTTGGCGGTGATGTAGTCCAGACCAGCCATGCGTTGCAGAATACGGTCCCGCCGGGCGTGGGCCGGAATCAGATTACGATCGGGGCGCAGACGCTCGGGATTCTGGGGTAGTCCTGCCAGCAGTGCCGCTTGGGCGATGGAGAGTTGCTGGGCGGGCAGATCAAAATAACGCCGCGCTGCAGCCTCAATACCGGTCAGGTTGGCTCCGAAGGGGGCACGGTTAAGGTACTCAACCAATAGCGTATCCTTGTCGTTCTGGCGTTCCATCTGGATCGCCCGGAAGACTTGCGTACCCTTGTAGACCCAGCTTCGCATCTCAGGATGTCGCAAGCGGTAGAGTTGCATCGTGATGGTGCTGCCACCACGCCGGATACCGCCGGTAGTGACATTGGCATACAATGCCCCGAATGCGGACCAGAGGTCAACCCCGCTGTGATCATAGAAGCGGTGATCCTCGGCGGCCACCAGTGCTTGTTTGACGTGCCGAGGGATTTGGGCACTGGTCAATGGTTGGCACCATTGCCCCTGCGGCCCCAGCACCGCGGCCAGTGGTTGTCCTTGACGATCGGTGTAACAGGTGGCCGTCGGTTGCGGCGGGCCCGGCGGATGATAGGGCACCAGCCATGTGGCCACCCACGCCGTCAGGGGGATGCTCAGCAGCATCAGACCCCAGCAGACGCAGCGGCTGCGGTGTTGCCACCAATGTCTCAACCCACCCATGATCATGGCTCCGCTTGGATGACTACCTTGGTCGCACTGCCATGGGAACTGGAAATCGCGGCATCGTACATGGCTTCGGCACGTACGGGACCTGCAAAGTAAGTTCCCGGCGTGACGGCCCGGACCTGATAGACATATTGACCATAACCGGCAGGCACGGCACCGAACAGGACCATGCGGTCATCGCGTTTATCCGTGCGTTGGCCCAATGCGGTATAGCTTTCGCGGGCCAGTTCCGCCGGGATATCCGTGTTGGCAGTGGTAAACGTCTGCTCGATTTCGAGACCCGCGGGCAGCAGGTCTTCAATGGCCACATTGGCGATATTGTTCAGGCTGTGCGTGGTTAAACGAATCCATAACTCCTGCCCGCGCTGCAGCTTGGTCAGGTCCACGGGCTTGCCGGAGCGGTCAAGGAACTCACGCCGTACTTTGAGGCCTGAATCCTGGTCGTCAGGCGGTTTGAGGGGGACCCCATCCGCCAGCCAACCCACATGGGCGACGGCATCGGCAGCGCCTTCGACCTTGATATTAATGCGCTGGTCAGCGGGCCACTGGGTAAAGCGATGATGCAACGGTTTGCCATCAAAGGTGACGGCCACTCGCTGTTCATTCACCCACAATTCTGCAGTGGTATAGGGTTTCTGATTTTTAGCCAGACGCAAATATTTGCCCATGGCAATCAGCCCCATCGCGCGGTCCTGCGTGCAATACCAGGCGTAGCGACCTTGGGCCTGACCGATGCGCTGGGTCAGATTGGCGATGCGCGGATCGGTGGGATTCACATCAATCAGGGTGCTGACCAGAATGGCCAAATCACGACTGGGACTCGACAGGCTGCCTGATTGACTGCGCGGTTGATCCCCGGCAGGCAGGTCACGCGGAAGCCACTGCTGGGCCTTCTCACGTTGCCCCAGCAGTAGATAAGTGGCAGCGATGTAACATTCGGCGGTACTATCAGAAGCCTTGATGGTGTTGCTCTTTCTGCGTTCGGTAAGCACATCCGCTAGCCGGCTGACCATCGCACGGTCAGGTAGGTCCAAGCGGGCCAGTACCCAGCATGCGTAGGCCTGATGCGCAGACCAATCCTCTTCGGGATTGGTTTCGCGCAGGACCTGGCGTCGCAGGTACTCGATCAGATTCCGTTTGAAGTCCGGATCAATCTTGTAACCCGCCTTGTCGGCTTCAACCATGAGATGGGCCGCATAGATGCTGGCCCACGGCCAGGAATCGTCCCGCTGCCACATACCAATGCCACCGTCAGGACGTTGCATGGACGCCAGACGCAGCAAGCCCGCTTTGACATTGGAGTCAATACTGGCGGAATCCAGCAGTAGCGGGTCAATCTCGGCCGCCAAATCCTTCAGGTAAAGTAACGGTAGGGTGGCACTAATCGTCTGTTCCGCGCAGCCGTAGGGGTAGCGGTTCAGATACGATAGCCCGGCGGGGATGTTGAGCTTGGGCCGGGGTGAAATCATGATTTGGAAGGTGCGATTCCCCGCGACCAGTTCCGTAGGTACGGTGAGTTCCAGATTACGGCCCCCGGCTACGGTCTGACTGCCGCCCAATGTCAGCATCGGCGCTGCAGGTCGAATCGGGAGTTCGATTTCCTCACTGTAGCTGTCATCCAAGCCTTCGGCAGTGAAGACGAGTTTGATGACTCCAATCCCCGCACCGATTT
>JBIJDM010000070.1:0-11805 GCA_044344145.1 Phycisphaerae bacterium
AGGTTTGGGTCTTTCCGGTAGGGGGACGGTATAGATTTCGGTTGCCGACATCGGGTCCTGGTCCAGATTGTGTGGCAGCATTTCGGCGGTGATGATGCTCCCCTCGTGCAGGACCACCGTGCGTTCCAGCGTGTGATAAAGCTGGCGGACGTTACCCGGCCAGCGGGCTTCCTGCAGTCGTTGCAGCGCAGAATCGCTCAGTTCGGTAAAGTCTTTGCGGTACTGCTTGGCGATGGTCAGCACAAAGTGCCGGGCCAGTTGGACGATATCCCCTTCGCGCTCGCGCAGCGGGGGCAGCGGGATGGGGATGACATTCAGGCGGTAGAACAAATCCAGCCGCAGGCGCCCCGCGTGGACTTCGGCCAGCGGATTGCGATTGGTGGCGGCCACGATGCGCGCGTCGGACTGTAAATCCTGCCGTCCGCCCACGCGCCGGAAGGTGCGTTCCTGCAGAAAGCGCAGCAGTTTGGGCTGCAATTCCAGCGGCATTTCGGTGATTTCATCCAGGAACAGCGTGCCGCCGGTGGCTTCTTCGCAGGCGCCGATATGCTGACGGTCAGCGCCGGTGAAGGCGCCTTTTTCGTGGCCAAAGAGGGTGGATTCCACGAGTTCTTTCGGTATCGCCGCCATATTCAGGGCCACAAATGGTCCGCTGTTGCGGTCGGAGCGATGATGGATGGCACGGGCGACGAGTTCCTTGCCAGTGCCGGATTCCCCGCTGATTAAAACGGTGACTGTGGTGGGGGCCACATTCCGGATAATGCCGTAGGTAGTGCGCATCTGAGGCGAGGCGCCGACGATGCCCTCGAAGTGACCGCTGACCCCGCCGGGGCCGGAGGTGTTTTCGCGTTCGGTCAGTAATTGGTGGTGCTCGACGGCCTTGGCCATGGTGGCCAGCAGACGGGCTTCGTCCAGTGGTTTGGCGATGAAATCAAAGGCCCCGCACTGAATGGCCCGCACGACCACATCCACATTGCTATCGCCGGTGACCAATACCACGGGCACATTGGGCAGGATTTTTTTGATGCTGGGCACCAGCGTCAGCCCATCGGTCTGGCCCAGGTGAAAGTCGAGCAGGATCACATCGGGACGCTGTTTTTGCAGGGCGACCTGGGCCCCGGCCCAGTCTTCCACACAGACACAGCGATAACCATGGGGGGCCAATAAAAAAGCGATAACATCATGAAACATGACATCATCATCAAGAACCAGAACCAGAGCTTGCGGAGTTTTGGCCATATACACTCAGCATAGACGCGAAAGTAACCAAACTCATGCTAACGCACTATTCGCGATTGTGCAATATTTACGCCGGATTACTTGGGCTCGGTGGTGGGGATTTTCGCTGCGGGTTGCGTGCTGGCACCGGGGGGCGTTTCGGGCAGGATTAATTTGCCATCGGCGGTGACGCGCAGCAGGTCGGTATCACGCAGATATTGCAGACTGGCGACCTGCAAATTGGCCAGGGCTTGGGCAAAGCGGTTTTGGGCATCCAGCAGGGCGGATTCGGCTTCCAAATAATCGCGGTTGTTAATTTTACCATCGCGAAATTGAATGTCCGAGAAGTCTTTACGACGCTGGGCCATTTCTATGTTGTTGGCCTGAAGCCGGAGCAGGGACAACTGCTGGCGGACCAGACGCAGGGCCAGACGGATTTGTAAGGTCGCAAGTTCTTCGGAGGTTTGCAAGCTGCGCCGCGAGCGTTCGAGATAAACCAGCGAAGCGCGATAGTCGTTGCGCTCCGAGACTTTGTCCAGGGGCAGATCCAGCACCACGGCGGCGGAATAATCCACGTTGTCCCACTGGGGGGCCAGACTGCGGCGCGTGGTGTCGCTGCCGGTGGCGACCTTTGCGCTTAGGTCCAGATTGGGCAACAGATTGTTTTTCGCCAGCGCCACCTGGCGTTCGCTGTCGCCGATGCGGTCGCGCTGGGTTTGCAGATCGAGGCGCAAATTCAACCCGGTGGCGATAGCGGCGGTTTCATCGGGTTGCGGGGGCGGGATCAGCAGATATTCGGGCGCCACATCAATGTTGGTGGTCATGGGCACGCCGAGGAGAATCTTGAAATTATCCACGGCCAGTTCGTAGTTTTCGATCACGGTAATCAGATCGTTGTTGGCGCTGAGTTCGGACTGGGCGGCGCGCTGGACGTCCAGCAGAGTTTGCCGGCCGGCCTGAAAGAGTGCTTCGCTGCGGCGGCGCATGAAAGTATAGCTGCGGGCGGAACGCAGGCGGTTGACGATCTGGGCGCGCTGGTTGACCAGATTGAAATACTGCCCCGCCACCACGACCAGAAAACTCCGCCGATAGCGTTCAAAGTCGCGCACGGCGTAAATCAGATTGCGTTCGGACTGGATCAGGTCTTCCTGGGCCACCATTCCCGCGCCTTTGAGCAGGGGGATGCGGGCTTCGAGCACGGCCTGGGCGCTGGTGGAATCGCCCACTGTGGAGCGCAGTTGATTGATATTCCCCGCCAGAAACGAGGCGATGATTTCCCCGCCATAGGGTAATTTTTGTTTCACGCCCACGGTTTGGGTGGCGGAGAGAGCGGTTTCGTAGTCGCTGCCTTCGCCGCTGCCACTGGTGCCGATGGCGCTTTGGGCAAACAGGCGCGGCTCGAACTGGTGCCGGGCGAGTGTGACATTGAGGGCGGCGAGATATAAATCCTCTTTGCGGCTGCGATACTCACGATTCCCGGTCAGGGCCTGATTGAAGCAGTCGGCCAGCGTGTAAATTTTGCGGGTCTGACCCTTGGGCAGGGGCCGGGGAAAAACCGGGGCTTCGGGTGCATCGCCTCTGGCCACGAAGCCCTGCTGCAGCAACATTTCGGTATACGGATTACGCAGCGCGGCCAGCGGTTGGGTGGTGGGGCCAGTGCTGTCCGTCGCGGACTGGGTCGCGGGTTGGGTGCTGTTGGGGACTTCGTTCACCCGGGGGGTGGTGGCGTCATTGGCCGCAGGGGTATCGAGTAATTTGCGCAGTTCCGGCGAAAGCGTGTTGGTGCTGTCGGGGGTCTTTTCGTAGGCTTCAGGTCTGACGGTGTTGAGTTCCGTGGTGCCGATGGCGCTTTGGGAAGGGGTGCCGAGGGTTTCACGTTGGCGCTGGTCAATCAGGCGATAGGCATCGCGATCGGCACTGGCAAACGGGCTCTCGCAGCCGGTGACGGCGGCCAGAATACCCGTCAATACGGTGCTGCACACTATAACTTTATATCCAGCCGCCATTACGAACTCCGCGAACAACATACTAAAGGGGCATATTAGACGCTATTGGCGTCTGCACGCAACCCTGCGGGTATACGAATAATCATGGTAGCATAACGTACGAAGTCACAAAGGCTTGCGGAAGACAAGGAATATGGTGCAGGAACGCGGTCAAGCCCAGGTGGGCGGGGTTTTAAGGCTACCGGGCAGACAACGTTGCGCACAGACGGCCGGGATGATCTGGCCGGGCAGGTCCTGGGCGTGGCGCCAGGCCACGGGTTTGATCTGCCACTGGGCGGATTCGTAGCAATTAAAGATAAACGTGCTGGCCGGGGCGATGGCGGTGAAATCGGTCAACGCGGTGCCCTGCCCCCGCGCTGCGCGGGCAAAGCTGGTGAAGATGCGCGAAGTCCCGTCGAAAAATTGGTTGTCGTCGGTGAATTCCTGCGTGGGTTGGCCGTCGGGGTAAAGAAACCCGCTGCCGTTCCACATCGCCCGGCCCTGGGTGCCGAGAATGTCAATGCGGTGGCGTTCGGTGGCACTGGCGGTGGTGCCCACCAGCGTCAGGCGGGGCTGATCGGGTGTTTCCAGCGTGGCGGTGGCAAAGCAGGTGTCGCCGGCCTCCAGGTTCGGTGCTTCATGGAATTTATACAGCGCGGCGTGCAACGCGCGGAATCCCGACACTTGCACCGCTCCGGCGGGGTTGGCCAGAACCAGCCCCTGAACCACATAGTGGATGCATTGGTTAAATAAAGCTCCGTCCACACACCAGGCGCCGTCCACTTTCATTTTTCCCGCCCAGCCGGCCCGCTGGTAATAGGCTTCGGTGCGGAACCAGAGGCTGGAGATGAAGACTTCCTTGATTTGGCCGATGGCACCTGCCGCGAGTTGGGCGCGTAAATCCAGCATGGAACTGCGGCCCAGATGCTGCATCTGTACTGCGCCCACCCGGCCACTGGTGCGACGCGCGGCCTGCATGGCTTGGCAATCCTCGGGGCTGCTGGCCATGGGCTTTTCCACCAGCACGTGTTTGCCGGCCTGAAACGCGGCGACGGCGTAGGGCCGATGAAAATGGTGGGGGACGCACAGGTCCACAGCTTCCACCGCCGGGTCGGCGAGGACTTCCGCATAGCTGCGATATATCTGTCCGCCCAATTTGAGCACATGGGCCAGACCGTTGGCTACGGCGGGTTCCTGGGGATACAGATCAAACGCCCCGTGGCAAATCAGATGGGGGTTGGCTTCTAATTCACGCAGATGGACATAACCAATGCCGCCGGCCACGCCGATCAGCACGGTGCGCAGGGCGTCGGGGTGTTTGGGGGTGGTTGCCCCGGACGAGGGCAAACTGGCACTACGCGTGGTCATGAATCGGGCTCCTTGGAGGCGTTACTATACCGCTAGTCCGGGTGTACTGAAAGTCCCGGTTTTCCTGCGCTGGCAACGGTGCTACAATCCCCTAGGGATATTTTGCCCGATCTGATTGGTGTTTAACGATTTGGAGGTAACTTATGGATTGCCTGCGACTTAAGTCCTTGTTTGGTGGTGTTGTGGCGGGGGTGTGGCTGATTTTCATGACGGGGTGTGTCTATAACCCGGCCACCGAAAAAAGTGATTTTGTGATGTTCATGCCCAGTGCTCAGGAACAGGTGCAGATGGGGTTGAAGTTTGCGCCGGAATTCGAGGCCCAAGGTAAAGGCAAGCTGGCCGATACCGTGGTGCAGAATTATGTCAGCAGTGTCGGGCAACGGGTGGTGGCGGCCATTCCGCCGGAACATAAACGCGATTTCAAATATACCTTCACCGTTCTGAATGACACTGCCGTGAATGCTTTTGCCCTGCCGGGGGGACCGGTTTACATCACCCGGGGGTTGCTGGAACAACTTACCAATGAGGCGGAACTGGCCTTTGTACTTGGGCACGAAGCCGGCCATGTCGTGGCAGAGCATTCCGCCCGGCAAATGTCCAAACAGCAGGAAATGGGGCTATTAATGGGGGCTGCGCAGGTGGGGGCGGGCTATGCGGGGCAGGAGTATGCCACCACCGCCCAGATCACCCTAGCCGCCACTCAGGTAGCAGCCCAGATGTATACCCTGAAATATAGCCGCGATGAGGAATATCAGGCGGATTTACTGGGCGTGCGCTATACCACGGCGGCGGGGTATGACCCCCGGGCGGGTTTGCAGGTAATGGATACCTTGGAACGAAGTTCCGGGGGCGGGGGTGGCAGCGAATGGTTTGCCACCCATCCCTCATCGCCCAACCGCCATGCGGAAATCCAACGCCAGATTGCCGACAAGTATCAGGTCCAGGTAGATAGTGGTAAACTGCAGCTTAATCCCCAGCCGTATCAGCAGAATGTGTTACGGCGGTTGGGGAAAAAATGAGTCCGAGAATCCAAGTGTGCAATAGAATGGCCACTTTGCGTTGAGACTATCACTATGAAGCCACGCGCCCGATCGTTGTTGCTGCTGATCGCTTTGCTGGCGGGGGTTCCGGCGCTGTCGGCCCAGACGACCGCACCGGCCACCCAGCCGATGGCGTTGCCGGTGTTGCAGTGCAAGACGTACAGCGTGGGCAACAGCTTTACCCGGCATGTGGCGGCCGTGCAACCCGACATCCAGTCCATACACGTCCGGCCCGATGGCACCGTGCTGACCAACAGTCCCTGGGATCCTAATGGCCGCGAGGCGGGGATGTACCGCGACGGCCGCGCGGTGGGGCAATTGGTGGATACGCATGGTTGGGGCCGCAGCGGGGCACTGGCGGTGGCGTGTAATGAGGATTGGATTTATGCCACCCTGTGGCAGGCCGGGGGGTATGAAGGCCCGAAGCCTAATATTATGGGCGGTATGAAATATCCGCGCCCGCGCGGCACCTGGCAGGTGCTACGCCGCTACAGTCTTACCGGCGAGCCGGGGGCATTTCCCACCGGCAACGGCTGGGATGGCAGCATGATGGTGCTGCATGAACAATTCGACCGCAAGCCCGACGATATCCGCATGCCCAGTATGGTGGCGGCCAAGATGCGGGTGTATCTTGCGGATCCCGCGCTGGATAAAGTGCGGGTGTTTGATGTTAATAGTCTGACCAGCATTCAGGAATTTGCTCTGGAACGGCCCGGCGCGCTGACCATGGGGCCGCGCGGCATCTGGGCGGTCCAGGAGGCTTCGAATACCGAACCGGCTCGGGTGGTCTTTATGCGCGGTTTGGATAAAGACGCGCTCGGGGCGCCCACCATTACGCTGCCAGCGCAGTGTAAGCCGGTGGCGTTGGTGTATACCGAGGCGCCGATATTGCCCAATGCCCCCGAGGCATTGATGCCCACGAGTCCCGAGACGCCGGTACCCGCCAAAGTCACGCCGCGCAAAATGTTCAGCGAGGGCACGCGGATGCTGGTGGTGGATGCGGGGCCGGACCAGAATCTGAAAATCTACAAGAATCTCGATACCTATCCGGTGCTGGAAAAAACCATCGGGCTCAAGGGTGGCGTGGCCGCGGCCAAAGTGCCCGGCACGACCGGACCGCTGATTTTTACCAATCCCACCGGTGCGGGTTTTGATAAAGCGGGGAATTTGTACGTCAGTCAGAGCGCCAGCACCATGGGTGGTGGCGCTGTGCTGGAATGTTACTCGCCCAAGCTTGAACGGTTGTGGACGCTGCACGGATTGATCCAGCAGGAAGCCGCGGATTTTGACCCCGCCGAAGATGGTTTGGTCTTGCAGGGGCCGGAAGATCGCTTCACACTGGCGGATATGACCGGCGCCGCGCCGGCGTGGTCGTGGTCGGCATTTACCACCAGCCCGACGCAATTTCCGCACGATATGCGCGTGAATATCGCCATGGGCGGGGGCAGTACCTGGTTGCGGCGGATCAATGGCCAGCCGATTATGTATGTGACCGATCCGCAGGGCCGGCCGCTGGCGATTTATCGGTTTGACGCCAAGAAATATGGCACCACGGCGATTCCCAGCGGCTATATCGCCACGCGCGGGCGCGGCACGGCGACCTGGCCGCCGGAACGGCCGGCGGGTTTCAACGATTTTATCTGGTGCGATGACAACGGCGATGGCCGCATGCAGGCGCAGGAATATCTCGCCGCGCGGTATCCCGCCCCGGCAGTGGATAGCATGGCGGTGGATCGCGATGGTAATGTCTGGATGGCCGGGCGCGTGCTGCTGAAGTATGCCTGCGGCGGGTTGGATGCGCAGGGGAATCCGATTTATGACTTTGCGAAGGTGGAGAGTTTTCCGCTGCCCGCGCCGCTGAACCGGGTGGGGCGGGTGGAATATGACGCCGCCAGCGATACGCTGGTACTGACGGGTTATACCGCCCAGTTGCCGGCGGATGATCCCGATCTGGCGGGCCGGGTGATCATGGCAATTCCGCGGTTTAATGCGGGCAACCGCGAACCCGCCTGGGTGACGGAACTGCCCTATCGGCAACATCCGCGCGATTACAATGAGCTGGATTTACCCAAGTCCCTGACCGTGGCGGGGGGGTACTACTTCCTGGGGATGCTGGGCGGCCGGCGCGGGATCGTGGTGGGCGATGTGGCCACCGGGAAACTGGTGGGCGAACTCAAGCCCGGCGTGGATATGGATGTTTCCGATGTGGACCAGATGTTCGGCCTGCGGGCTCTGGCCCGCAAGGATGGCAGTATTGTCATCAGCCAAACCGACCGCATCGGCGGCAAGATCGTGGTCTACCACTGGCAACCCCCGACGGCAGGAAAATAACCCCCAAAACGGCCCATTCCGCCCAGATTTGCGAGCCGCCTGCCGCGCTGGTATAGTGTTCATTCCAATTAGCGCCCAAAAGGCCTATTTGGGGGATAGTGTAACGGTAGCACAACAGACTCTGACTCTGTTTGTCTAGGTTCGAATCCTAGTCCCCCAGTTCCTCTTGCCAGACTTTTTTACCCTCTTTACCGTTGTTTCAATCCGTGCAGTTTTCCTACTGCCAGGACAACGTGGTGTGGTTTTGGGCAATATTTTACACCCGGTACGTAATATGGATACTGCGTTTGCGCCAAGGGCCCTTTCCGGGGCGGGTCGGCCAGGATTACTACGGGTTCTTGGATGCTGACCACTCAAGCGTGTCGGCACGGGGAGTCGTCGGCGTGTCCTGACCGTTGATGATAAGTGTGGTGCCGGCCCGGGCGGGAAGTGTCAGACGCGAAATATCGCCGGCGGCTTCCACGCGGGTGCCGCAGACGCGGACCATGGCGATGTTGCGGAAGGTGACAGTCACGTCGCCAGCGGTGAGGGTCTGGGCTGCCCCTTCGGCGGTGGGCAGGGTCAGGAAAATCCGGTCGTCCGGCGCCGGTTGTTGAGTGGCGGGCTTGGTGGCAAAGGCGATGCCCACGGCCAGAGCGGTGTCGCTGCGGGTAAGCAGGCGGGTCTGGCCCAGCGGGGTGGTGGTCTTTTCGCGCGGTTGGTGGATGGCCACGAAGTAGCTGGCGGTGTTGGCGGGGACCTGCCGCGCGATGATCACGCTGGTGCCGCCAAACTCGTCGGGTCCGGAGGCGTTCTGGGCCAGCGGTGTGTCGGCCACGCCCAGGACGGTGGGCGTAGCGTCGGGCAGCATGCGCAGGGACATGGACAGGGCCTTGTCGTACCAGCTTTGCGGCATGCGCGGGGTGACGCCAGCGCGGGGGTGGGATTGGTCAATGGTGACGGTGAGTTCCTGCGTGCTCGCCGCGGCGGCGCGGTAGCCGACAAAGTCGGTCAGGTCGGCGGGCAGGGGCTGGGCGGGAAGTTCGGCGCCTTGGTAATGGCCGATGCCGTGGGCCAGCCAGTAACAGGTGCGTGCGTCAGGCGATTTTACGCGCGCCACGTCGAGCAGGTATTCGCGCGTGAGAACGAACTGCCGGGAGAAATCCACGCCCTTGTACACCGTGCCCGTGGTGGTACCGTCGGAACGCATGCCCACGTACTTGGCCAGGGGGGAGAAATGAGTGGCGGTGACGGCGGCGGGGTCGGCCTGGGGCTCGCGGTGCCGGGCGTGAGGTTTGTGGGGGCTGGTGTCGGTGGAGCCGGCAACGAGCTTTTCCTCCTCCACGCGCTCGGCGGGGGTGTAGCCGACGACGATGCCGGCGTGCGACTCGATTGACCGCGTCCAGCCCGTGGCATAGCTGGGGTTGGTGTGGCGATTGATGTAGAAGGGGCGGTTGAAGGCGACAAAACCCGCGATGGTGAACGCGTCATTGACCGCGTGGGCGTAAGGGGCGCTGACGCGCACGCCTACGGCCGGGGCGGGGGCGTCCCAGTAGGCGGGGCTTTCCTCGGCGCGCAGCATGGCCACGCCGCGCTGGGGGTGAAGGGCGCTGGGGGCGGGGGGTTTGAGTTTCTCGGCTTGGGCCTGGTCGCTGGGGGCGGCGCCAAAGTAGAGGCTGGGGATGAAGGCCGCTTCGCCGGGCGGGCGCATGTGGTAGAGATAATAGCCAAAGGGGCTGGTGGGCCACTGGGCCTGGGCGATTTCGTACCAGTAGAGGGTGGACATCTTGGGGGTTTTCTCGTTGTCCCACTGGTCGGACTTGCCGCGGGTCTCGCCGCCCCAGGCACCGGCCTGCATCCAGCGTCTGTTGCCGCCGGTGGTGGCTCCGGCGCGGATCTGGGCAATGTCGCGCAAACGAACAATATTGCCATTCTTGGTGGATACCACGAGGTTGCCCAGGTCGTCGGGTGAAGCAAATTTGCCCCCCGGCACCAGGGCCAGAGACTCCACCTGATCGCCGGCGACCGTGCGAATGGCCTTGAGCACGTCACCCTCGGCAATGGCCAGGGCCCGCAGCTTGGCGGCGTTCACCTCGACCACCAGGGCCTTGGGCTCGGTGAGATAACCCGTCACCAGGTTCTGCTGGAAGGCGTAGGCAGGGAAGCCGGGATAGGCCCCGCGCAGGTCGCCGGCGGTCAGGGTGGGTATCTGCGGGCGCTCAGACCCCAGATCCACTTTGGGGTACGCCAGATGCACCAGCGAATACAGGTGCCCCTGCATGGTCGCGCCGTTCTTGCCGGTGTAGCCAAAGCCCAGTTCATTCAGGCCGGCGTGCTTGGCGGCGATGCAGTAAAGCAGCAGCGCCCCCGGGGTGGCATAAATCTTGGAGAACTCCTCGCTGTAGAGCCCCGTGTCGGCCAGGCTCTCATCAAAGTACCACTTGAGCGAAATGCCGGGGCGTTCCCACACTTGTCTGGCCAGCGCCGGATCGCGCAAGGCCACTGCCATCAGGTTGGCGGAAATCTGCCGGGGGAAGATGATGTTGGGCAGCCAGTTGTGCCGCAGGCGGGGGTTCGTGTCATAGCGCGAGTAGGGGGGCTGCTTGCTGTCGTTGAACAGGTCGGGGAAACGTTCCTTGTCGAGTACGCCGTTGTGGGTGACGGAATATTCGAGGTATTCCCGGAACTTCTTTTCGACCGATTCGCGCTGCGCCGGCGCGAGCGTGTCGTAGAGAATGTCGTAGCGCAGTACGGTCAGCTCGTTGGCCGCGCCGAGGGGGTGAGGGGCATCGACGAATTTGAAGAGCTTCTTGCGCTCGATGTCGCCGAGGGTTTCGTTTTTGTCGAGGGCGTAGATGAGCAGATTGCGCAGTGACTCTTCCTGTTTGTCGTTGCTGGCGAGAAGTTTTTCGTAGGCCTGCTTCGCCCAAGGCTCGACCGCGATGCGCTGCTTGATGGCCGCGAGGTCCTGTTTGGTCCAGAGCATGAAGGGATGCTGGGGCATGGGTTCGGCGGCGCGGGCCACGGTGAAGTTGCAGGCGACGGCAACGATGGCGGCCCACAGGCAGATGCGATGACGCATGATGGCTCCCAATTTGGTCACAACAGACAGGCCTTCAGGTAAACGTACCCCAGAGCGTCGTGTTGACTGATAGGAAAATATATTTGGCGGAGGGAACGTGGCGGGGCGAGGGGGGGTGGGGGACAGGGGAGGATTCGGCGATCCAACCATACTGCTCCGAGCCCATTACGGAGGATTGCCGCGCCACACATCGCCTCATTTCCGGTTGTTCAGAAGTACGGGGACCGTCCCTAGCCTACGCGCAGACAGTATACCCCCGTCCCGACCTTTCACAAAGGCCAAGTTTGAGTGTTTTGCGGTTGGGCCGGAACCCGCGTTTCGAACCGCTTCGTCCTACGGCAGGTTATGTTAATGGGTCTGAGCTTCCCGATGGAAGCGCTCGAGAAACTCTGGGGTGAGTTCGCCGATGTAGTCGGAGTCTGATGTTGGCCACCTTCCCTGAAATTCTTGATTCTTCATGCAGCGCTAATGGCAGGCATTCACAAATATAGATTCGCGGTAAATATAATTGTCTGTTTATTAAATATCGGCGTGGGTATCCGGTGTTGGCGGGAGAAAAATTTCAAAACGGACAAAGATACCCTTTAATGGCTTGACGTGGGCGGTGGGGTGGTTTAAGTTTCAAAAATCGGCCTGTGGTATGGAAGGCCGGGAGCCTGTGTTAGCTGCATGAATCGGTCGTTGCGGCGCAGAACATATCAAACGATGCGCCCGGATTTTGGCTCCGAATGAATTGGTTTTTACTCTCCTGTCGCGCGGGCGGATTCTGGGTTCAGATTCTGCGCCCCGGCAGATTCTCTTG
>JBIJDM010000132.1:0-8071 GCA_044344145.1 Phycisphaerae bacterium
CGGCCGCCCCCAGCGGTAAAGACCCCGCCTCGGATTATAAAAAACGTCTGGGCGTGTGGATGTTCATTCCCTACGCCCTCGTCTATGCCAGTTTTGTGGTGATCAACCTCACGAATCCCAAGGTGATGGAAATCGTGGTGCTGATGGGCCTCAATGTGGCCGTGGTGTTCGGCTTTGGCCTGATCGTTCTGGCCATGGTGCTGGCGTTAATCTACAACCATCTGTGCACCCGCAAGGAAGCATTGATGGCCACCCAAGACGATAAAAAGGACTAATCACACATGGCTATTGCAATTTTTCTGGGCTTCGTGGCCGTGGTTCTGGTGTTGTCGTTCTATCTGGGCGCGCGCACCAAGTCGGCCAACAGTTACTACGCGGCGGGTGGGAATATTCACTGGGCCGTCAATGGGATCGCCTTCGCGGGCGATTACCTCTCGGCGGCGTCATTCCTGGGCATCTGCGGCATGATCGCGGTGGCGGGGTATGACGGTTTCCTCTATTCCATCGGTTATCTGGCCGGTTGGATTGTGGCGCTGTTTGTGATTGCCGAACCGATGAAGCGGCTGGGCAAATACACCTTCACCGACGCGCTGGATTCCAAGTTCAACTCGCGCGGGATCAAACTCACCGCCGCCATCTCCACGCTGGTGGTCTCGGTGTTTTATCTCATCCCCCAGATGGTGGGGGCGGGCGTGTTGGTCGAACCGCTGCTGAATATCCCGCATTGGGTGGGGGTGGTGATGGTCGGCTGCATCGTGATTACCATCGTGGCCACCGCCGGGATGGCGTCTACGACGTACGTCCAGTTTCTCAAAGGGGCTTTGCTGATTATCTTCTCGACGGTGCTGGTCATCGCGGTGCTGCGCCGCGGGGTTTCGACGGAACCCGATCAGGGCGGGAGTGTGCCGTTCTACAAGCTGGCCATCCTGCCGGCCACGGAAGTGGAAGGCAAACTGTTGGTGCCGGAATATCAGGTAATGGAAGTGCAGGCCGTCAAAGGCCATAAGTTTGCCCGGTTGACCAAGGCTGGGGTGGAAACCTGGTGGATGGTGGAGGGGCAGGGCGCGGCGCTGCAGTTGAAAGAAATTCAGTCCGTGGTCAAAACGGCCAAGGGTGAGACGCTGACCAATGGCCGCAAGGACGAAAAACTGCGGCAAGTGGGCAATCTGACCAAGATTGCCGGCAAGACCGGCGAAGAAGCCAAAGAAGACTCGGTCGGCCCGCTGCGTTTCTTGGCGTTGCTGGGTGATAAAGATACCACGGTGGAACTGTGGAAGTCCGTCAAGCTGACCGATGCCGACAAAGGTGCGGTCACACTGTACTATCCGCAGGAAGCCGCCGGCAGCCGGTTGATGCGGCCGGGGGTGAAGTTGAAACTGGAAGGGTCCGCGTTGGAGAAGCTGGACTTCGCCTCGCTGATGCTGGCGTTGTTCTTCGGGACGGCGGCACTGCCGCACATTCTGATCCGTTACTACACAGTCCCCAGCCCGGCCAGTGCGCGCAAGTCCACGATTGTGGCCATCGCGGCGATCGGATTCTTCTATGTGTTGACGCTGTATATGGGTCTGGGTGCCATGGTCAGCGGGACGATCAATCCGGTGTCGGATAACATGTCCGCGCCGCTGCTGGCCCGTTCGTTCGGCCAGGTGTTGTTTGCGATTATCTCGGCCATCGCCTTTGCCACGGTTCTGGGCACGGTGGCGGGGCTGATTATTGCCGCCTCGGGTGCGGTGGCCCATGATCTGATGGACCGCTATGCCAAGGTGAAGTTCACCGATCGGGGCAAGGTCAAGGCGGGCAAACTGGCCGCTGTGGCCGTGGGCGTGATCGCCATCATTCTGGGCATCCTGTTTCAGGGCATGAATGTGTCGTTCCTGGTTGGGCTGGCGTTTGCCATCGCGGCGTCCGCGAATCTGCCGGCGATGATCATGCTGCTGTTCTGGAAGCGGACCACGTCGCAGGGCATCGCCTCGTCCATTGTGGTGGGCATCATCGCCTCGCTGGGGCTGATTCTGCTGTCGCCGGAACTCTATGGGCGTTACGGGCTGGATCCCGATACCGCGCCGATTCCGTTCAGCAATCCCGCGCTGATTTCGGTGCCGTTGAGCTTTATCACGCTGGTGGTGGTGTCGCTGCTGACGCCCAAGCCCACGGCGGAGCCGGCACCTGATGCGGTGAACGCCTGATCGCGCCGGATTTGCGTTGGCTTCCGGACCCCCAGTGGTAGAATAGGAACCATGCGGCACCCGTTGCGCGTCAATCTCCACTGCCACAGTGATCTGTCCGATGGGTCACTCCCCCCGGAACGGGTGGCGGAAGCGCTGGCCGGGGCCAAGGTGGTGTGCGCGGCGCTGACCGACCACGACACTACGGCTGGATTGGACCGCTTTGAACAAGTGCTCAAACCGCACGGCATCGCGCTCTTGCCGGGGGTGGAAATCACCGTCGCCGGGACCGATAGTCAGATGCATGTGTTGGCGTACGGCTTTGATCCCCAAAATCCCGAGTTGCAGGATTTACTGAAGGCCAACCGGCAGCGCCGCGCGGGTACCCTGGCCGATCCCCCCGCGCCGCCGTACGGCGGGATTGAAGCCGTGCTGCGCACTGTGCATAAGGCGGGGGGGACGGTATTTCTGGCTCATCCGCTGGACTATATCGCTGATGTGGCCCAGCTTGAGCAAGCCTTGGGGAACCTGCGGCAACTGGGGCTGGATGGTGTCGAAGCACTCTATCGCAAATACACTCCCGAGCAGCAGGCCAAGCTGGTGGAACTGGCCGAGCAGCACCATTTGCTGATTTGTGCGGGGACAGATTTTCACGGTTTCGACCAGCCTGGGCTGAATGGGTTGGCGTTGGATTTCCCGCCGCACCACTGGGCGAAGTTCCGCGCGGCGCATTCCCAATGGGGCTTGCCGACGACCGCTGCTTCCGATCCCACCGAGGCGCGGTCCACACGACGACGGCTGCTCAATACCGCGCCGCATTTCCCCTGGAAGCGGTTCGTGCTGCGCACGGTCTTCCCCACCCTGCTGGCGATTGCACTGTTTGTCTTCACCATCTTTTTCGTGATGTTGCCATTTTTAGAAAGCACGCTTTTGCAGCGGAATCGCAAGACGATCCGCGAATTGACCAATTCCGCGTGGAGTATTCTGGCCGAAGGTCAGCAGGATGTGGCGGCAGGGCGGCTGACGCTGGCCGCCGCCCAGGAACGTGCCCGCACCCGCATTGCGGCCTTGCGCTACGGCGACCAGCGCAAAGATTACTTCTGGATCACCGACCTGCAGCCGCGCATGATCATGCATCCGTACCGCCAGGAACTCAACGGCGCCGACCTGTCGGATTTCTCCGATATCCGGGGGCGCAAACTGTTTGTCGAGTCGGTGCGGCTGGTGCGCAGCGAGCACGAAGGGTTTGTGCAGTATTACTGGCAGTGGCAGGACAATCCCGACCGGGTGGTGCCCAAGGAATCTTTTGTGCGGCTGTTCGAACCCTGGGGCTGGATTATCGGCACAGGCATGTATCTGGACGATGTGAAGGCCGAAGTGGACCAGTTGACGCACCGGCTGGTGCAGTTCTGTCTGGCGATCACCGCGCTGGTCACGCTGCTGCTGGCGTATACGGCGCGGGAAAATCTGCGCATCGAACGCAAGCGGGCCCGCGCGGAAGCGGAGTTGCGCGAATCGCACGAAAAATATGCCACGCTGGTGGAGGCCGCCACCGAGGGCACGCTGATGGTGCTGGACGGCAAGCCCGCGTATGCCAATCGCACCATGGCCGAGTTGCTGGGGTATAGCGCGGCGGAACTGACGCAGCTTAATCTGCTCGATCTGTTTCCCTCCGAGCCATCCGCCCCCAATCCCGCGCGCGTCCATATTCAGGCCCTGGCCGAAGGTGGCCCCGAGCCCGAACCCTTTGCCGCCCCGCTGCGGACGCGGGCGGGCAATACCATCAAGGCACTGCTGAATGTCACCCGGATCGCACTGGCGGGCAAGGTGGGGTTCATTCTGGTCGCCCGGGATATCACGCAGCAAAAGTCCCCGGCGGCCCGGCATGAGGCACTGCTGGAAGAACTGCAAACGTCGCTGTTGGCCATGCACCGGCCGTTGAAAGATGTGCCTGCTGCGCTGGTCACCTGCGATCTGCAGATGCCCATTGCCCGCGCTGCGGCGCTGATGACCCGATCGGGGGTCAGCGCCTTGGCCGTCACATCGGGCACGGATGGCGCGGTGGTGGGTATCGTCACCGATCAGGACCTGCGCCAGCGCGTGCTGGCCGCGGGGCGCGATGCGTACCATCCGGTCATGGAGATCATGACCGCACCGGTCATCGCGCTGGCGGACACGACCCCGCTGCACGAAGCCCTGCTGGCCATGCGTCACCACCAGATTCAGCATCTGGCCGTGCGTAACGCCGAGGGGCGGATTGTCGGATTGGTCCGGGCTACGGACCTGATGGCGTATCAGCAGCATTCACCCGCCGCGCTGACCGCGCAGGTCGAGTTGGCCGGGACGTGGGAGGAGCTCAGCGCGATTCGTCGGCAAGTGCCCCAGTGGGCGCGGGTACTGCTGGACAGCGGGGCCAATCCCCTGACGGTGGCGCGGCTCAATACCCGCTTGAGTGATGCCATTACGCAACGGTTGATTGCTTTGGCGCAGGCGGAATTGGGACCCGCGCCGGCGGAATTCTGTTTTCTGGCGCTGGGCAGTCAGGGCCGCGCGGAGCAAACTCTGTTCACCGATCAGGACCATGCGCTGGTGTATCAGGATGCTCCGGCCGAACAGGCGGAAGCGGTGGCGGCGTATTTTCTGGCGCTGGGGCAGCGGGTTTCCGCCGGTCTGGAGCACGCGGGCTATCTGCGTTGCCGGGGTGAGGTGATGGCCTCCAACCCGCGGTGGTGTCAGCCGGTGTCGGTCTGGCAGCGTTACTTCACCAAGTGGATTACCGGCTCGACACCGCAGGATTTGCTGGAATGCAATACCTTCTTTGATTTCCGCCCCGCCGCCGGCAACGAAGAACTGGCCCACGAACTGCGCCGCACCTGTGCCGCGCTGATGCAGGATTGCCCGGAGTTCTTCATCCACTTTGCCCAGAATGCCCTGCTGTATAAACCGCCGATCGGGTTTTTCGGTCAACTGGTCACCGACGCCAGCGGGCCCGAGGGGCATACGTTGAATCTGAAAGAGGCGATGATGCCGATCGTCAATTTCGCCCGGCTGTATGCTCTGCGCCATAACGACCCGCAGACCCATACCGTGGACCGACTGGACCGGCTGGTGCAGTTGCAGGTGCTCAAAACCGCGTTCCATGAAGAGTTGGTGCAGGCGTATACGTTTCTGATGCAACTGCGGCTGACGCACCAGGCGGCGGCACTGGCCGCAGGCGCTACTCCCGACAACACCCTGAATCCCAAACACCTCACCCCGCTGCGTGAAGCGATGCTCAAGCACAGTTTCGCGCTGATCACCACGCTACAGAAAAAAATAAGCTATGACTTTCTGGGTGGAATCGTTTGATTACCCATAATCGGCATATGGCTATTACGGGGATATATGAGAATTAGTGGCGGTATTTGTCTCGACAAAGGTTGTTATAGACACAACAGCTAGCAGTATTACATATATTGATGAAGAATCATAAGATAGAGGAGGAGGCCCACCGCTTGCATCTAACGTCATGGTTCTGCTATCATACACAGACTGAACGAGGATACGTAGCTCCACTTCGCGGTATTCCCCGGTTATTACTCGAAGTTACGAACTGGTAGGTAACACCAGTGTCGGTCTGCCGGATGAGGATGAACAATGACACGATCAGCATGGAGACATCTGGTATTTCCACTCGCCCTGATATTTGTGGTGCTGGTGGGTGGTTTTGGTCTATTTATGCTGCTCCAGCAGCGTGACTATGTGAACCAATCTGGCCGGCAAGTGCTGAAGGAAGCCTCTGATGATGTGACACTGGGCATCAGTCAGCAGGTGGAGATGCTGGATGTGGCAGGCGCAATTCTGGTGCAGAATGCCGATTTTCTGACAGCGCTGGAGTCACGTAACCGCGAACAAATGTTGGCTTTTGTTTTACCCCTGTATAACAAACTCAAACGCGACGGTGAACGGATTCATATATACCTGCTGGATGCGCAGCAGTTCTGTTTGCTGCGAACGCATCAGCCGGATAAATACGGGGACAAAATTAACCGCGTCACGGCGCAAAGGGCGCAACGTACCGGTCAGGTGGCCCATGGCGTTGAATTGGGTAGCAGTGAACTATTGATGTTGCGGGTGGTGCGCCCGGTGTATCGTGGCGAGTATCTGCTGGGATATCTGGAGTTAAGTACCGGTGTGGACGCGATATATCGGCAGGTAAAGCAACACATGAATGTCGAAATACTGATAACACTCGACAAAAATAATCTGCACCGGGCCACCTGGGAGGTGGGGATGCGGCAATTGGGACAAAATCCGGAATGGGACCGGTATGCCCGGAATGCGCTGGTGTATTCCACGTTCGCCACACTCCCCGAGGGCCTGGAGGTATGGTTGGGACAAACTCTGCACCAAGCCGGTGCGCTGGAAGACGTAACGCTGCGGGATAGCGCTTGGAGGGTCAAGACCGAGCCGATTCCGAATACCACAGACGCTGGGCTCGGGACGTTAATTCTAGTCCGGGATATCTCTACCGAGGTAGCGAGTTTCAAGCGCCAACGCAATTGGGCTCTGGTCGGTGGGGTGGTCCTTAGTGGCGGGTTAATGGGACTGGTGTTTCGGTTGTTACGCCGCACGGACCGGCAAGTCAACCAGCAACAGACCGCCTTGGGTCAGCAGGAGGAACACTACCGTTCCCTGTTTGAAGGTTCGCCCAATTGTGTGCACCTGCTCAATCGCGCAGGTGAGCTTCTGGCCATGAATAACAATGGCATGGCGGCGCTGGGCCGGGCGGACACCGAACTGCTGGGGCGGACGTATGAGGAACTGTGGGACGCATCATCCCGACCGATCGTCCGGGCGGCTATCGCCCAAGTGCTGCGGGGCGAAGAGGCCACCTTTGAGGCGGCATATCCCCATCCCGATGGTACGGTTATGGCATGGCAGGTGATTTTGAAACTGCTCCGCACCGGGGCGCAGGAGCTGCCCCGCTTGATGGGCGTGGCCACCAACATTACCGGGTATAAAAACATCCAGAAAACTCTCACCCACGAGCGTGAGCGGTTGGCCCACATCCTGACCGGGACCAATGTGGGTACCTGGGAATGGAATGTGCAAACCGGCGCGGCCATCTTTGATGAACGCTGGGCCGAAATCGTGGGGTATTCGTTAGCTGAGTTGGCTCCGCTATCCATCCAAACCTGGATGGACCTGGTGCATCCAGAGGACAGTAAAGTCAGTGCGGAGTTATTGCAGCGGCATTTCCGGCGGGAATTGGATTATTATGAATGCACCTGCCGGATGAAACATAAAGCCGGACACTGGGTGTGGGTGTTGGATCGTGGCTGTGTGGCCAGTTGGACGCCCGAGGGCAAACCGTTGATGATGTTCGGAACGCATCAGGATGTGACGCAGCGCCAGGAGCAGGAACATGCTCTGCGGATGGCCACGGAACGGCTGGCGCTGGCCATGCGGGTGGGTGGGGTGGGAATTTGGGATTGGGATCCGGTGACCAAGCGCATGGACTGGGATGACCAGCTTTACGCGCTCTATGGCGGATCGGCCGATTATTTTGGTACCCCGGAAAAAGCTTGGGAGGATTGTGCCCATCCCGAAGATAAAATGCGGTATCAGCAGGAGTATGATGCGGCCTTGCGCGGGGAAGTGGAATTTGATCTCGAGTACCGCATCATTCGCCCCAATGGGACCCTTCGTAATATCCGGGCCATGGCCACCGTGCTGCGTGATCCCCAGGGCAAGCCCGTCCGCATGATCGGGATCAACTGGGATATCACCGCCCAGAAGCATGCCGAGGTGGCTTTATGGGAAAGCGCCGCCAACTTCCGCAGTTTCTTCGAGGCCATGTCCGATCTGATTCTGGTGGCCACGGCCGAGGGGAAAATCTTATTCAACAATCAGGCTGTAACCCG
>JBIJDM010000183.1:0-6105 GCA_044344145.1 Phycisphaerae bacterium
CGGCCATTACGGGGGCCACGGCAACCGTTAATACTGGGGATCGTCTGATTATTACCGACCCGGCCACAGGCAAACGGGTGGGCGCCAGTTTTGGTACGATTTCCGGGCCCGATCATGCCTTTTCGGCCAGTCGTATGGGTGATACGCAGATTGATGGGCACTGGGTGCTTGCGGCCTGGGACTTTACCAGCACCCTCTCCAGTGTCTTCTTGACCTTTGACGTGGGAATCGGGTATGACCTGGCCGATTTGCAGGCGTGGCATTATACCGGCGGGAGTTGGCAGCCTTATGGCGTCGTCAATTTGACGTATGACCGTCTGAGTGGAATCGCCAGTTTCACTGCTGATAGTTTCAGCGGGTATGCCCTCACCGGGGTAACCCCCATCCCCGAACCAGCCCACTTGGGATTATTTAGCCTGATAACCGGTGTACTCCTGTATCGCCGGCGCCGGGCGCGTTAAAAAAGCTAAATTTCCTAAAAACGAACCCAAGCCTGCCGGACACGGTCCCCAGGCTTCGGTCTGCGTTGTGTCATACACCTGGTTTGCATACGCATAATCCCAGCCGAAACGCCATATAATCAGGCGTTGCCTTGCCCGCCAAGCCATATCGGTATATGCTCAACCCCTTTGCTTGGGAGTTTTAGTTTATGGCCGGATATGACCACATAGCAATCGAGCCAAAATGGCAGCAGTTTTGGCAGCAACATGGCGTCTACGCGGCGGTTCGCGACCCCGCCAAGCCCAAATTTTACGCTTTGGACATGTTCCCCTACCCCTCGGGCGAAGGCCTGCACGTCGGCCACCCCGAAGGCTACACCGCCTCGGATATTGTTTCGCGTTACAAACGGGCCAAAGGCTTTGCCGTCATGCACCCCATGGGTTGGGATGCGTTTGGTCTACCTGCCGAACAATACGCGATCAAGAATAACACCCACCCGCGCGTGACCACGCAGAAAAATATCGCCCGGTTTCGCAAGCAATTGCAGAACCTCGGTTTTTCCTATGATTGGGCCCGCGAAGTCGATACCACCGACCCCAAATATTTCCGTTGGACCCAGTGGATTTTCCTCACCCTGTTTAACACCTGGTTCGATGTTGCTGCCAATCGCGGCCGGCCAATTGCCGAACTCATCGCCGAATTCCGTAGCGGCCAGCGCCCCCTGCCCGTCAATGCCGGCGCGGCCACATGGGACGCCCTGACTCCCACGCAGCAGCGCCAGCTCCTCGCCGACTACCGGCTGGCCTATCAATCCGATGTCGCCGTCAACTGGTGCCAGTCGTTGGGCACCGTATTGGCCAATGAAGAAGTCATTGATGGCAAGTCCGAAGTGGGGGGGTTCCCCGTCGAACGCCGTCCCATGCGGCAATGGATGCTGCGCATCACCGCGTATGCCCAGCGGCTGGTGGATGGCCTGAAAGATTTGCAGTGGAGCGACTCGCTGAAAGAAATGCAGCGTAACTGGGTGGGCCGCAGCGAAGGCGCGGAAGTCACCTTCGCCGTGGACAACGGCGCCAGCCTGACTGTCTTCACCACCCGGCCCGATACGCTCTACGGCGCCACCTACATGGTCATCGCCCCCGAGCATCCCTTGGCCCAGAATGTCCCCGCCGCCCAGCGCGCCGCCGTGGCCGCCTATGCCGCCATGGCCGCGGGCCGTTCGGAACGTCAGCGTCAGGAAGACACCCGCAAAACCGGCGAATTCACCGGCCTGTACGCCATCAACCCCGTCAACAACGCCAAGTTGCCCATCTACGTCTCCGACTACGTGCTGATGAGCTACGGCACCGGCGCCATCATGGCCGTGCCCGCCCATGACGAGCGCGACTTTGAGTTCGCCACCGTGTTCAAACTCCCGATCATTCAGGTCGTTGCCCCCGCCGATGGCAAGCCGTGGGACAGAAAAGCCGCCCTCGCGGCCGATGGTGTCGCGATCAATTCCCCGTGGATCGAAGGTCTGGACACCGAGGCGGCGCAAATCAAGATGATTGACCTGCTGGAAGAGCGCAACATCGGCAAGCGCCGCGTGAATTTCAAAATCCGCGACTGGCTCTTTAGCCGTCAGCGTTATTGGGGCGAACCCTTCCCGCTGGTGCATCTGGAAGATGGCACCACCGTGGCGCTCGCGCCCGACCAACTGCCGCTGGAATTGCCCGAACTGGAAGACTTCAAGCCCACCGGCACCATCGACCCGCCCCTGAGCAAAGCGCCCCAGTGGCATCAGGTGCATGTGATTCTGGAATCCGAACATGGCAATGCTGTGGCCCGCGTCGTGCCTGCCGGTACGCCCGGGGCCGTCGCCGCACGTCGCGAACTCAACACCATGCCCCAGTGGGCCGGTTCCTGCTGGTATTACCTGCGTTATCTCGATGCCGACAACGATCAGAACTTCATCAGCCTCGAGGCCGAACGCTTCTGGATGGGCAACACCGGCGTAGATCTCTACATCGGCGGCGTCGAACACGCCGTGCTGCATCTGCTCTATTCGCGCTTTTGGCACCAGGTTTTGTTTGATCGCGGGCTGGTCCAAAGCCACGAACCGTTCCGCCGTCTGGTCAATCAGGGTCTGATTCTCGGTGAGACCGAATACACGGGTTTCATCGATTACCAGTATACGGGTAAGTTGATCTCATTTGATCAGATACCGCCTGATAAGTGGGTCTCAGTAGAACAGGCACAACCTGGTTGGGAAGAACGAGCAGGTGAAACAACACCTTTTCGAGTAGGTAGTCCTGATCCTGATTTGCTTCAAGCTATTGAGATTCCGGCTGATATGGTTGAAAAGAAAGACGGATATTTTGTCTTAAAGGCTAACCCGGCAATTCGCGTTGATGCCCGTGCACATAAAATGTCAAAATCCCGTGGTAATGTGGTCAATCCGGATGACATAGTCAAAGATTACGGTGCCGATTCGCTGCGGCTGTTTGAAATGTTCATGGGCCCGTTGGAACAAGTCAAACCCTGGTCCACCGCCGGTGTGGAAGGTGTCTATCGCTTCCTGCAGCGCATCTGGCGCAACCTGATTGACACCGAAGAACCCGACCCCGCACTGGCCATCAAAGTGGTCCATCAAGGCCCCGACGGGCAATGGTACAATGGCCGCGGTGTGCTGCCTGCCGCCGCGCAGGCTCAGGCCACCGCCGATGCCGAAGCCATCCAGCGTCCCCTGCACCGCGTCATCCGCAAAGTGGGCGACGATATCGAACGCCTCGGGTTTAATACCGCCATCAGCGCCATGATGGAGTTCAACAACGCGCTGGCCAAGCTCACCTACATCCCTCAGGATGTCGCCGTCACACTGCTGCGGATTTTGGAACCCTTTGCCCCGCACTTCGCCGAAGAAGTCTATCACCGGCTGGTGCCCGTGGGCTATCGTTCCATTACCGAGATGCCCTGGCCGTTGTTTGACCCGGCGATGTGTCTGGATCGCGAAATCGAACTGCCGGTTTCCGTCAATGGTAAATTGCGGGCCCGGATCAAAGTCCCCGCCGATGCCGAAGATGCCGTGGTCCTCGCCCAGGCGCTGGCCGAACCCGAAGTGCTCAAGCACCTCGCTGGCCAACCGCCCAAGCGTACCATTGTCGTCAAAGGCAAAATGGTGAATCTGGTGGTCTAAAATAGTTTGAACGTCTATGGAACAATGGTACCGTAACATCATCTCCGGCCAAAAGGCCAGCGCCCCGGCGGCGATCCTGCGCGTGCTCCTGCGCACGCTGGGGCTGTTTTATGGGCTGCTGATCCGGGCGCGAAATTTCCTCTATGACTACCAGTTCATCGAGGCCCGCCGTCTGCCCGTGCCGGTGATTTCCATCGGCAACATCACCACCGGCGGTACCGGCAAGACGCCCACCGTCATCATGGTCGTCCGCACTCTGCGGGCCTTGGGCCATCGCCCTGCGGTCCTCACCCGCGGCTATGGCAGCAAGCCCGGCCAGATTGCCGACGAAGTGCAGGTCATGCGCAATCTCTGTCCCGATGTGCCCGTGGTGGTTAATTCCAACCGCTACGCCGGGGGCCTGACCGCCATCCAGCAACACGGCGCCGACTGTGTCGTGCTCGATGACGGCTTTCAGCATCGCCGTCTGCATCGCGACTTTGATATCGTGCTCGTGGATGCCACCCAGCCGCTGGGCATCCCCGCCATGCTCCCCGGCGGTACCCTGCGCGAACCCCCGCAATCGCTGGCCCGTGCCCATGCCGTGATGCTGACGCGCTGCGAGCAGATCAGCGCGGAACTCGCCGACTTTGCCGCCGGTCTGATGACCAACTGGGTCCATCAGCGTCTGGTCTTCCAGCAATACACCACCGTCAAAGGCGTCACCGACCGCAGCGGCGCCCCCGTGGTCATCGGTGGGCAGAATGTCCTCGCCTTCGCCGGCATCGGCAATCCTGAAGGCTTCCTCGCCACCATACGCACCCTCGGTCTGGTGCCCACCGCCACGCATTGGTTCCCCGATCATCACCCCTATAACCAGCCCGATGATCAGGCCCGGCTCATGGAACTGCACCGCGAATTCGCCCCCGAGGCTTGGGTTACCACCGCCAAAGACGCGGTCAAACTGACCCAACTGCAACCCCCCGTGCCCCTGTGGAAAGTGGACATCGAGGCCAATCTCGCCGGGTATCAACAGGAACTCTTCACCGAAGAACTGGCCCATCTGTTCTTGCGGTTCAACCCCGCGGCCACGGTTCCGCCGGTGGCCCCGGTCGTGCAGGCGTAACGAAATATGGCTGATCTGTTTGCCCAACATCGCGAACTGCGCCGCCGCGCCGCCCAGCCTCTGGCCGCACGCATGCGGCCGCGTAATCTCGACGAATTCGTCGGCCAGACCCATATTCTCGGCCCGGGCAAACTGCTCCGCCGTATGATCGAAGCCGACCGCCTCACCAGTCTGATTTTCTACGGTCCCCCCGGCACCGGCAAAACCACCCTTGCCCATCTGATCGCCGCCCGTACCCATGCGCAATTCTGCGAACTCAACGCTGCCTCCGTGGGTGTCAAAGAAGTCCGCGAGGTCATCACCTCCGCCAAAACCATGCTCGAATCCACCGGCCAGCGGACGGTCCTCTTTCTCGATGAAATCCACCGCTTCAACCGCGCCCAGCAGGATATTCTGCTGCCGGATGTCGAACAGGGCGTGATTATCCTCGTTGGCGCCACCACCGAAAATCCCTTTTTCGCCGTCAATGCCCCGCTGGTGTCGCGTTCGCAGATTTTCCAGTTCGAAACGCTGGCCCCTGCGGACATCCTCGCCCTGCTCGAACGCGCCCTGCATGATCCCCAGCGTGGCTTCGGGGGCGTGCCCATCACCGTCACCCCCGACGCCCTGGCCCACTGGGCCGATATGTGCGATGGCGATGCCCGCCGCGCCCTGATGGCGCTGGAAATCGCCGTCCTGTCCCAGATGGCCGCAGTGGGGGACACCCCGGCCACCAGCATCACCATTGACCGCGCTGTGGCTTCCGATTCCATCCAGCGCAAAGCCGTGGTCTACGACGCCACCGGCGACCAGCATTACGACGCCGCCAGCGCCCTGATCAAATCCGTCCGCGGTAGCGATCCCGACGCCGCTGTCTATTGGCTGGCCTACATGCTCGAAGCCGGCGAAGACCCGCGCTTCCTGGCCCGGCGCCTGGCTATTCTCGCTTCCGAAGACATCGGCAATGCCGACCCCACCGCACTCATCCTCGCCGCCGCGGCCCTGCAGGTGGTGCAGTTCATCGGTCTGCCCGAATGCCAGCTCACCCTGTCCCAACTGGCCATCTATCTGGCCTGCAGTCCCAAATCCAACGCTGCCACCCTCGCGATTGGCGAAGCCACCGCCGACGTCAAGGCCCAACGCACCGTCCCCGTTCCCCGGCACCTGCGCGACGGCCACTATCCCGGTGCCATCAAACTCGGTCACACCGGCTATCTGTACCCGCACGATTATCCCGAAGGCTACGTCCCTCAAACCTATCTGGGCGTGGACAAGGAATACTACCGGCCCACCCCGCGCGGCCGCGAAGGGGCCTTCAAAGACTACCTCGATAAACTTCGTCAGGCCCGCGCCGCCCAAGCCTCCACCGCACCCAAGGAGCCCCCCGATGCCACTGCGCAAAAAT
>JBIJDM010000185.1:0-6101 GCA_044344145.1 Phycisphaerae bacterium
TCCGCAAAATCCATTCCCGTCGCCACCCTCCGGAGCAACGACATACCCTCACGGCCAAATATTCTGAGAATTATATTACCCCCCAACCCCACCCCACGCAAACTATCCACCCATGAAATCCTGATAATCCGTACCCACCATCCCGACCGCGTCATTCGTTACGCGCCACCGGCACATATTCCATCCGATACAACATCGTCCCCTTGATCCCCAAAAATTCCACCCCGCCTTCCGGCGTAAAGCGCGGCGACCCCGCCAGCACGCCGTCATACCCCGTGCCCGCCTGCCCATCCAGCACCACCACCCACTTGTTGCCCTGCAACGCCCGATACGCCATATGTTTACCATCAGCACTAAATACCAGTCCCGCCGCATCGTCATACGCTGGACTGCTCTGACCGTCCATCACCACAAAGCGCTGCGCCCCGCGCCCCGCGCTATACGCCACATGGGTACTGTCGGGACTGAAGCTCAGACTCGTAATCGCGTCATATTCCGCCCCTGCCACGGCATCCACCACCACCAGCGCCTTACCGCCGCGCAGCGCCACATACGCCACGCGTTTGCTGTCCGGGCTGAATAGCATGGTGTTAATCCCGGCATACTCTCCCTCGGTCTTGCCCGCCACCACCGCGCAGGCCTTCGTATCCCGCCGCGCGCCATACAACACGCGCTGGCTGTCGGGGCTGAAGCACAGCGTCTTGGCCGCGATGCCATCAAACACCGTCCCCGCCTGCCCATCCACCACCACGCGCTGTTGCTCGCCGTCCAACGCCACATACGCCACGCGTTTGCTGTCCGGGCTGAATACCAACTCACCATCCGCCACGCCATCATGCCCACTGCCTGCCCGCCCATCCACCACCACCAGCCACTTCGCCCCGTGCCGGGCGCGATACGCCAACCGCCGGCCATTCGGGCTGAACACCGGCGTCCCCACCGCATCATATTCCACCCCCGCCTGCTCATCGTGCACCACGCGCCAGCGGTTGCCCATTTTCGCCCCATACGCCACATGCTGACTGTCGGCACTAAACATCGGCTCCCCCAGCAGCGTGTCGTATGCTGCACCCACTTTGCCATCCACCCACACCGCCCACTTCGCCCCCTGCCGCACCGCATACATCAGCCGTCGGCTGTCCGGACTCAGCACCGGATTGCCCACCGCATCAAACCCCGGCCCTTCCCGGCCATCCACCACCACACATTCCTGGCTGCCCGTCTGCACGTTGTACACCACGCGCGCACTGTCCGCGCTGAAAATCGGCAAGCCAAATCCCGCATATACCTTTTGCGCGCTGCCATCCACCACCATAAACTGCCGCTCCCCTCGCTGCGCCCAGTGCGCCAACCGTTTCCCGTCGGGACTAAACACCAGCGCCGCCACCCGCTTGTAGAGCGTTTCCGTATCCGTGTCGGGGTCCACATCCGTGTCCGTCCTCCCATCCACCACCACACTGAATTTCGGCCCGCGCGGAATGACATACGCGAAATGCCGCCCATCAGCGCTGAACGTGGGGAACAAAATCTGCGTATCCATCGGCCCCAGCCGCGTCTCCTTCAACCGATACCCCACCGGCGCCCGCGCCGCAGCCGTCCGCACCGGCGGCGTCCACCCCGGCACCACCCCACCCTCCGGCGGCGCCGCCAACAACACCCCACCCCACACCACCGCCAACCCAATAATTTGTTCCATTTTCATCCGCATCACCTCGCCAGATTTGTCGCCGCTTCATCCCTCATCCTACTCCCAACCCACCTGTGGGTCCACAGGCGCTCGGACGCCAAAATCTGGCCACGACTCACTACCGATCAAAATCCTTGGTATGCCAACCGGTACTCATCCACGAGTTAAGCTTTTCGGCAATCTTCGCAAACTCCAGAAAAAGAAAGTCGTGAGAGCGGTCGGACGTATCGGTCGTTGTGATCCGTGCCACCATATCGCGGTGCCCAAAGGCCCAGAACTCCGTAACATAACGAAGATGATGGGTTTCCGCGTTTGGATTTGAATCGCAATACATCATGACATTGATAATCAGCATCGGATTACGCCCCGGCCGGGGCGCTACAAAGGTGTTGCCGTTTTTCTTGCCTTCAGTGTTGAGATCACTCATGAGTTGCGCTTCATAGTCTAACTTGGTCTCACGGTAATCACTCACCTCAAATCCGAAACTAAAGTTCACCTTCGTGGTGATCTCCTCATTCCGGTGCGGCGGTTCCTCATACGACTCCGGCGGCAGCGCCGCCTCCTGCTCATACGAATCCTCCGGCCCGGCGAGCAGCGCATCGCACCCCGACAATAAACCAACCAACCCCAACACCAAGCCCAACCCCACAATGCCCAACGCGCGTTTCATGACTGCTCCATATCTGTTTGGCAACGAATATCCTGAAACTAAAATCTGACCGTGACTTACTACCGATCCAGATCCTTGGTATGCCACCCGCCGATGATCCAAGAGTATATCTCCCGGCTTAAATCCAATGTGGCCGTTGAATCATCGCTGGTCTTGATCTGCGTTATCGGCTCTCGGTGTCCAAATGCCCAAAACTCCGTCACATAACGGTATTGCTGCACATTACCGATATAACCCGCCAAATAGATAGTGGTCCGGATCAACAGTTGCGGATTTCGCCCCGGCTTGGGGGCAATAAAAGTATTCCCGTCCTTGACACCACACTTGTTGAGTTGCACCAATAAATCCGATTCAAACACGATACAATCTAGCTCTGCGTCCGTAGGATCCATCAACTGATATCCAAAGTTTAAGTTGATCGTCGTGGTAATCTCCTCATTCCGATGCGGCAGTTCCCGATATGACTCCGGCGGTAACGCCGCCTCCTGCTCATACGAATCCTCCGGCCCGGTGAGTAGCGCCTCACAACCCACCAACATCCCCAAACCCAGCACCAACCCCAAAATGCCCAAAGCGCGTTTCATGACTCCTCCTTACCTGTTGGTAACGATTGCCTTGCCGCACTAAATTAAACCCCTGGACGTGAATCAAACCCATCAACCTCGCCAACCCACGCCCTCCATTTTAACCCCGCCTACCCACCCCACCAAGACATTAATGCCCCAAACGACCTTCCCCCCGTCCCATCAGTGTTTATCTGCGTTCATCTGTGGTTTCACTCTCCCCCCGTCCCACCGTCCCCCAATTCGTAATTGTTAATTCGTAATTCGTAATTGACTCCCCAACCCCCATCCGTCTAATCTATACTCTTTTACGCGCCCAGGAGTCACGTTTTGAACGATAAGTCATGGTGGAAAAAACTACTTAAGACCCTCGTCAAGGTCAGCATTGCCGTGCTGGGCCTCTGGTGGGTTCTCACCCACACCCCTTGGGATGATCAGGCCGACCTCCCCACCGGCACCCAGATCCGCAACGTCCGCCTCGAGCAGGATGTCACCGTCACGGTCATCCCCAAAACCGCCACCGCTTCCACCATGCCCAGCACCCTCATGGTGCGCTTCCCCAAAACGCCCGTTAAAGTCAGCCTCGCCGAAGGTGCATCCACCCAAATCTCCTCCCTCGTCATCAGTCAGGATACCGTCGGCATCCCCGCCGAACTCGAAATCCCCATCACTCTGCTGGCCGTGGTGGACAAACGCCCGCCCGTCCATGAGGGCCTGCGCACGCTGATCACCAATGCCAACCCCTGGTACCTGCTGGCTGCGTGGGCCATCCTCTTTGTCCCCTTCCTCGTCACCGCCTGGCGCTGGCGTGCCCTGCTGCAGGTCCAGAACGTCCACCTCCCCTACGGCAAATGCCTCGCCCTCACCTTCGTGGGCCAGTTCTACTCCACCTTCCTCCCCGGTATCACCGGCGGTGATCTGGTCAAAATCGTCTACACCGCCCGCATGATCGGCAGCAAAACCAAAAGCACCATCACCATCCTCCTCGACCGCGTCATCGGGCTGGTCGCGGTGGTCCTCATCGCCGGCGTCTCCGCCGCCATTCAGGCCCCCGGCAACCCCGTCATGCTCAAAGTCGCCCTGCTCATTCTCAGCGCCATGGCCGTGGGCTTCCTCGGCACCGCCATCTATTTCTCCGCCCGCGGCCGCGCCCTGTTCCGCATTGACCGCGTCCTCGGCCATTCGCGCATGCCCGATATTGTGCGCCGCATTGATGAAGTCATGCTCGAATACCGCCGCGGGTGGCGCGTGCTGGTGCTGGGTCTGATCGTCAGCATCATCTCGCAGTTGCTCCTGCCCATCAGCGTCTGGCTGGCCGGGCTGGCCTTCGGCGTCAGCAATGCCCACCTCGGCCATTACCTCGCGTTCGTCCCGCTGGCCCTGCTCGCCGGCAGCGTCCCGCTGTCCCCGCCCCAGGGCTTCGGCGTGATCGAATATGTGATGTTCTATTTCTTCTGTCAGGGCAACCTGACCACCGCCGCTCAGGCGTTTGCCCTCGCTCAGGCCGTGCGCTTCCTGCCGATTCTCTGGAATCTGCTGGGCGCCTACTGGGTTGTCCGCGGCGGCTACAGCCGGCACGATGCCCAACAACAAGAAAAAACCATGGAGTAATCCCTTGCCCAATTCCCTGCCCAAAGCTCCGCGTGTCACGGTCATCGGCGATGGTGCCATGGGCACCGTCTGTGCCCTGATTCTGGCCGAAAAGGGCCTGCCCACCACCCTCTGGGGCATCGAGTTCGACCGGCTCGATGCCATGCGCCGCACGCGCACCAACAGCCGCTATCTGCCCGGCGTGACGCTGCCCGAAAAACTCCAGTACCAAGCCGACGCCGCCACCGCGCTGGCCGGGGCCCAGCTTGTCGTCTCCGCCGTGCCCACCCAATTCCTGCGCAGCGTCATGACCCGCATGGCCCCGCTCATGCCCTCCGGCGTGCCCGTAGTCAGCGTCACCAAAGGCGTGGAAATCTCCACCATGGAACGCCCCAGCGAGATCCTCGCCGATACCCTCGGCGACCGGCCGTTGGTGGTCCTATCGGGCCCGTCCGTGGCCAGCGAAATGGCCGCGCGCATGACCTGCCTGATGGTCGCCGCCACGCCCGATGCCGCTCTGCGCGTCTGGGTGCAGACCCTCTTCACCACCAGCTATCTGCGCGTCTACCGCAGCGATGACATCCTCGGCGTGGAAATGGCCGGCGCCACCAAAAACGTCATCGCCATCGCCGCGGGCATCCTCGACGGCATGCACGCGGGCAACAACGCCAAAGCCGCCCTGCTCGCCCGCGGCCTGGTCGAAATCACCCGCCTCGGTGTGGCCATGGGCGCCAAACCCGAAACCTTCACCGGCCTCGCGGGCCTCGGTGACCTCGTCACCACCTGCGTCGCCCCCGAGGGCCGCAACCGCAGCTTCGGCGAACTCATCGGCAAAGGCCACACCGCCGACGAAGCCCTGCAAAAACTCGCCGGCGTCGTCGAAGGCATGCCCACCGCCCGCGCCGTCGTCGAACTGGCCCAACGCTACAAAGTAGACATGCCCATCACCCGCGCCCTCTACAGTGTCCTCTTCGAAAACGTCTCGCCCACCAAAGCCCTCCACCAACTCATGACCCGCGACCTCAAAGACGAGGACGTCCTGTAAACCAGACTTACCACAGTCTCAAGCCTTAAAGAACCGGGGTAAAAAATGTTGCTTATTCCGATTGGCCCCCACACCCGCTGCTGGGTACAATGAAGGCGTCATACGCATTACCTTGTTAAGGGATCGAAAAATGTCGTCTCTTAAACTACCCCACTACCATGCCGGCCCGAATATTGAACTATTAAATACACCCGAGGCAATGTTGCGTTTGCCCGGAATTGTATCTAAAAATGCCACATCTTCCGCGATTGTGATTGGCGATGCCCTCAGAGTATTGGCGGGCATTGGGGCCAATACGTTTCAATCCTGTATCACATCACCACCCTATTGGTCGTTGCGCAATTATCACATCGGCGGCCAAATTGGTTTAGAACCCACTATTGATCAGTATATTGATTCGTTGGTTCAGGTTTTTGAGCAGGTTCGTCGCGTACTTCGCGAAGACGGTACGATGTGGCTAAATATCGGCGACTCGTATACCTCCGGCAACCGCAATCGTCGCGCCCCAGACAAAAAAAATCCCGATCGGGCCATGAGCATCCGCCC
>JBIJDM010000186.1:0-6087 GCA_044344145.1 Phycisphaerae bacterium
TACGGCCTTGGTCGAATTTACTCTGGCCGGTGATCGCATGGAGGTTAGTAAACTGGAATACAACTCCTCCGTCGCGGCCGCACGCGGTAAAGGGCAGATATATTTTACGCAACGCTTGAACCTGCTGGTCAATGCGGGGCCTCTGGAAAAATTGCAAAACCAATTCGGTGCGGTGGGACGCCTGATTGGGGGGATATCCGATTCCCTGATGGGATATCGGATTACCGGTGTGGTGGGCCAGCCCGAAGTGAAGGTGGAAGTAGGCCCGTTAAGTTTTTAAGGATGTAAGTATGGGAACCTTGAACAATCAGACGATTTTGATACCGGTGGATGACTACTACGAGGATTTGGAGCTCTGGTACCCCAAGTACCGTTTCATCGAAGCCGGAGCCCGTGTCGTCATTGCGGGTCTGAAGGCCGGGCAACGCTATGTGGGCAAGAATGGTTACCCCTGTGTATCCGATGCCGCGCTGGCGGATCTACGTAGCGCCGACTTTACCGGCATCATCTGCGCCGGCGGTTGGATGCCTGATAAACTCCGCCGCGAACCCAAGATCAAAACCCTGATTCAGGAATTCCACGCTGCCGGTAAGTTAATCGGGGCCATCTGCCATGGCGGCTGGATGCCCATCTCCGCAGGGGTGTATGCGGGTGTGCGCGTGACCGGTTCGCCGGGCATTAAAGATGACCTGATCAATGCCGGGGCGTTATTCTCCGACGCTCCGGTCGTGGTGGACCGTCATTTTGTCTCCAGCCGCAAACCCGATGACTGCCCGGACTTCATGCGGGCGTGTCTGGCCCTGCTGGAAGTGGGCAAATAAGCCCGCATGGCCTGTGATTTGGGCGCCACCCTCGGCCTCGGTTACAATAGGCTTACTATGACACACGATGTACGCGCGCAGTTATCTGTCGAAGCCGAAAAAGCTATTCTTGTCCGGGTGGAATTTCCCGATTCCAAATCCGATCCCTCCGATCCCCTCGGGGAGTTGGCCAGTCTGGCGGACACCGCCGGGGCCAAGGTCGTGGCCAAGATCACCCAGGCCCGCAAGAGCGTGGACGCGGCTACCTATGTCGGTCAGGGCAAAGTCGCCGAGATCGCCCGGCTGGTGGCGGCCCATGACGCCGATGTGGTCATCTTTGACCATGACCTTTCGCCCAACCAACTGCGCGAAGTCGAAAAAGTCTGCCAGTGCAAAATCCTCGACCGCAGCGAACTGATCCTCGATATCTTTGCCACCCGTGCCCGCAGCCGCGAGGCCCAGCTACAGGTCGCGCTGGCCCAGCTTGAATATACCTACCCGCGCCTGCGCCACATGTGGAGCCACTTGGAACGCATCACCGGCGGGGCCGGGGTGGGGGCGCGTGGCCCCGGCGAAATGCAGCTCGAAATTGACCGCCGGCTGGTCCGCGATAAAGTCTCCGACTACAAACGCAAACTCGCTGAAATCCAGAACCGCAAAACTCGCGAGGTGGAAACCCGCAAGGCCGAACACTTTACCATCGGTCTGGTGGGCTATACCAATGCCGGCAAGTCCACCCTCTTTAACACCCTCACGGGCGCTGGGACGCTGGCCGAAGATAAACTCTTCGCCACACTGGACACCAAAACCCGGCGCTGGGGACTCGGCGGCGCCCATTACGCCCTGCTCTCCGATACCGTCGGCTTTATCCGGGACTTACCCCACCATCTGGTGGCCAGTTTCAAAGCCACGCTGGAAGAAGCCACCCACGCGGATTTGATGTTGGTGCTGCTGGATATCGCTCATCCGCAGGCGGTCCAGCAATTACAGGCCGTCCAGCAGGTCCTCACCGATATCGGCTGCGGCCAGCACCCGGCGCTGCTGCTTTTGAATAAAACCGATGCCGTGGCCAATGCCGATGATCTGGCTTTCTGGCGCAGCGTCTGTCCGGAGGCCTTGCCGATTTCCGCCCGCACCGGGGCGGGGCTAGAACATCTGGCCGAGGTGGTGCGCGATCAAATGCTGGGCCGTATGCAGCGTGCCCGGATCCGGATTCCGTTGGCGGATTCCAAGGGCGTTACCTTCGCCGAAAAGTTCTCCACCGTCTGCGCCCGCGACTATGAAGTCGCGCCGGGGATGGTCGAACTTGATGTCGAAATCTCCACGCGCATTCTGGGCCAGTTGCCCAATCATGCCCACCATGCGGAGATACTGTCGGCTATACCCTCGCGTACGCATTCGCATTGGCGCTGTCGTACCGTGCCGGTGAGTGAGATGATTCCGCCCACGCTGGTCATGCCCGCCACCGGGCCGGGGCCTGAAAACAAGGCCTGATAAATCTCCCGGGCCACTATATTCCCGCCTGCGGCATGATATACTTATTCTCAGGAGCACTGGCTTGGAGGGTGCATAAACACCTTCGCCAGAGTGTTTTTCGGCATGAGGCCGTGATGGAACAGTGTCAAAAATGTGGCCAACCCGCCACGGTACATCTCTCGGAGATGGTATCGGGCGAATTCCACGAAATTCATCTCTGTGTGCAGCACGCCGCCGAAGCCGGGCTGGTCACCATCATTGAAGAACCAGCGCAAATGCCCGGGGACCCGGATGTGGAGAGCGCTGCGGACCTGCCTGAGCTGACTGAACCCGAGTTGACGCCCGAGGATGAGCCCGCCTGCCCGCAGTGCGGTCTGACAATGGGCGAATTCAAGTTGCATGGTTTGCTGGGTTGCCGGCATGATTATGAGCATTTTATCGAATGGCTCTTGCCTGTGATCGAAACCGCCCAATCCGGCCAATCCCATCATACCGGCAAACTGCCCCGGGCCCGCAGCCCGCTGGAACTCGAAACCGTGGTGCTGGAACGCCAACAAAAAATTGCCGACCTGCGCCGGCAATTACAGGACGCTCTGGCCCATGAAGCCTATGAAACCGCCGCCCGGTTACGCGATGACCTGCGGCAAATTGAGTCCCCCGGCCAATAAACTGGCCAAGGAGTAGCGATGATTTTGGACGCCTTTGATTCCCCCGTCGGCGCCTGGCTGACGGTTACCGAACCCGCTGGCGGATCGGATACGATTGTCGTCTCCTCCCGCGTGCGGCTGGCCCGTAATATCGCCAACTTCCCCTTCATGTCCAAAGCCAGCGCGGCACAAAAACAGGAACTGTGCAGCCTCTTCGAACAACGGCTGGCGAAACTCGAGCTGGCCAATCTGAATTTCATGATGCTGGATACCGCCAGTGCCCACGACCGGCAACTGCTGCTGGAACGCCATTTGATCTCCAAAAATCTCGCCGCCGGCGAAGGCGCCCGGGGCGTGGCTGTGTCGCGCGATGAGACTCTGAGTATCATGGTCAATGAAGAAGACCATATCCGCCTGCAGGTGCTGCGCAGCGGACTGAAGCTGCAGGAATGCTGGGCCCAGGCCGATCAGATTGATAACGATTTACAGCAACATTTGGAGTTCGCCTTCAATCATCGTTTTGGCTACCTCACCGCGTGCCCGACCAACGTCGGCACCGGCCTGCGCGTGAGTGTGATGTTGCATTTGCCTGCGCTAAAGCTCAACGGCGATATGGACAAAGTCTTTGCCGCTGCCAAGGATATGCATCTGGCGATCCGTGGTCTGTACGGCGAAGGCACCGAAGCGGTGGGGGACTTTTATCAGTTGTCCAACCAGACCACGCTGGGCCGCAGCGAGGAAGAAATTATCCATGAGCTGGAAACCGCGGTCCTGCCGCAGGTGCTGTATATGGAACAGGACGCCCGGCAGCGTTTGCTGACCCAGCGGCCGTATCTGCTGGACGACCGCATTGGCCGGGCCTTGGGGGTGCTTAAATACGCCCGGGTGTTGAGTACCGAAGAAACGCTGTTCCACCTCAGTTATCTGCGCCTGGGTACCGCCATGGGCCGAATCTCCGGCGTCTCGATGAGCCTGCTCAACCGGCTCTTCCTGTGGACCCAGTCCGCCCACCTGCAAGTAGAAGCCGCCCGGGACCTGGACCCCGAAGCCCGCAAAGTTCATCGTGCGGATGTCTTGCGTAAGTATTTGAATTTGTAAGCATTGAGAACACACCTATAGACGAATCGCGCTGGCGGGGGGCACGGTGTTGTTTGTCACACGCGCATTTCACAGGCACAACAAAGCGATCCACTTACTCATGTTGGGTAATTGTTGATTCATTCTCACGGCTAGCGAAATTACATATTTATAAAATAATATAAAATGGTAGCTTTATCCTGTTGAAATTCATGGAATTTAGGATATAGTGCCTCGTTAAATTGTCGCTTAAGTGTAGAAGCGATGGTTGAGAGGGACCGAAAGTCTCTTATTTACTGCGTTATTCACCTTGGATTTGGAGACATGCACATGTTGTCGCGCAAGCTGGCTTTGGCGGGTTTGGTATTGGCGGTTATGGGCGCGGGTTTGTCCGCGCAAGCGGCAGTGATCAATTGGACCAAAGACGGACTGGGCTTGTGGACCAATACGGCAAACTGGGGCAACAGTCCGGTGCCAACCTCAGGCGATGAAGCGGTACTCAACAAAACACTTACCTTAGACCGCGGCATTTTGGTAGATTCAGGTCGCAGCATAGGCACCATTACCTTTAACAACACCAGTGTGTACAAATACGATCTTAATAATGGCAGTTTGCTGCTGGACAATGGAGGTTTGATCCGAACGGCAGCCACCAATGGCAACCATACCGATACCATCACTACTTCAACGATTACCATTCAGGGCGATGGTGGATCGGCCACTTTCACGGCCGGGGCAACCTCGGCCAGTAGTATCCTCAGTATCAGTAGTGGTATTACGGGCATATCATCCGGGGCAAATATCACGACACTTACGCTCAATGGTACCAATACCGGTTTGAACGCGCTTACCGGTGTCATTGGTAACGGCGCAAGCGGTGGCAAACTGGCCTTGGTCAAGAGTGGTACGGGTACTTGGAGCCTGAGCAATGCAGGTAACACCTTCTCCGGTGGGGTCAGGTTAAATACGGGTACTCTCATCGCCACCACAGCTGGCACGTTGGGGACGGGACTGGTAACGCTGGCTGGTGGAATGATTACCAATAGCAGCGGAACCGTCGGCACCACCTTTACCAACGACCTCGCCATCACCGCTTCGATGTCCATCATTGCGCCAACCTACAATTCGTCGGTGGTGTTCTCGGGCACCAACCAATCCATCGTCGGCACGCCGACGATCACTATCGGCGGTTCCAGCAGCCTTCGTGGTGTAAGTTTCACCACCAACCCAATGCAGTTGCTTTCCAATGCTGCATTCACGGGTGCGGTTGGTTCGACAACTCCGCAGGTGCTGTTCTCTGGCGGTTTTGATCTGAAAAATGGAAACCGTCAACTTACCTTTGACGCTACCACCACCAATACCATTGGGGGTGCCTTGTCTGATTCCGCGGGCACTAACCATACCCTTACCCTTGCAGGCACGGGTACTGTAATCATCACTGCGATGAGTGCGTTTAATAATGGTTCCGGATTGGTAATTGACGGTATTACCGCAAAGGCTAACGCTGCTACGGTTTTTCCTGATTTTGTCACGCTCAAGAGCGGGACGCTTGATCTGAACAATAACGACTTAATTCTTTCGGGTCTTTCGGCCGCGACCGTCGGTGGAAATGTGAATAACACTGGTACGGCAAGGATTCTGACTTTAAACGGCAGCGGTAGCTACAGCTATGCCGGAACAATCAATCCGACTACGCCTGCCCGGATTAGCCTTACAAAATCTGGCACGGGTACGCAGATTCTTTCCGGTGTCAACACGTATGCCGGTGCGACCCGGGTTGAGGGTGGTAAACTCACGATTGCGGTTGGCGGAACGATCAACGGTACCAGCGGGATTACCATTGCAGGCGGTGAATTCAACTACAACTCAAGTACGGCACTTACCCCCGGGATCACCTTTAGTGGCACCGGTGGTAAGTTGACCGGGACCGGGACAATCGGTTCGGCAATCACCATTTCCTCCGGCAACACCGTCAGCCCTGGCAACAGCCCGGGTATCCAGAATGTCGGCGACTTCACCATGAACATCGGCGCGAACTATGACTGGGAATATCAGGGCAACGTCAGTCCGCAGTTCGACCAATATAA
>JBIJDM010000187.1:0-5968 GCA_044344145.1 Phycisphaerae bacterium
GGCGGGGAGTGGCCCCGGTGACGCTGGATTTGCATTGCCCGTGGATCCGGGCGGAGCAGAACGAGACGATATTTTTTGTCGGGCCGCCCCCGCCGCACGATGCGGAGTTTTACCGGCTGGCGGAATTATTGGAGACGAGCCAAACGGGGGAACTGCATTTCCGGGCGGATGGGACGTATCCGTTTGGGGATGGGTGGAATAAGGGCACGAGCGCGACGTGCGGGGCGTATATGCGTCAGCAGGTGGCGCGGGGACTGGCGGCGACGCTGGAGGTGTCGTACGCGCTGGCGGATGGGCAGACGGTGACGGCGGATAATGCGCGGGCGCTGGGGCGGGATGTGGGGCGGGCAATCGCGCTGTATATACGGGAGTGGGGGGAGGGAAAAGTTAAGAGGTGAGAGGTAAGCGGGAAGAATTAAGAATCTGGAAGTTCATCGGTGGAGTACAAGCAATGAGTTTACGGGTAGTAGCCCTCCGCATTAGAAAGGAACTAGCAGGCTGGTTGCAAAGGCACTGCTCAGACTGCCAGATTCTGGTTGCAGCGGAAGGCGATGCTCTTCGATTGCACCTGATTGAGGCTAGGAAGGCGTGGAATGACACCATCACCTATGACGTGAAAGGCGTTAACCCACAAGACGCCACCAGTGTGATAGTGGAGAGCCTGCGCCAACTGGGCGTCTCTCGTGTTGTCGTGATCATGGGTGAGTTCGAAGCTCCTCTCATCGCAGAGGCGGGGTTGAGCGACCTGGAACGGATTCTGGGAAGAGCTGTTGTGACTGAGGAGGTCCTCCCAGTCGTCGGCCTCGGATTGATCGGTGAGTCGGTTGTGGACTTCACTGCCTCGGGGGATTACTACAACATGACTGTGTCGGGGGCTGGCCGGTTCTTAAAGATGCCGATGCTCTTACAGCAGCGTTTCCCGGGTGGAAGGACATACCGAGAACGGCTATGCTGATGTGCCCCATGTAGTCGAGTGCGACAGGCAGACGGCGTGGGGATTGACTCACTAACACGGAGTTGGTGATATTATTATGACTATGACGGACAAACCCCATTCTCGACACGACCATGTTTACGCCCTAGTGCGGATCGAACTGCCTGTGGACCCTCTGGCGCCAGAGAACAGTTTGGCGGTAGTAAAGGTTCTGTGGTCACAAGAGTTGGCGCAACAAGAAGCAACCAGATTAAACCATATCAACAAGGACAAGGGATGTATCTACGTATGTTATACCTCTCGACTGATTGCCAAGGATGATGTAATATAGCGCGCCTTGTTTCTGGATCATAATCGCTTTCCTTGCCGGGGCGGGTATTGGTCTTCCCCACGAACCGTGGGCGCGAGGATTAGATCGCCTCAATTATGGCGTCTCCCAATTCCCCCAAGATATGTTTGTTCCTATGTACCACCCATGTTAAGCTGTTACCCAATACTTATGCGGTGGAAACTGGTGTATCCATTGGCTAACAGCTTCGAAATGTGCCTGATGTCGGGCGGGTGATTATCCGGGGCGAAGATTAGGAGTGTGTATGAGCCTGCGCGAACTCATTAAGGTGGCTGGTCGTCCGAACGGGCCGGATGCTAATGCTAACCACGTACTTGCCGATAGTCTTGTGTTGTGGGGGGATTGTGGGAGGGAACTCGCCACGTTGCTGGGTTGGTGCAATGGGTTCTATGCGTATGAGTCCGCACTACTGGTACGAGGTGGCGGAAATGTGCCGCCGCCGCGAGACCTTGCGGCATGGAATACCCCAGACGCATGGCTTGCTCAGTATGATGACTTCAACTTGGGCCCAATGCTCTTTTTTGCGGAAGATGTGTTCGGCAATCAATTTGCCATAGCTTCCGACCGAGTTGTGCTTTTCGACCCGGAAACGGGCCGCATGGAAAAGGTCGCCCAGACGCTAGAGGATTGGGCTCGCGTTGTCTTAGGTGATTACGCCTACTTTACCGGATATCCGGTTGCTCATGAATGGCAGAAGCGGAATGGCCCTTTGCGACCGGGCACGAGACTTATGCCCAAGATTCCTTTTGTGTGTGGTGGCGAATTCGCGGTCAGTAATCTAGGGCCCATCGAAGAGCGAGAAGGCATGGCCTTCCGGGCCAGTCTGGCCAGGCAGATAAAGGATATGCCCGATGGTGCAGCAATACAATTCAAGATTGAATAGCTCTGCGTGACGGACATCTCCGTGACCGTGCCCCGTGGGCAGTCAAGCTTATTCTTATGGATTGCCGGGTGGTATAATCGTTGTCGGCCTAACAGGACGGTTCGCTATGCTCCCATGTTTGTTCGCCAGCATGGTCTTGATTTCCATTTTTACTGCGGTCGCGATGGCGTCTCACTCCGGTCGCCTTGCGACTTGGCTGGGACTGAGCTATTTTTCTGGCTTGGGATTAGGCGTATCGGCGGGCGCGTTTGCGGCGGTGAATATGGTGTTGGCAGGATTGGCACACGAGCGCGAAGCCCAGGGATGGTTTGAAGTATACGCAGCGCTCGGAGGTTTGGGGGCGAGTGTGCTGCTGGTGGTGATCGTGATTTTGACCCTGATTCTGCGGCCTCGTCTGTCAATTCCGCGCGTGCTCGGTGCCGCTTTAATTATGTTCATGGTGATGTGCGGCGTTTTCTGGGGCTGTTCTCTATCCCCGTACACCAATTGGTGGTAATGCGGTAGGTACGGACCTGGCCGATTTTGCATAGAGGGTGTTTTTACGGGATTTCCGGAAGGTATTCACGCGAACGCCAGTCGCGGACCAACAATATTAGCAAGAGCAAGAAAATTTAGGAGTAGCGAAATGATCAGATGGCCATTTAAGGACCGTGAGGACACCATGGCCTTCACCAGTAAACGAATTCTAGACGGGGCAGACTGGGTGTATTACGTCACCCATGATTTGGGCGACGGAGTATGGCAATTCCACCCTTACGGTGGACCGACACCTGAGCAGGATGCTGCAATTGTGAGTCTCAAGACGATGTTGACTCTGGATCCATCCATTAGCGTTTTGGGCGATCTTCCTCTCGGGTGGCATGCTTGGCGAGAAGCACCGGATGCGCATTGGATACGTAAGCCTATGAATTAGGTAGCCCCCGGAGCAAGTAATTCAGCCAGTTCTTTTATTTTCTTTCAGCTTTGACGAATGGCCCCGTTCCCTGGCAATGAGGGCGTTGGCTGGCGCGGTGCCCATAGCAAGGTATATACAGGGTTGGGCGCGGCGGAATGACGGCTAGAACCCGGTCATGAATTGTGCAGAAATGGTGGGTTGGGGGGTGGGTTGCCTAACTGATGGGCATGGTTTTATAGGCAATAGCGGACTGGGCGGTCTTTTCGTGGATGCGATAATGATTGTATGTGTCTGTAATATATGAGGTTGCGTGGTTGAACTTGGAAAAATGTGGCTGCTGCTATTTTTGGCACGGGAATTGTTCACTTATAGGCAGGCTCTTGGCGGAGCCTGTGCTTTTTTGGCATATAGGAGCGAAACATGTCCAGACTTTCCTTTGGGATGGGACCACGCACGGTTCTGTCGGTTGTTCTCCTGATTACCACGATGCTGTTGGCGCTGCCTGCCATGGGGCAAACCGTGAGTGAGGTTGCGGCTTCGCAGCCAGCGCTTACGCAGCCCGCGGTGGCGGAGCCGGTGAAGATTGACGGCGCGGCGACGGCGTGGATGTTGATCAGTTCGGCGCTGGTGATGTTCATGGTGCCGGGGCTGGCGATGTTCTATGCGGGCATGGTGCGGCGCAAGAATGTGCTGGGCACGATGATGCATTCGTTTGGCGCTCTGGCGGTGGTGGGCGTGCAGTGGGTACTGTTTGGTTATATGTTTGCCTTTGGCAGCAGCGATCACAGGCTGGGCGGGTTCATTGGTTGGGACCCCAGCAAGATTATGCTGATGGGCTTGACCCCCGACAGCGTGGTGAGTCCGTTCGGCGTGCCGATTCCGGAATATGTGTGGGTGATGTTCCAGGGGATGTTTGCGATTATCACGCCGGCGCTGATTGCCGGGGCGTTTGCGGAACGGGTGCGGTTTAGTTCGTATCTGATCTTCACGCTGTTCTGGTCCATCTTTGTGTACAACCCGCTGGCCCACATGGTTTGGGGTGGCGGGTGGTTGGGATATGCCGGTCCGGGCTATCACATGGGCGCCATTGACTTTGCCGGTGGTACGGTAGTGCATATTTCCGCCGGGATGTCGGCACTGGTACTGGCGTTGTACCTGGGCAAACGTATCGGCTCGTCGCATGAAATCCTGCAGCCCAACAGTCTGGTGCTAACGTTGCTGGGCGCGGGCATGTTGTGGTTCGGGTGGTTTGGTTTCAACGGTGGTTCGGCGGCGGCGGCGGACAAGTTTGCCGCGCTGGCCTTTACCAACACGCAGATTGCCGCGGCGGCCGGGGCGCTGGTGTGGATGTTGGCGGAATGGCGCAAACATGGCAAGGCGACCTCGCTGGGCGTGGCGTCGGGTTTGGTAGCGGGCTTGGTGGCGGTGACGCCGGCGAGCGGTTATGTACCGCCGTACGCGGCGCTGATCATCGGGGCGCTGGCGGGTCTGGTGTGCTACTACGCGGTGGTGCTCAAGAGCAAATTGGGTTATGACGATTCGCTGGATGCCTTCGGCGTGCATGGCGTGGGCGGGTTCCTCGGTGCCCTGCTGACGGGCGTGTTTGCCCGGGCGACGTTCGGCGGCGTGGAAGGCGGCTGGAGCCAGTTTGGTATCCAGGCCGCGGCGGCCAGCATCGCGGCGATTTATGCGGTGATTATCGCCCTGATTCTGACGGTGGTGATCGACCGGATTATGGGTTTCCGGATATCGGAAAACCGCGAGATCGAAGGTTTGGATGCCTCGGTACATGGCGAGCAAGGTTGGATTCTGGAACAGTCGTCGGTGCAGATGCCGGGTCGTAGCCCGAGCGATTCACTGGCTTGAGGTTCGGCGGATACGGACGGCTGAAAATCGGGGCACGTGGCAACGTGCCCCGATGGTAAAAAGAGGAATTAGCCTAAAGAATGACCATGAAATATGGGCCATTTTTTAGGCATTTTTAGGGGTCAAATACCCCGATTGCATAGATACTGCGCGCCAAAGTTTGGGCAGAACCGGAAAAACAGCTCTTTTTATCTACGCGAATATTCCTGTATCATCCTGCCAGCAAAGAAGTTGCATAAAAAATAGGCAAAATATTTCACTGCTGCTATTTTTGGCACGCGGATTGTTCGCTTTTTCGCAGGCTCTTGGCGGGGCCTGATGCCATTTTTTGGCGAAGGAGCGAAACATGTCCGGCACATTTTCTGGGACAGGGCTGCGCGCAGCTCTGTCGGTGATTGTTTTATTGGCGGTGGGTGGGCTGGCGCTGGGTCAGAGCGGGACGGAGGTGGCGCTGAGCAGTGCGGCGTCGCAGCCGGCGGTTGCAGAGCAAATTGATACCGGGGCGACGGCGTGGATGCTGATCAGTTCCGCGCTGGTGATGTTCATGGTGCCGGGGTTGGCGCTGTTTTATGCGGGGATGGTGCGGCGCAAGAATGTGCTGGGCACGATGATGCATTCGTTTGGGGCGTTGGCGGTGGTGGGGGTGCAGTGGGTGTTGTTTGGATATATGTTTGCCTTCGGCAACAGCGATCATGCGCTGGGCGGGTTTATCGGGTGGGACCCCAGCAAGTTCATGCTGATGGGGATTTCGCCCGACAGCATTGTGCGGCCGGGCGGGGTGGCGATCCCGGAATATGTGTGGGTGATGTTCCAGGGGATGTTTGCGATTATCACGCCGGCGCTGATTGCCGGGGCGTTTGCCGAGCGCGTGCGGTTCAGTTCGTACATGGTGTTTTCGCTGCTCTGGTCGGTGTTCATTTATAACCCGTTGGCGCACATGGTGTGGGGTGGCGGGTGTCTGGGTGTGGGCGCGGGCAATGTGGGGGCGGTGGACTTTGCGGGTGGGATTGTGGTGCATATTTCGGCGGGGGCATCGGCGCT
>JBIJDM010000189.1:0-5943 GCA_044344145.1 Phycisphaerae bacterium
CCACATGATGCTGTGTTTATTCGTCTGCATTGCGCGATTCCCTAAATATCGTCAGGGTGCAAGCCCCAGTGCCAACTCTGCCACGGCCGCCTGCATACGCCTGCCACACTCGACCGGGCTGGTGTCCTGCCAGTCCGTTACTTTACGTACCAAGGCACTACCAACAACAGCGCCGTCCGCCACCTGAGTCACCTCGCGGACCTGAGCCGCTGTACTAATCCCAAAACCCACACAAATCGGGGCTGTGGTCAGACCGCGTAAAATCTGAACATTTGCCGCCACATCCGGGGGCAATGCTTGACGCTCGCCGGTAATACCTGCTACCGATAAATAATACACAAATCCAGTGCACAGGCCAGCAATTTCCGTCCGTCGGGCTGCCGGTGTACTGGGGGCCACCAACAAGGTGACCGTCAGGTCCAACGCCGACAGAGTCTTTACCACCTCGGCAGCCTCCTCAACAGGTACATCGGGGAGGATCAAGCCATCTACGCCCGAAGCCCGGCAAAGTTCACCAAAAGCCTGTACCCCCCGGCGGTACACCAGGGTATAACTGACCATGGCCAAGACCGGGATCGTCAAACCCGCCTGTCGGGCAGTGGCCACCGCAGCCAGCGACTGGGCGATACTCACCTTTTGGGCCAGTACCTGCGTAAAGGCCGCCTGAATCACCGGGCCATCGGCGACAGGATCGGAAAACGGTATGCCCAGTTCCACCAGCCCCGCTCCGCCGCGCTGCGCCGCCAGCAGCAGTTCGACACTATGCGCCACCGAAGGATAACCCGCGACCAGAAATGGACACAGGACCTTACGGGCAACTCCGTTGGCATCATGAAATGCTGATATAACTCGTTGACGCATAGCCACCTACCTATAATTCTTTTAAGTATACGCGACGACATTGTCGCAGCCGCGAACATTTTAGCCTAATATTTAATAAATGGCGACTAGTACAGGACTTGCAGGTTCGCTATTTGGTCGCTACAACATATACTTTACCGCACGAATGCTGGCCTTTTTTTTCAGGGGTTACGAATGGTTTTGGGTAAGTTTTGGGTACTTGGTCTGGGTTTATCGGTGATGTTATTCACGCTGGTGGGGTGTGCCTCCGGCGATGGTATCATCAAACAAGCCAATGCCGGAGCCCCCGAGGGGACCGGCATGTCCAAGCGGATGATGCAACGTGGTGACCGTACCCGGATGTATGGTCTGTTCATCCCCGTCAATTACTCCCCGGACAAAAAGTGGCCGGTCATTGTATTCCTGCACGGGGTGGGCGAGGGTGGTTCCAATGCTTCCGATAATCTCACCGTAGGTCTGGGCCCGGTCATCGCCAAGTCACCCAAGACCTTCCCCTTTATCGCAGTCTTTCCTCAATCCGCATCCGGACGCTGGCCGGCCGATTCCGATCAGGCCGAGGATATCGTGACCATTCTTGATTCCGTCAGCAAGAGCTATAACGTGGATCAGGACCGGGTGATATTGACCGGGCTTTCCACTGGTGGCTTCGGCACCTGGACCATCGGGGCCAAATATCGCGACCGCTTTGCCGCACTGGTACCCATGTGCGCCTATTCCAGTCAGGAAGATATTCCCAAACTGACCCAGATGCCCATCTGGGCGTTCCACAATAGCGCGGATCCGTTTGTGCTCTCGTCTTCCACCGAAGATATGGTTGCCGGGATCAATCGTCAGGGGGGACGTGCCCGTATGACCATCTACTCGGCCATGGGGCATGATTGCTGGATTCGCGCTTACGGCGATCCCGAGTTATACCAGTGGATGCTGGCCCAGCGCCGGAATCTCAAGCCGATGGCCGTAAAGTAACCCACCGACCAAGGTAATAATACGTGCGGCCCAGCCCCCCGGCTGGGCCGCTTTGTTATGCACCGCGTCAGCGCGGGAAGGTAAAGGCCTGTTCCAGGACCGGCGCGATCACTTCGACAATCTTGCGATTACCCGCCGGATTGGGATGACAGGCATCCATGAAATCATCGGCGCCGAGTACGGGATACAGATCCACAAAAAGCCACTGCCGCGCCTGGGCTAAGGCCCGATAGGCTTGGGATAGCTGCGCCAGTATGGCCGGAGATTGGCGATCAATCCGCCGCACGGGCAAGGGCGTGGGTAGAACATTTTTTTCGAGTATCACGGTGGGCGGTGCCACCAGCAGAAACTGCGCTGTCGGCGAAAACGTCAGCAGATGCGCGGCCAGTTTTTGCACCCCCGCAACCGCATCAGCAATCGAGGCCTCCGTCCCCCCTGCGGCCTCGAACTGATTGTTCGAGCCCAACAGCAGCAGAAAAAGATCCGCATCGTGGGGAATCTTGGCGAAGGCAATATCCTTGAAGCGGTCCCGGAAGAAACTCGTCGTGGTCCACCCCCCAAACGCGTTGGCCACCACGGACACCTGCAGCCGCGCCCCCAACAAGGCCAAATAATTATCCGGCTCCTCATTGGTCAACGAGTCGGATACCGCGACAATTTTCTTGAGACTTAACCGTGGTACTGGCACAAACGACTCCTTGCTAGAGGTCAGCAAGGATACCATGTGCGCGGGGAGACGCAACCACCCAGGACCGCACCGGCGCGTCATTAATGCATCTTATTGGCGCCGCCCTCGACCACCAATTGCGTGGCGCGATACAGCGAATCATACGTACCCGCATCCGTCCACCAGCCGTTGAGCATTTCCCACGTCATGGTGCCCGCGCGGACGTAGGCATTGTTGACGTCGGTGATTTCCAGTTCGCCGCGCGCCGAGGGTTTCAGCGGGCGGATCAGGTCAAACACCGTGGCGTCATACATATATATACCCGTCACCGCCAGTTTGGTCTCCGGCTGAGCGGGCTTTTCGACGATCCGTATAATCCGTTCCTCCTGCACCGTGGCCACGCCAAAGCGATGTGGATCATGGACTTCCTTGAGCAGAATCCGCGCCCCCTTGGGTTGCTTGGCAAATGCCGCCACCGATGCGGCGATGTTGCGCTCGATAATATTGTCACCCAGCACCACGACAATCCGGTCGCCATTGGCGAAATCTTCCGCCAAGCCCAAAGCCTCGGCAATCCCGCCTTCACCGGCCTGATACGCAAACCGCAGTTTCCGCAGGCCCAGTTCGCTGCCATTGCCCAGCAGTCGTACAAACTCCCCGGCAAACTGACCGCCGGTGACAATCAGCACATCGTCAATACCCGCATTAAGCAGACACTGCAGGGGGTAATAAATCATGGGTTTGTTGTAAACGGGCAGCAGATGCTTGTTGGTGATCTTGGTCAGGGGCAGCAGACGCGATCCCAAACCGCCGGCGAGAATAACACCTTTCATGATACTACCTCCTTAAAATGTTTGGCCTCGTGGATGTGATACGTCTATCATAATCCGAACGTGCGTTGCGCGCTGAACAAAAATGTCGTTTTTATAAACTTTCCACGGAGCCGCCGCCCCATGCCCGAATTACCCGAAGTCGAACAGGTCCGGCGCAGTCTCGAACCCCATCTCTTGGGCCGCACGGTCAAACACGTGGCCGTATTTCATCCCAGCTATGCCCTAACCCCAACCACCACGCTGCAAAACCTGCTTAACCAACGCTTTATCTGCACCCACCGCAAGGGGAAATACATGCGGTTGGAAACCCATAGCGGGCAACAGCTCATGATTCATCTCGGCATGACCGGCTGGGTGGACGTGTCCGCACCCGAACTGCCCCGGGAAGCCCACACGCATCTGGTTATAACGTTCGATAATCATCACGAGTTACGCTGTGTGGACCCGCGCCGCTTCGGCGGGGTCTGGTGGTTCGCCAGTGCTGCGGACGCCTGTGCCCATTCCAGCCTGGCGAAACTCGGACCCGACGCGTTGGAAATCATTCCGCAACAACTGTGGCAGGCGTGGCGGGGCATCAAGGCCCCGGTCAAAGCCCGCTTGCTGGGCCAGACCGACATCGCCGGCGTGGGCAATATCTATGCGGATGAGGCGCTCTTCCGCGCAGGTATCCACCCCCGCCGGGCCGCTGGGATGATCCCGCTGGCGCAGGTTAAACTTTTGACCCGGCATCTGCGCACCATCATGCTGCGCTCGATCAAAATGGGGGGAACTACGCTCCGCGATTACCGCGATGCGGACGGCCGGCAGGGCGAATTCACCCGCAAACTGCTCATCTACGGCCACAGTGGCCAGCCCTGTCCCACCTGCGGTAAGCCCTTGACCACTGCCATCATTGCCGCGCGGACCACGGTCTACTGTACCCACTGCCAACCCCTGCGCGGTTAAGACAGGAAAATCCGCACGCTCTGGTTATAATCACGCCCTATGACGAACCCGCCCCCCAGCCGCTGGCATCGTTTTACGCATGCCACCAACGCATGGATGGTCCTGCTCCGGGGCGGGATCGTAGCCCTGATTTGCGCTGTGGGGTTTGGGCTGTTTTATTGGATTGACCCCAGCCAAACGACCTTAACCCCCCCGTGCATGTTCTATACCACCACCGGCTGGTATTGTCCCGGCTGTGGCGGGACCCGCTGGCTGCATGCCCTGCTCACCGGCCATTGGTACGCCGCGCTGCATCTGAATGCCTGGGCGCTGATCATGGGGCCGATCTGTGTGGCGTTCATCTGGCAACAAATACTTTGGCCCTTTATCACGGCCCGGCCCGCCCGGACCTATCTCTGGGCGGGGTGGTTTATGTTGCTCTGTTGTGTGACTTTGGTCCTTTTTGGAATTGTGCGTAACTTGCCTTGGTTTGGCATGTTACGACCGGAATAAGCCCAGAAACACCACCCCGAATTGTGCCCACACAGATTCTGGCGGATAATACACCCCCAAGGTCACGAGCGGAGGTGTATGTTTTTGCCGCCGATGACCCATTGAGGAGCCCGCGTGGAAACCAGTGGTATCAAGCCGGAGTTGATCACTTCCGTTCTGGATCGCAAATATCGTAACGCCAGTCCCTTTCGCACCCTGTGGACCCTGTATGAGGGCCAGCGGACCAACCTGACCCTCTCGATTGTCCTGTACATCATCAAACATTCGCCCGTCTGGGCGATGCCCATCATCACCGCCAACATCATCAATGCGGCCCTGCTGGCGGTGGATGGCAGCAAACTCGGTGATGCCCTCAAAGTCCAATCCGCCTATTCGTCGCTGTGGATTAACGGTCTACTGCTGGCGGTGATGATTCTGCAGAACGTCCCCATGCACACGTTGCACGCCTACTTCATGTCGCTGGCGATCCGCAGCATGCAACTGCTGCTGCGGGCGGCGCTGGTCACCCGGCTGCAACAGCTTTCCATGCGCTTTCACGCCGATATCCAGACCGGCAAGCTGCAAAGCAAAGTTTTGCGTGATGTGGACGCGGTGGAAAACCTCAGCAAGCAGTTGATCAACAACATCATCTCCGGCTTTCTCGCCGTGGGCGTGGCGCTCACGGTCACCCTGCTGCGCAAACCCTCGGTGGCATTGTTTTTTGTCCTCACCATTCCGCTGGCCATCCTGATTATGCACCTGTTCCGCAACCGCATGAAAAGCCGCAACACCGCCTTCCGCAAGGAAGTGGAAAATATGAGTTCGCAGGTGTCCGAGATGATCGAGATGATCCCCGTTACCCGCGCCCATGCCAGCGAACAGATCGAACTCACCCGCGTTTACAAACAGTTGCTCAAAATTCGCCACGCCGGGCAGGATTTGGATGTGACCAATGAATTGTTTGCCTGCTGCACGTGGGCGACCTTCCAGACCTTCCAATTATTCTGCCTGCTCTTTGTGTGCTGGATGGCCTTCCAAGGCGAAATCCCTGTGGGCGATGTGGTGATGTATCAGGGTTTCTTCGCCATGATTATCGGCGCCGTCAGCGGGATTTTGGGCGTATACCCCCAGATTACCACCGGCGTCGAATCCATCCGTTCGCTGGGCGAGGTGCTGGAATGCCCGGATTTGGAACAAAAC
>JBIJDM010000027.1:0-19338 GCA_044344145.1 Phycisphaerae bacterium
TGGCAAGCCGTCGTCAAACTACCTTACTGCGAAACGTGCGATCAATGGGGCGTACACCGTGCTCTGGTCACCATGGCAGTAAGCCCGCAACTCAATCTGGATCAGCTCAGGCAAAACCTGGAAAAGCACAACTTCGGCGTGTTGCCCACGCTGTATGATGCCAACAACAACGGCAATTTCCTTAACATCAACCTGCAGGGCTGCTTTGGCTGCGACAACTTGCATACCTTATGCGTGGACCACGTGGCCACCAAGGTGAACAAAAAAAATGAAGTGGAAACCAAGGTCAAACCTGTGGTGAAACGGTTGAATCTCAACGCCGATCAAACCGTGGCCATCGCCACGCTGGCAGCGGAAATCAAAGCCCTAAGCGAAGCTCCCTCCGCCACCACCCTAGAACCCGCTCCCACTGCGACATAAGGTTCCCGGCTTAACGCACGTGCCGCAGGACGCTGTTGGTCAGATACCAGCGCAGCGTGCCGCGCTCGGCATCGTCGAGTTCAATGGCCGCCATGGCCCCGCGTTTGAAGAACATCTCCGGTCCGGTATCACCAAAGCAGATCGCCCGGGTCCATTCCGACATGGTCGGTTCGTGCCCCACCGCAATTACATTGCCAACTTTGGGTTTGCCACTCAGGTCCCCGAGGTGATTCAGCAGCATCCGCCGATGGCCCGGCGGACCCAAGGCGGGTAGGACCGCAATCGGCGCGGTGCCCAGTTCCTCGGCCAATATTTGCGCGGTCTGCCGGGCACGTAATAACGGCGAGGTAAAAATGTGGGTGATGTTGTCGTCGAGGACCTTTAGCCCGTGGGCCGCTTTACGCATTTTGCGCATGCCGTCTTCGGTTAGAGCGCGATCTTCATCCGCACCGGAAGCCGAATAATCCGCCGCAATGCCGTGCCGACATAAATAAAGAATCATGCGCCACTCCCGTGTGGGACCAACCACGCTTAATCAAAAATCCGTTCCGGCGGCAAATACCAGGGCCGCACATCCACATACCGCATCCCCGCCGCCCGCGCGGCTTGAAAGCCGGGATGACCGTCTTCATACACCACGCAGGCCGGGGCGGATACGCCCAGTTCCGTGGCAGTGTGCAGGAAAATATCGGGGCTGGGTTTGCCGCGCACCGGGGCATCCGAACCGATCACCACCGGGAATAAATCTTCGATCCCCTCCGCTCGGAGCAATTGCCGGACGATATAACTAGCCCCGCCGCTGGCGACGGCCAATTTCCGCCGACCCTGTTCGCGCCGGGCCACAGCCACCACCGGGGCAATCGCTTGACACTCCCCGGCATGGGCCAGAAAGATGTCTTCCTTGCGATGCGCCAAAGCCTGATAATCCAGCCCGGTCATACCGTGCTGGCGGGTGACCTGCTCGATAATTTTGACGGTGGGCGTACCGGCGAACATATAGAACGCCCGTTCCTCCAGATGGATGCCCAGTTCCTGAAAAATAGTGGACCACGCCAGATAATGCGTGGGCATGGTATCCACGAGCGTGCCGTCACAATCGAAAATCAATCCCGCCACATCATCGGGCAGGGGCTGCTGGGGATCGTACTGATAACTCAAGGTCACACTCACATACTACAGGTTGGTCGGGGTTAATCGCGGTCCGTATTATCATTGGCGGCCACCGCATCGCCCATCTGGGAATCAAACAGCCGGCGGTATTCCGGGCAACGCTCCACGAGCTGGGAATGGGTACCCACCCCCGCCACCCGCCCGTTATCCAGACACACGATCACATCGGCGGTCACAATCGTGCTCAACCGGTGGGCGATGATAAAGGTGGTCCGGGTATGCAGCAGGCCTTCGAGCGCAGCGGAAATCTTCTGCTCGCTGTCGGCGTCAATCTGACTCATGGCTTCGTCGAAAATCAGAATGGCCGGGTCGCGCAGAATCGCCCGGGCAATGGCGATGCGCTGCTTCTGGCCGCCACTGAGGCGGATGCCGTGTTCGCCCACACGGGTGTCATAGCCTTCGGGCAGGTCGTGGATGTAATCCTCGACATACGCCAGTTTGGCCGCGCGCAGGAACTCGTCATGGGAGGCGTGTTTCTTGGAGTAAATGATGTTGTGGTAAATGGTATCGGCAAACAACAGGGTATCCTGCGTAACGATGCCGATCTGACGCCGCAATGAGCGTACGCCCACCGTGCTGATGTCCTGACCGTCAATAAAGATCTGCCCGCTGGTCACGCTGTACAGCCGGGGCAGCAGGTTCAGCATCGTGCTCTTGCCCGAACCGTTGCCCCCCACCAGCGCCACGGTCTGGCCGTGTTTGACGGTGAGATTGATATTCTTGAGCACCAGTTCATCATGGCCGGGATAGCGGAAACTCACATCCCGGAATTCGATGGTGCCTTTATGCCGGCCCAGGCGCGGCAGGTTGTGTTCGCGGTTGGGTTCGGGCGGGGTGTCAATGATTTCAAACACGCGCGTGGCCGCGGCGTTGGTCTGCTGGACCTTGCTGTTCACATCCGACAACCGACGCATCGGTTCCAACATGGCGCCAAAGCAGGCCAACAGCGTGAAGAACTCTTCCTTATCGGCCCAGCCATGCAAGACCAGATGTGCGGCAATAATCGCCGGCACACTGACCAGCACCACGGACAGGGTTTCAATCGTGGGCCGCGAGAGTGCCCAGTAATGCGAGAGCTTGCGGATTTCCTTGAGCAGGTCCGCATTAACCTTGGCGAAACGCCGGCGTTCATAGCCTTCGGCGTTGTAGGCCTTGACCACGCGAATCCCGATCAGAGTTTCGTTGATCACCCCCAGCATCCGCGACCAGTTCTCCAACGCCCGGCGGCTGCTGCGCCGCATCCAGCGGGAAAAGATCGCGATAATTCCGCCCATAATCGGCACGGTGACGATCACCAGCAGGCACAGTTGCCAGTTAATGGTGAACGCCAGAATCGCCGCGGCAATCGCTTTGATGGGTTCCTGCACAGCTTTGCCCAAAACCAGCATCACCCCGTCGGTCAGCGTACTGGTATCCTGCACCATGCGGCTGGTCAGATCGGACGTGCCCTTCTGGGCAAAGTAACCCGTGGGCAATTCGAGAATCCGGTTGTAAGCCTTGCGGCGGACATCCACCACCACCCAGCTGGCCACGACCATTCCGAGGAATTGCTGGTAATAGCGGAAGATGGAACCGACCACACACAGCACCACAAAGAAGGCCACCATCCAGATCAGCGCCTGGGTGGGATCGTCGGGGAGAAAATCCACCGTCCACGCCAACGGGCGATTGATCCAACTGGCCTGGGCCAGAATCACCGCCACGGTCCGTGGGGGGACCCCGGGACTGGCCAGCGTCAGTTCAGCCTGAGCCCCCGGCGGAGCACAAGCCAGCACATAAACCATGGACTGCCACACCTGGGCCTGAGCGACATTACGCGGCGTGGTGACATCGTTGAGCAAACGCACATCGGTAATGCGGGTGCCGATTTCCAATTCGCCCAGTTCCGGGGCGACCTTGGCGCTGCCCCGGGTGATAATCAAACCTTCCAAAGTCGCGGCCGCACGCGTGGCGGCCGGCACCGTGGCGGGACTGGTCGCGGGCGTGTTGTTGCCCCGGACCGGTCGTTCTTCCCGGCGCACCGATGAATCTAAATCCAGAATCGTCACCCCGCCCAAACGATCCTGCGCGGCGCTGCGGTTGGCCCAACCATGAATGCCTTCGGTGGAAATGAAAATCTTCATCACCGGCAACAGTACCGCCACCCCACCGGCATAGGACAAGCCCACTCCGAAAGCGCACAGGACTGACGCAATAACCACGTATTTATAGGGCCACAGGCCCTTGAGCACTCGTAACCAGGGACTATTCATACAACCTCATCAGGCAAAAATCCCTCCGCCCCAAAAAATCTGGAGCGGAGGGCACTATTGAACCAGCCAAACTTAACGTGCCACTTCGACGGCACGTACTTCGCGCAACACGGTCACCCGAATCTCGCCGGGGAAGGTCATCTCGTTGGAGATGCGCTTGGCCACATCCCGGGCGATCATCGTCGCCGAGGCATCGTCGCAACGCTCCGGGTCCACCACGACGCGGACTTCGCGGCCCGCCTGAATGGCGAAAGCCTGACGCACGCCGGGGAAGCTGGTGGCAATGGCTTCGAGATCCTGCAACCGTTTGACATAACGCTCCAGCGTCTCACGCCGCGCCCCCGGGCGCGAACCGGAAATCGCATCCGCCGCCATGACGATCGGGGTATATGGCGTGGTGCTGGGGATGTCATTGTGGTGACCGCCCACGGCATTGAGCACAAATTCCGGTTCCGCGAACTTGCGGAGGAATTCCATACCAATCTGCGGGTGGCCGCCTTCCTGTTCGTGATCCATGGCCTTGCCGATGTCATGCAGCAACCCGGCCCGCCGCGCCATGGTGCCATCCAAACCAAGCTCATCGGCGATCATCTGGCAGAGGAATGCCACTTCAACCGAGTGTTGCAGCACATTCTGGCCATAGCTGGTCCGGAAACTCAAGCGGCCCAGAGTCTCGACGATGCGGGGGTTGAGCCCCTGCACATTCGCTTCCAGCATGGCTTTTTTACCGGCCTGCCGGATATTGTTTTCCATTTCTTTCTGACAGGCCCCGAAGACCTCTTCGATCCGCGCGGGGTGGATACGGCCATCGGCAATCAGCCGTTCCATGGTCATCTTGGCCACGGTGCGGCGGATGGGATCGAAACAGTTCACCGTGATCACGCCGGGGGTGTCGTCAATGATGACATCCACACCGGTAACCTGCTCGAAGGCGCGGATGTTGCGGCCTTCACGGCCGATGATCCGGCCCTTCATATCATCACTGGGGATTTCCACGCACTTGGTGGTGCCTTCGCTGGTGACTTCGGCGGCATAGCGCTGCATGGCCAGCAACAGAATATTGGTGGACTTCTGCTTGGCTTCGTCCTTGGCCTGCTCTTCGATGCGTTGGATCATGGCGGCGGCCTCGTGGCGCGATTCCGCTTCGACCTTCTGCAAGAGCAACTGCCGGGCGGATTCCTGACTCATGCCGGTAATCTTGAGCAGTTGGTCCTTTTCCTGCATCAAAATCTGATCGAGCTGGTTTTCCTTGACGGCCAGATTCGCGGTGCGGTCTTTCAAACTGCGTTCCAGAGCATCCAAGGTCTTTTCCTTGGTCGTCAGGGTGTCGAGTTTCGCATCCAGCATATCTTCGCGTTTGGTCACGCGTTGTTCGGTGGCACGCAATTCATTGCGCACACGTTCCAGTTCTTTTTCCTGATCTTCACGATATTTGATGACTTCCTGCTGCGCTTCAACCAACGCTTTGCGCTTGGCATCGGCGGCATCCACATTCGCCCGTTGCAACAGTTCTTCCGCATTGGTCCGGGCGGTCTTCAGGGTGTTTTTCCCCAAAGAATTGAGCACCATAATCGCCAGCACAAACCCCAGCATGAAATCCAGAATCGCGATCACCGAAAGGGAGATGGGGTTATTCACCCACTCCAACGCCGATTGGGCCAAAATTCCTGTCATGTTGCATACCTCGTCTAAAAGGGTTCCATCCGTTAGCTCCCAACCCGTTAAATACGGAATGGGAAACGCCACACCACGTGCGGCTCAGACTAACGGTTGGGATATGACCGGCCACTAAAGCCAGTCCACGGCAACATGGAGTAAAGGAGGGACTTCCAAACGGAGCGAAGCAGAACGCGTGACGTTAACGCAGCATCTCCCCGGTCCGCCCGTGGCGGACCCGGAATGCAATGACAAAATGCCAGTTAAAATACACGGTCCGGGTTTCACTTTTCTCAGTGCGGCCGCATATCCAAGCGCCGCGCTGGTTCAGAAGCCAAAGATTCTATTTCCTCTACTCTATGACGCTCCGCCAGAAACGGACCGTGCAGCTACGGATGTCACGGGGGCTAACCCCTCGCGTAGCTACTTAAACCGTGGCATGATAGCAACTTACGTTACCGTCACACCCCGAAAATGCCGCCCGGGAATAACATGGGCTTAAAATGGCCCGATTCCAAGGTAGCGCTATCTTCACAATCTACTCTTCAATGGTAGGCAGGTCAAGGCAAGATTTTATTCGCTCGTGCGAAATCACGTATAACCAAGCTGGCCGGCCCAGAGCAGATTTATTTACGCGAATATTTGTATAAATGGGAACATAATATCCTCTCGTGCGTCTATGCTGTACATGAACCCTTACGGAGGTATTTCGTTATGACGAAACGTCATCTTACCCTTGCTCTGGTCATGGCCGGTCTGACCGTATCGGCTTTCGCACTCTCCTCCGGGCTGGCCTATGCCCGGATTCGTATGCCGGCTACCGCCCCGGCGGAACAACCTGCCCCACCCAAAGAAACCCGCAAACTCCTCTCCGACCATCAGACCGTCGCCAAACTCACCGACTTGTCGTTTCGGAAGTGCCGGGGGCTGACCACCATGTGCCCGGATAATTGTGGCCACTCGGGCACTTTTGCGAATTTTGAAATTCTGACCTATCTCGTCTACGACAAAGCCGGCGAATACGGCGACCCCAAAGCCACCACCTACATGTTCCAAGTCGAAGACAATCACAAGAAGTCCAAACTGCCCAAAGACATGGCGGAAAAAGTTGCGGCGTTGAAAGCCGGTGACTACGTGCTCCTGAGTTGGCATCATGACTATGTCACCAGTCAGGACGGAGGTTCGTTCCCGGACCGTCCGCTGACCAAGCTGGAAAAAATCACCCAGGAGCAGGCGGAAAAGTTGATCAAAGAACATCCCGCCAAGGAATAGTCTTCGACCGGATGCGTTGTTCACGATCCCCCACCATCGGCGCAGTGCGTATTTGCGTACCTGTGCGGTATTGCGATACCTTACGATTGACAGCGCCGTACAATCATGTGAGTATAATGGGCGAGGAGGCTTCTGGGAGCGGAAGCTTCATATAGTGCAAAGACTTCACTTCCTTGTTAATGGCGTGCAACGTTGCCCCTTCATCATCGGTCTGGCCCTGACGGGCCTGCGCGGAGCAGGAGTCCAGGGCGGTAACAGGGATTTGGGTGTTTGTGAAACATGCTTTCGCAGCGGTCAAGTGAAGTAACGGCCGCTGCGGCGGGTGCGAACTTATCACAAGGAGCTGGCCATGTTGCGTGCAAACCTGTGGATCGTCATTGCGGCAATGATCCTGGCCGTGACGCCGATCTGTGGTGCCGGGGAGCTTGAGCAACTCAAGGCGGAGAACAAAAAGCTGACAAGTCAGGTCCAGGAACTGGGTGCGAAACTCAACTCCGCCGAAACCAGGTGCAAGTCGCTGGAGAGCGATCTTAAGGCCGCCAGCCAGCAGCAGGACAAGGACACGCAAAAGCAGCTGCGTAACCTGAGCGATGATAATGCCAAGTTGAAGCGGGAGCTTGACGAGCTCCGGAAGCGGTCGCAGGTGGCCGAGAACGACCCGAAGGCGCAGGAACTCAAGGACCGTCTGCGCGTAACGACCGAGGAGAATGACCGGCTCAAACGGCAGATTGAAGATAGCGCGCGGAAGAAGCGGGAGGACGAGAAGGAGCGCAAGACGGCTGCGGACAAGGCGCTGCTGGAATCTCAGGAGAAATTGCGCACCCTCAACGACGAAACCAGCCGGCTGAAAGAACAGCTCGAACGGCAACAGCGCGAAAATGAAACAGCACAACGGGAACGTAAAAGCAACCCACCCTCCAAGCCCGAGCGCGGGACCGAATCCACCAACACCACCGGCGATGGGCAGCGCGACGACCTGGCCGCACTCAAGGAAAAGCTTACCCGGGAGCAGGCCATGCGAACGAGTGTGGTGTTGCCCGGCTGGCAGGATGCCGATCAGGAACTGCTGAAACCCACACTCGCACCAGACGCACTGCGGGTACTGTTGCCCGCAACGACAACGGGCACGCTAATCTGTACGAAAAGCGGCACCGATGTGGTGACACTCAGCGAAGCGCAAGGCGACCGCGCAACCGCCGTCACCTTCAGCCTGCGCGCCGGCCGGATCTACTGCCAGTGGGCCAACGAGGCGATGGCCACGCGCCACAGCACTGTGCTGCGCCAAGCGCTGCTGGTCCTGCCCACCAAAGACGCCCAGATCATCGTTTCATTCAAGTGAGTGCGAGCCGCAGTATTTCCGGTGGTTTGCGCCCCGGTCCACGGACTGCTCGGATGAACCAAGCATATGCGGCCCCAACGGATACCCTAAAAGGCCGTAGAACTACCCAATCCCTATGACTGCGTATATACTCACGGCTGACTGACACCTCTTGCTGCAGGAGTTTTTATGTCCCCATCACCCTTCCATGTTCTGCTTATTGGCGGTACCGGCCAGATTTCCTCCGGCATTGTCAAAGCTCTGCAGGCCCGCAATTACGCCATTACCACCTTCAACCGGGGCCAGACCGATGACCGGCTGGGCGCGGACATTGAACGGCTGCATGGGGATCGCAATGCCCCCGGCGCGTTGGCCAAGCTGGCCGATACCCGCCGGTATGATGCGGTCATTGACATGATTTGCTTTAACCCCGATCAGGCCACCACCGCGATCAATGCCTTCGCGGGCAAGACCGAGCATTTTGTCTTTTGCTCGACCGTCTGCACCTATGGCAATACCCAAACCATCATCCCCACGCTGGAGTCCACGCCCCAGCGCCCCCATTCGAATTACGGCAAGAATAAACTCGCCTGCGAGGAATTGTTTCTCGCCGCGCACCACGCGGGCAAATTCCCGGTGACCATCTTCCGCCCCAGTCACACCTTCGGCCCGTCAGGCAACATCATCAATAATCTCGGCTGGGAAACCACTTTCGTGGACCGCCTGCGCAAGGGCAAACGGATCATCGTCAGCGGTGATGGGCACGGCCTGTGGCAGAGCGCATATGCCGACGATGTGGGTGTGGGCTTTGCCGCGGCGCTAGGCCGTAAAGCCTGCTTTGGTGAGGCCTACAACATCGTGGGCGACCCGGTGGTGACCTGGGATGAATACACCCGCAACACCGCCGCGGCCATCGGTGCCAGCGCCCCGGATCGTGCATATCCCCACCGACTTCCTGCTCAAGATCGCGCCGCAACGCTATGGCGCGTTGGATGAAATCTTCCAGTATCACGGCGTCTATTCCAACGCCAAGATTTTCCGCGACATTCCCGAATATCGCCCCTGCACCCCCTACGCCGAAGCCGTCCGCGCCACCGTGGCGTGGATGGACGCTCAGGGCAAGGTAAAGGACTCGGATACGGATCGGTTCGAAGATGACCTCGTAGCTGCGTGGGAGGCCTTTACCGCGCAGCTTACAGAGCAATGCCGCGCCAAAGCCTAATTGGCCAGATGCGTCACTCCGGCACGCCCAAGGCCGCGCGGATTTCGCGCACGATCAGGTCCGAGGCCCCGGCGGGTGAATAGAGATTCTTCGTCACCCCCACCGCCAAGCGGTATTCGGGATCGGCAAAGCCGATGGCGCCGCCGTAGCCGGGATGGCCAAACGTGCTGACGCGGTCGCCCAGTGCGGGGCTGGGGCCAATGAAATAGCCCAAAGACATACTCGGGTCTTTATCGGTGATCGGACTGGGATATTGCCGCTGGGTGGCCGTGCGCACGCGCAACGAGGGCAACAATTCCACCCCATCCACGCCCCCCGGCAGCAGTGCCGCATAATGCCGCGCCAGCGCCCGGGCGCTGGCGATGCCATTGGAGGCGGGTATACACGCCCGCCGGACCTGCGGTTTGTTCATCCATTCATGCAGCGGCAACATGGAAACCGAAACATCACGTGGCTGGCCGTCATCGGTCAGGTTGGGTTCCTTGCCGGGATTGAAGACTTCCTCCAGCCGTGCCACCCGTGGCGCAGCGACATCGGGCAGGCCGCAATACAAATCTGTAATCCCCAACGGCTGACAGATTTCCGCTTCCAATAATTGCCCAAAGGTGCGTCCGGTTGCCCGTCGGGCGACTTCGCCGAGAATCCAGCCAAACGTCACCGCGTGGTACACCTGACGGGTGCCCGCCGGCCACGCGGTGGGCATATCGGCCAAGGCACGACACATCGCCTCCCAGTCGCACAACACATCCAGCGTCACCCGCGCGGGCAAGAGCGGCAGGCCACTGGTATGACTCAGCGCCTGTCCTACGGTAATGGCAGATTTCCCTTGGGCCGCAAACTCCGGCCACAGCTGGCTGATGGGCAGGTCATAACTCAACTGCCCGCGCTGCACCAAGATGTGAATAATCGTGGCTACCATCCCCTTGGTCACCGAAAACACCGGGAACAAAGTATCACCGTCCACCGGCCGGCCCGTGGTCGCATCCGCCACCCCCGCCCAGGCATCAAGCACCAATTTCCCATCCAAATACGCCGCTACCTGCAGCCCGCGCTCACGGCCTTCCTTAACCAAGGTGTTGAGCAATGAGGCAATCTTCGTTTGTGGGGTGGACATACACGCTCCGAAAATAACCCGCAAGTCGGGCAACCAGTCTTGGTTTGGTAGCTTAAACGAATCAAGCCCTATCCGCACCCCATTGGGTACGGATAGGGCTTAGTAAAATCACTATCGAGACGGTCTTAGTAGCGTTGCCGGCCGTAGCCGCCACGATCGCCACCGCGGTCGCCGCCGCGATCCCGGCCCCCGCCGCCACCGTAGCCACCGCGACTGCCGCCACCGCCATAACCACCGCCCCCACCGCTGCGGGGACGTTCTTCGCGCGGCCGGGCTTCGTTCACGCTGAGTTTGCGGCCCAGACTGTCGTTGCCGTCCAGCGCCTGAATCGCGGCTTTGGCTTCTTCATCGGTGCCCATTTCCACGAAACCAAACCCCTTGGAACGGTTGGTGGCCCGGTCGATGATCACCTGAGCCGAAACCACGGTGCCGTGTTGCTGGAACAGACCCTGCAAAGCCGAGTCATCCAGATCATAGGGAAGGTTCCCAACATACAAACGATTGCCCATATACATCTCCTTCGAGCACGGGCGCATGGGCCCAAAAACAACTTTCAGGGCCCGGGAAAGGGGTCGTGCATTCCGACCCGGAAGGCGGACCGTGATCCCGAGACGCGACAGGCACTCGAACCGCATGATCCATCCGAAAGAGCAATATACCCCGGCAATTTTCGCCTGCAAGAACATTTTGGCGTTTTTTTTCGGCCCCAGCCCGCCTATTATTTGGCATACCCGTAAAAACAGATATAATTATCCTGTTTTCAGTCACGTTCTTTTTGGCGGAGTTCACACATGCTCGGTCACGCACAAGGTCTTGGGATTGATTTCACCATGGAAGACTTCCACCACGGCCCCATGCTGGTGTTCTATGAAATCACCCGGGCGTGCGATCTGGCGTGCAAGCATTGCCGGGCCTCGGCCATTCCCAAGGCCCACCCCGACGAACTGACCACCGCACAGGCCAAACTGATGATTGACCAGATTGCCAGCTTTCCCAAAAAGCCGGTGCTGGTACTCACCGGCGGTGACCCGATGAAACGCGCCGACCTGTTCGAATTGATTACCTATGCCAAAGACAAAGGCGTCAATCCTGCCCTGAGCCCCTCGGCCACACCGCTGGTCACCACCGAGTCCATTGCCCAGATGAAGCAAGCGGGCATCCGCCGGCTGTCGGTAAGTCTGGACGGGGCCGATGCCGCCACGCATGACGGCTATCGCGGCGAAGCGGGTACCTTTGACCGCACGCTGCGGATCATCAAGGATTGCCAGACCTACGGCATCCCGGTGCAGGTCAATACCACCATCACCACCAATAATTATCTCCAGATTGATGCCATCGCCGAGTTGCTGGCCCAGCACAAGATCATGCTCTGGAGCGTGTTCTTCCTGATTCCCGTGGGCCGGGGCCAGAAGCAATACTGCATCGACGCCGATCAGGCGGAAAAAGTCTTCTCCGATCTGTGGGACCAATCACGCAAACAGAAGTACGGCATCAAGACCACCGAGGCCCACCACTATCGGCGCTATATGATCCAACGCTGGGCGGAATGTCCCGGCTCCGCGCAGGAAGGCCACAAAAACCAGACCGCCCCGCTGGGCGTCAATGACGGCCGGGGCGTGATGTTCGTCAGCCATATCGGCGAAATCTATCCCAGCGGTTTTATGCCCATCGAATGCGGCCGGTTCCCCCGCGATTCCGTGGTGGAAGTCTATCAGAATAATGATCTGTTCAAACGCCTGCGCAACAGCGACGAATTGGGCGGCAAGTGCGGCGTATGCGAATACAAACGCATCTGCGGCGGCAGCCGCGCCCGCGCCTTTGCCACCAGCGGCGACCCGCTCGCCGCCGAACCCAGTTGCAGCTATGTCCCCTTCCGCTGGCGTGCGGATGTGGAAATGACGCTGGCGCCCAGTGATCCGGATGATGTGGTGTAGACAGCGAGTGGGTGGAATATTCCCCCGGCCCACGCCGTAACCGACGGGGTCCAACATGCCATTAAGTTATTCTTGCCGTTAGTCCCCAGGTAAGCTATAATTCCATGGTAAGGAAAATTATTCGTGTAAGGATTTTGCCATGCTTCATTCCACCGTCACCAGCAAAGGCCAGACCACCATCCCCGGCTATATCCGTGCCGCGCTGGGCATCAAAGCCGGCGACAAGCTGGATTATGTGATCCAAGGGAATCAGGCCACCATCCGCGTCCACCCCGGAACCCGGGTCCTGAAAGGCGCACTGGCCAGCACCAAGGGTCAGGGCATGGCATTTTCAGAGATTCGCGCCGCGGCCAGTAAAGCCGCCCTGCAACGGCGGGCCGGAGCGGATCAATGAGTAAACACCGTCTGGTAGATACCAACCTGATTGTGCGCTATCTGGTGCAGGACCACGAAAAACACGCCCAGGCTGCGGGTAAACTCTTTACCGCCTGCGATCGTGGGGAAGTTGTGCTCGTGATTCTGCCGGTGGTGCTGGCGGAATGCGTGTTTGTACTAGAATCGTTTTATAAACATCCCCGCGCCGCCATTGCCACCACGCTGGGAGCCCTTCTAACCAGCCCCGGCGTGGAAATCACCGACCCGGCCATTTATCTGGATGCACTGGTACGCTACCAGAAAACCAAATGCCATTTCATCGACTGCACCATCGCCGCCACCGCCACCGCCCATCGGCAGGCAGTGGCCTCATTTGATGAAGACTTCCGCAAGTTTCCCGATGTGCGTGTCAAGCTGGATTAATGTTATAGCCAAAGACTACACCTGCGCGTAGGCCACACATTCATTAATATCAGTATCCCAACGTCTTGGTTCAACTGGTATTTCCGGGGGGATTGGATATTTTGCCCCGATAGGGCAATTGTGCCGAACCATAACAGGGATATGCCTCTGGGAGGCGTATTATCCTTTGGGCCGAACCCACGCGGGCAAGATTCGCTTCTCTATGTTCACGTCTCCCACTGCCGGATAATGTTTTTTAATCGTGGCCAGGTCCTGGGCAAAATTATCAACCACCACCACATCCCACGTCCCCGAGGAATATCCCGCAGCTTCCTGATCAATTAATGGAACCACGTGGCCGGCACGAAGTTCGTTTCCCTCACGCGGACGCACATTGGCTTCGATACGGCCCGCATAATAAACATGTCCCGGTTCCACGGGCAGGGACATATCCAGCGGAATAAACCCCACCGCCGTAAAAACAAACGGCGTTGAGTTGTAGGTCTGCAAGGAGGCCAATGCGAGCTTGTTACCACTGACCCGCAGGCTGAGAATATACTCGTTATATTGCTTGTCTACGTGCGTAATTGCCTTGCCAATCTCCCAGCCTGCGGCCTCCTGTGTGCCGCGCGGAGTTTTCGAAACCACCCCCGAAGCGCCCGGCACGCCCTGCGGTACGTAGACCACGAAGGCTTCCGGTGTAACCGAGGGATTGACGGCATTGGATGTGCGCACCGTGATTAAAATTATCGCGTCCTGACCGGGAACAAGTTTGCCATCCTGCTCCGACAGCGCCATCGGACGCACTTGTTCACAACCAACTCCTGTCACCATCACGACCAGCAATCCCAGCAGGTATAGTATGCGTGATAGCACAGTTATCTTAATCGTATTGCATGTCATGCGCTGGTCCTTCTAGGAACAAACGTTTCCAATCAGCTTAATTCCCACCCGGCACTTCGATATTGCCGCGCGGGCGGACGAAGGTGAAGCCGTTATTGCCTTGGAGGATTTCCCACTTGATGCGGTCGGCCTCGACGGTGCCTTCGGGGCGGACGGCGGTGGCGGGATTCGTGGGCGTGCCGATGGCTTCGGCGCGGCTATGCTGGGCGTCGAATTCCAGCGTCCCCGCCGAAAGCAGGGCCCGGTTGAATTCCAGAATCGCCCCGGTAGTGGCGGTGACTTTGGCGATTTTCATATCGCCGCCGGCCCCCAGCGTCATGGGATTGCCGGTGGCGCTCTTTTCGCCGCGCTGCATGGTGGTGGTCAATTCCTGACACTTCATCTTCACCAATGCCGCATCGCCTTCGGGCGGCTGGTCCTGATTGGGCAACTTCATCCCCTTGGCGGGTTTATGAACCATGGCCACATCCTTCTTCAGGATAATACTGCCATCGTTGCTCTGGTAGCGCAGACCATCGGACCAAGTAAAGGCCGTCTGGCCGCGGGCACTGGCCTGGGCGCCGGGGTTTTCCGGCCGCGAATCCACGACCAGCATTTCACCCTTGCCGGGGATATCCAGCACCTGCGTGGTTTCGGAATAGTTCAGCGTCTTGCCCTTGAAGAACATCTCGGTCAGCACGGTGCGATGATCCTTGGGGTCCAGCGTGCGCCCGGTGGCGACGACCTGACCATCGGCGTAGATGCTGTCCAGCTTCATCCGCTGGGCATCGGTCTTGACCGCACCATCATTGGCCAGTTTGACCAGCAGGTTATCGCAGGTCAGACGGCTTTCCTGATCGGCCTTGCCCACCAGTTGCGCCTCGATGGGACCACGGAACGTGACTTCCTGCTTGATCGAGTCGTAGACCATATCCTTGGCCCAGTTCACGCGCACGGGCTGATCGCCCTTGGTGCCTGCGGCCAGCATAAACCAGCCCGGTCCCGGGACGCGTGCGCCCTGCGGTTTTTGGGTCAGTTCCAACGTCTGGCCGGTCATGCTGTTGTTGCCCTGAGCAATGGTGGCCCAGGCCTCGGGATTGGCTCCGGCGGCGCTATGCAATACGGCCGTACCTGCGACCACATCCGCATCCAGCCGGTCGCATTTGGCGGCGATGGGTTGCGGGCCATAGCCCTGCAAATCGACCTGCGTGGCGCCCACGGCCACCAGCGTACGGGCGTTAAAATTAAAGCCCCCGCCGGTGGTCTGGCCGCGCGGTTCCAATTGCACCGTCATATCCTGCGTGCGGATGCTTTGCCGACGTTTGAAGGCGCTCTGTCCGGCTTCGAACTGATGCCCGGTGGCCGCCACATCCCCCTTGGCCAATACTTCGCTCAAAAGCGGCAACTGCCCCGGCCGCGGTGTGGAGTTGATCACGAGATTATTGCAGACCAGTTCGTCCGCCGGGCTGTCGGCGGCGCGGTTGCGGCCCGAATAGGCCCGCACCTTGCCGGTGGAGATAAGTTTTTCCAGGCCCTGATTTTGTCCGGGCACCGAGGCCAGCGTGGCATCAATCACTTCGCCCTGCAGACCCGCCACGCCATCCTGCACACTGGCACCGCCGGTCAGGCGGATATGCCGCGCCACTTGGACGGTGCGTTTGGGCTGCACAGGATCGGTCTGATTTTCATAATTAACGACCATGCGGTCCTGCCAGATGGCCACGACATTGCCGGTCTTAGCTTCGGCATTGGCCGCGCCGCGGCGCATGGCGCCATTAGCGACATCAATCCGGCCCGGCCCGATGAGATTCACCTGCCCCTGGGCTTCGGTCATATCCAGCCCACGGCAAACCAGATTACCCATCTGCGGATCGGCCATGCGGACCGGGGTCTTTTCGTCCCCGCGCAGGCGCAGCGTCTGCGTGCCGGTTTGATAGAACAAATTCAACGCCCGCGCCCAGCGGCCCGCGCCATCCTGCAATGTCACAGGAGTCTCGGCGGTACCACCGGCTTCCAGCGCGACATCGTCGTCACTGGCCAACAGGTCCGGCGCCGTCTCGGGCCGCATTTCCATGGAACCCGTCCAAGTCAGAATCAAATCTTCATCGCGAATGTCATCATTACCCATCAAGCCAAACGTACCCCGACTTGTGGTTTTGGTTTGCTGGGCATACGTCACCGGCGCAGCCAGCAAGGGCATGGTGGGTCCGGGCAGTTCGACCTGCTTGGACTTCTCGGCCGCTGGTGCTTCAACAGGCTTGAAGGCGAACAATAGCGCCAGTGTCTGGGCGGCCAGTTCGCGCTGGCCCACTTTGGCCAATACATCCTTACCGAAATTCAGACGGTACACCGAACGCGGCCCCCCCGCCACCACGGCAGGTTTGGAACTGGATTCGGTCTTGGTATCGGTCTGGCCGGTCAGATTCAGCGCCTGACGCCCCACCTGCCGGACGACAATCTTGTTCCCCTCTTCGATGCGCAGATATTCGATGCGTTTCTGGTCGGTATTAAAGGCCACGGTCACATTGCGGCCATCAAAGAAGACCCGTTCGCCCCGGACTTCGATCTTGCCGGGGCTGGTCAGCAGCCGCTGGGAGTAGTCCAGATCCACGTCCTGATCCATCCGGGCCTGAATCTGTCCGGGCTGCATTTCATTGCTGTCGAATTTGAAGGTGGTGGCCGGCCCGATGGTCATGCGGACATCGCCGATCAGCACAGCGCCTTTGGGAATCGGCTTGGCGATGCTCATATCGCCCCCCAACGTATCCACCCGCAATTTGCATTTATCGGCGGTGACCACCACCATCTGGCCATTGGCGGCATAATAGATCACGCGCGGTTTTTCCAGCATATATATGCCCGGCGCGCCCGGCTCGGAACGTTTGGCGGTGAGGAGAAATTCCATGGTACCATCGGGCTTGCGGGCCTCGAAGGTGGGGTTGTTGACGGCTTTGTCCAAACGCTGGTTGGGGGTGATGGTGGTGGGCCCCGTGCTGCCCAGCCCGGTACCGGTGAGATACTGATACACCAGGAAGGCGGCAATAAAGACCACCAAGCCAACGGCGAATAAGACCACTTTTTTGGTCATGGGCAATCCTTCCGCAAACAAGCCGCGAGCCAGACTCGCAGCGGACCGTAAACCGTTGATGTTACCAGATTTCCGACGAAAGGCATCCCAAAAAGGGAGAAAAACTGAGCTGCAATTTAGGTTGATCCAGTATTTCGGGGTAGTTCTGGCTGGAAACCATATAACGCGGCCCCCGGGTTATACAAATCATCGTTTATTAGGCCCGCGAGTTAGCTTCGGCGCGCACCAAAACCACCCCTTCCCTACTCCATGCACATACCAGAGAAACCCGTTAGCGTCGTCCGCTCATCGGATATAGTGTGGCGGGCATCGGCTGGGCCACTTCGTAAAGATATGCCCGTGGGCTGCCGTCTTTCAAGGTATACATGGCCAGCGGGTCGCAAGGTACACTCTTTTCGAGGATTTTGGACTTACCTTTACTCGCCGTAATCCGATAAATCAGATTATCCGGCCCTGGTGGCCGGCGCCAATAACTCACCGGCGGCCACATGTGCTTGGCAGGCAACTCCACCACGCAATCCTCGATTAAGTTATGCCCACCATCCTCGCCATGGAAATTAACATCCACCTCAAATCGACAACCTAAAACAACGTTATACATAGAATTATTCTGGATTACGAAATGGCGAATATTCCGCACGGTTTCGTTGAAACACAAAACGTAGTTGGCTCCAATTAAAATATAGTATCCTGATCCATTCCCACCCTTATTAAACGAGGTGTCAACTATATTGTTCCGCATCGTAATGTGTGCACAAGTATCAATGATAATCGGGGCCGTACCAGAATAGAGGATACGGCAGTTGTCAACCCAGCAATCATAAGCTTTATGCATCACAATATGACCAACATGAAGGTCATCCAAGCCGTCCATATTATCATCGAATTTCCCTGTGTATATTTTTTTGTCCAAATCGCGGACAAAGGGGTTTAGGATCGTCAAGTTTTGCACCCCTGAATTCATTACTTCAATCAGGCGTATTCCAACAATATTTCGCTCATCACCCCACTTGGTACGCAAACGATTTTCCAGAATCGTCAACTCGGGTCCCGCCCCTGAAAGCACCACATTGGTCCGCATGGTGAGCGCTTGCGTTAGAGGATACGTACCTTGGACCAATTGCACCTTTCCGCCTCCAGCCGCTGCAACCTGATCTACTGCCGTCTGTATGTCTTCACCCGGCTGTACCGTGGTATGGACAGGTATTTGGTCCGGTATCCCACCCCGCACCCCAGCTTTTGCCCAGTGAGACATATCTGAAAAACGCGAATCCAGTTTTTCCGATTGTAGTCGTGATTGGCTGTCTCCGACATAAAACTCCTGCATACCCGTGTCACGAACATCCGATTGATTGCGGATTAGTCTCCACGCTGCAGTACCCATTAACAAAAATCCAGCCAAAATCAAAGTATGTGGCAGATATTTCATGGGTCTTGCTATGCGATACACCGTTAGGACTCCAGTTAATTTAATCAAATCGCTAAAATTCTATCTGCCGTCTTGGTGTCAGCTTGTTTTAAATATCCATGAAAAATCATCTTTACTGGGCGCGACACCACCGGATGCTGGCGCTGACAAATTGCCATTATCATCATATAGTGGTGTCGAAGGGTCATTATTTCCATCTAAATGCAAGACGCTGCCCTTGCCCCGTAATTTCATAGCCTTGACGACAAGTTTAATTGTGGCTCCTTCGCATGTTGCAGTATAGCCAAATTCAATACGTGAATTGCCCACCCATCGAACATTGTTTAATACAACACTACACCCCTGATCCGCAACCAATACCTCACTGGCAGGAACATTCGTATCACATTCAGTATCGAATTCTACAAAACCGTTTGCAACTCTGGCCGCATTCTGGGTAGCAGGTGCGGGGAAAACTTTTGCGGTAGCAGATTTGGGTTCGGATGAAAAATCTATCCGCATTGTAGGGGTAACAGCAACCGCCGGACATAGAGTTGTGGGTTTGCCATCACTGGATTGCTGCATAACAAATTTTACAGGTTTTTTTGGACCTGTGGGGGTAAAACCTGAAAGCATGCGCCGTAGCCCCATGTCTTTGCGCATGAGATCAGTGTATACTTTTTTCCCTTCACTAGTAGCTACATCCGCTGGGGTAGATAGCCTAAGTGTACCTAGTGCGCTATCCGGATTAACAGGTAAAACACCGCTCATTCGCCCAAATATAACACGTATATCATTCTCCGCTTCGTCTGTCATTGGGCTACC
>JBIJDM010000028.1:0-19218 GCA_044344145.1 Phycisphaerae bacterium
GATTGGCGCGACCAGTACCGCATCCTCAGTTCCGTCCCCGGCGTGGGCGCCACCACCGCCGCCATCCTGTTGGCCCAATTACCCCAGCTCGGGGAGATCAACCGCTCCCCGCTGGCCGCCCTGGTGGGCCTGGCCCCCTTTGCCCGCGAATCCGGCGGCTGGAAGGGCAAACGCTCCTGTCGCGGCGGCCGGGCCCCGGTCCGTAACGCCCTCTACATGGCCACCGTCTGTGCCGTCCGCTGTAACCCCGTCATTGCCGCCATGTATAAACGGTTAAAGGCCACCGGCAAAGCCTCCAAAGTCTGTCTCGTCGCCTGTATGCGCAAACTCCTGATCATCCTCTACGCCCTACTCCGGAAAGGAGAAACATGGCAACCGCTCAACCTAAAAATCACTTGACTTCAAACACAGCCGCTCTTAACTTTCCCTCCCCTCTCCGCGTGCAGCGATCCGCATGGCTTGGTAACATAATCACAGACGTTTCGTGCTTCTTGTGAGGTATCCCATGACTACCCTGCCGCCGGAAATCACTGTGGAAACGCTGGAAGACGGGTTCCGTTATACACTGCCCACTCGCCGCTTCGTTCGGCTGGCGGGTAAGTCGCCGCCCAAGCGCGGAATCGTTCGACCTCGGCTAGAAGCTCGGACATGAGAAGTGCGTTCCCCGGTGACATAACGATCAAGCTCACCTGCCCGGCCACGTCACAGGGAGCAGTGCAAAACAGACAGCACGGCCGGGACAGGTGCAGCGCCGGGTTAGGCGTCTTAACTCAGCGACACGGCATTTACAGCGTCGCCCCGACCGACCACACTTCGACCCCCGAGCGGCTCAGTTTAGGCTGGTGGCCAGCTTCGTAGCCAGGGCACATGAAGAACACGTATTTGATACCCGCCGCAGTGGCAGCGACTTTGGCAATGTCACTCGCCAACTTCCGGTTGTTCGAGGTGTTCACTGCGGCGAAAACCTCCGCCGCCACGCCCACACCCGCCTTTGACTCGATGTCCGACCCGCCTACCGTGCCGAGATTCAACGTAAACGGCGCAAGCTCTGGATGGCGATCAAGCAAAATCGCGGTGGCTCTCGCAGAGGCGATGTAAGTGAACGATTGGTTGAGCTGCTCGATGAGGTTGAGCGGCGACTCGGAATCAAGAGGGTCGCAGCCAACGGGTTCAAACTTCATCGACCAGATGGCGCGTAGCCCGTCCGACCCGAGGTTGGAGATCTGAGCGAGCGCCTTGGTCGCTGATGCTGTCACCGACTGCACCAAGGCGTCGAGTTCAGTTGCGGAACTAACGGTGCGCGTCTTCAATGTGCTCTCCTCCGCCTAACAGTAATTAGATTGATCCGTCTAACATCCCAAGAACACCTTGGGAGCCCGTATAACACGCCCGCAAACGCGGGAGATATTTGCACGTAAGTATATTCAAAAGCGAGGCTTTCATGTCTCGTTTATTCTTCGCAGGGGTGTTTGGGCGGATCCGCATAACATCCTCGCTTACAAGCTGTCCATCGGGCTTGGCACGGGACACTGGTGCGGCGGGTGGGGACCCCGCCGGGCCCGCTGAGATGCCTTGGCTCATTGTCGTTTGCATCGCCGCGACTCCTGTACTTCAGGGATACTAACGCGCGAGATGCCTGCAGTCAATCCCGAACCTGGCAGTGCAAGGTGCTGGTGTTCTACCGGTAGACCTGGTTTCACCTTCCCGCCGGAAAATCTTCCCTTCCCCCTCAAAGTTCCGCGCCATTTGACGATCCTGGACCTGCATCCTGCCAACCTGCACAGCGCTGACCCCATATTGCCCACCGTGCCGGTGATCGCCCACCCGGCCAGTTTTCATCCAGTGCATCCTGTCCATCCATGTAAATATCCCCACCCGTAGTTGTGCCGCGAGGGACACATCATAATCATGGGCAGGGATGCTCCATGTTACGAAAGAGGGCGACCGCCGGTCGCCCCTACCTTCATTTCCGTGCCCTTCCGTGTCTTCCGTGGTTATATTCCCCCCGTCCCCATCCTGTGCATCCTATCCATCCATGTAAAAATGTTCTCCCCCTATCCGCGTGCAGCGATGCGCGGGGCTTGGTAACATAATCATTGACGCTTCGCTGATCCTGAGAGGTATATCCATGACCCCACTGCCGCCGGAAATCACTGTGGAAACGCTGGAAGACGGGTTCCGCTATACGCTGCCCACGCGCGATTTGGGCAAGTGGCGTTATGTGGGGCTGGTGCCGTTGGGGTTTGGACTGGCGTTTGCGGGCTTTGCCTTGTTCTGGGGGATCATCGCCAGCGGGATCTGGGAATGGATCGGCAATGGTTTTCCGGCCGATGCCATGCACTGGTTCCGGTTGCTCTTTGCGTGTTTCTGCCTGCCGTTTTTGTGGGGTGGTTTTACCATCATCCGCGTCGGCGTGCTGCTGCTGCGGCCCAGTCATGAGGTGATTACGCTGCGCAAGGGGTGGCTGAAGGTGGATCAGGTCGCCGGATGGCTGCATTATGCCAAGCATATCAAGGCCCAGGACATCGCCCGCATCGAAGTGGCGCCCGCGAATTTGCAGGGCGACGATATTCCCGGGCTGGGGCCGTCGGGGCTGGCCGGGATGCGGCACGTGCGGATCATTGCTAAAAAAGGAAAAAAAGCCCTCTCTGTCGGCATGGGTTATCCCAAGGCCTGGGGCCTGATCTTGGCGGAGGATATCACCCACCGCCTGCAACTGGATCAGTCGCATCCCATCCTGATGACCCCGCTGCAACCCGGCACCGGCCCGGTGCAGCCGATCCCCATCGTCCCCGCCGACCCCAACAGTGTGGATGATGAAGGCAAGCGGATTTATCGTTCGGCTGCGGGGCGCATCGCGCAAATGGAACTGCCGCAGCCGGCAGATTCCACCATCGCCTATATTCCCAATGGCGATACCCATACCTATATCATCCCCGCACGCGGGTTCAAAGGCGTGGGGCTGGGCTTTTTCATCTTTGCCGTGATCTGGAACGTGTTCACCGGCGGGATTTTTCTACTCACCGTGCGCAACTTCAGTCCCGGGGCGTTATTCGTGCTGATTTTCGTGGCCGTGGGTGTGCTCATGCTGGGCATCGCGATCCATTTGATGACGCGCAAGAGCGTGATTGTCATCACGCCCGATGAATTCGTGGCCACCACGTCCAGCCGGGTGCGGAAAGAGGAATTCGTCTGCGCCCGCAAGGACATCGCCGAGATTATCGTGGATTACTCCGGCGTGGAAGTGAACGACAAGCCCGTCGAGCATATCAAGGTGAAACTGCTCAACAACAAAACCCATGGCCTGCTGATGGGCAATGATGTTTACGAGTTGCACTGGCTGGCGAGTTCGTGGCGCCGGCATCTGAACCTGACCACGGCCGACCCCGCGGAGGACGTGCCGGGCGCTGTGCCCGTGGCGTAAGCAGTGCCGGGCGGATTATCAGTATCACCCCCCGCCAGCGCGGGGATAAACGCATTAACTCTGGGAGGTATGGCGATGAACAATCTGGTCTATGTTGGATTGCGTGGGCGCGTGGCGGCGCTGGATCGGGCCACGGGGCAGATCGTATGGCGCTGGGAAGCGCCGCGCAATGGCTATGTCACCCTGCTGGTGGAAGCGGACCTGCTGGTGGTCTCGGTCAATGGCTACACCTACGGCCTGCACCCCGATACCGGCACGCAACTGTGGGCCCAGGACCTCCCCGGCTTCCGCACCGGCGTAGCCTGTCTGGCCTCCCTGCGCAGCAGCAGCGATCTGGCGTCGGTCTTGCTGGCTGCGGCGGATACGGATGCCCAGGATGAAGCTGCGGCGGCATCAACGACTACGACGACGTAGGTCGGATGCGGGCAAGCCTATATTTAACGCACAATCCCCCTGCGCATATATTGTTGCGTCGTCGTGGCACTGCGTGAAATATCCCACCGTCACATCAGTCTAGCCAACAACACATATCCAACCAACCCACATGCAAGCTGCCGTGATATGAGAGGCTCCTTTATTCATCTAACTTCAATTCCAGAATACGTCTTTTGCTCCACGCTTCCTGTTTCTGCAGCGCGGCTTCTAACACTTTTTTGGCCTCCGCCGTGGCTGGAGGGTTCTGACGCTGGCCTTCGAGCCAGGCCGCCGCGTGTTGACCCATGTGGGCCGCCATACCCTCCAAACGGTTGTCATCGTATTTGGCGTATAGAAACTTACGCAGTTCCTCCGGATTACGCTGCGCCTTCAGGTGCGCTTCCAGAGCGCTGAATACCTGCGCATCGGGTTTCGGCCACACTACCGGCAACGGCAAGCGGTTTTGTTTCCAAAGGGCGTTTTGATAAAAATTGTCCCAACTTTCCAGATATTTTTGGCGTTCGGCCTCTGTCAGCTCCAGTCGCGCGATGACTTGCATCGTGCCGGTGTTTAAGGCCTCCACTGCCGCACGGCGTTCCGCTGGCGAGATAAACGTGGCCACAGCCTGCCGGTACCGATACAACATCATGTCATAGATGGCACGCTCCGCGGTTTCCAATCCTTCGGTACTGTTTAACCCTAAAAATAGCTTATTGTCCGTGGCATCCCCACAGACTAAGTCCAAGAATTCCCGCTGCTGGCTTGCCTCCTTGTCACTCACCAGCCGCGCCACTTGATTGGCAAATTCCACCCGCCGCGCATAGCGGTCGCCACTATAAACCGGGTCCGCCGAAAACTTCATATCCGTCATCCACGCGTAATAATCCCGGGCGAGAGAATTGATAAACACCACCTTGACCGGCACGTCTGGTCCCACTGGCACCGCCGGAGCCTGCCAACTGGCCAGCACCGCCTGCCGTTGGGCTGCATCGTTTACCCGCAGCGCCCATTGCGCCACATATAAATCCGCCGGATTCGGTTTCTGTCCCACCGTTTCCACCAACGCCGCTGGCGGGTAATATTCCGCCCCCACAAGATTCTGCACTCGTGGCTTGCGGTCTTCGGGATTCGTGGTCACCCGTACATTCCAATTTACACCCCGCCGGCCTTGAAAGGGTCCGAAATCACTATCACACTCCGGCGTGCCATCCCCATGGATCGCGATGTCCGACCGAACATTGTCAAACGGCAGCCCCCGGTGATTAACAAACGTGCCATGGGCCATGGTGCCCTTGCGGAACACATTGCCGTTGGCAAAGTCCTGTACGCTGAGTCCATGCATGACCTGTGCCTTCACCGTGAAATCCGTGATCAGATTATCACAACTCCCCCTGCGCAGGGAATACGCGTGATGCATGCTAAAGGTATATGGCTGGGCGGGTTTCTGCCCCGGCTGCGTGGTGGGTGTGAATGATTCCGGGGCCGCGTCCATAGTCACACCCACCAGCGTATTGTTGGCCGCGTCTGCCATGATGATGCCATTGTCGGCATTGCTGATGGCCACATTCCGCACCCAGCAGTGCTGGGCATACTTGAGATAAATCGCATTGAAACCGGGGTCCTGTAGGTGTCCCGTTCGGACATGGACGGGCATCTGCACCGTCAGGTGCTCCACCCCGCTCTGTTGGATGGTCTGGAGGGGATTTTCAATCGTCAAGGTGGCATCTGCCGTGCCCGGCACCACCAATGGCTTGCGGAATGTCACCGTGGTGCCCTTCACTGTCTGCACCTCGGTGCGCATCCGAAATTGTATTTTGCCATCCGGGAACCACGCGGCAAACGCCGGGAACGCCGCATCCGGCCCCCGTAGCGCCAGCAATGCCTTGGGCCCCGCAACATACTCCAACACCACTGCCTGACCCGGACGCAACCACGCCACTGGCGTGGCCGCCTCGATGGTATCCGCACCATCTGCCCAGGTCCCCGTCACCGCCACCCGCTCGGGTTGGGGCAATTGGCCCACCACGCCCGACAGATAGGACCGGCTGGGCGAAATTCTGATGAGTCCGCCCGACAGCGACCACTGCTGCCCCACGGGTACGAATTTGCCCGTCCCCACAATAGTACCGCCCTCATCGCCCACCACCTCGGGCACGCTGCGGGTGAATTTCAGAATGGTCTTCCCCGGCCCAGCGCCGCGCAAGCGCAGACCATCTTGATCCAGCCAGAGCAGCGCATTGGTCAGATACACCCCGGCGGGTAAATACACCGTGCCCCCACCCGCCTGCCGTGCCGCCGCGAGCGCGCGCAGCAACGGCAAGGAATCATTCACCACGCCATCGCCCACGGCCCCATAGCTGCGGACATTGAAGACCTTCTCGGCACTGGGTTCGGGGATGGGTTTTTCGCCGTACATGTAACCCGCATAGGACACATTGGGCAGATTGGGATGGCCCTGCGGATTGCGGACATAACTTTCCCACACCCCCGCCAACGGCGCTGTGGGGGTAGATGCTACAGCTTTGGCTGGTTGTGTGGTGCCCGTACCCTGTGCCCCTAGCGTCAGCGGGCGCAAGCCCTGACCCAGTACGGATGCTGCGCCAAGGGCCAGCATGGCCAAGCCGAAGCGACTCAGCGGGCCGATGCTTGGACGTTTGACCACATATTTAACCACACGCTGGACCACGCAACTGCTTCGCATTAGGTATCACCTCACGTTGATGGGTGACAGATTATCATGTGTGCGGAATATGTCAAGTATATATTATGCCAATAATGATAATGAGAATATTTGGTGTTTTTATGTGTCGTCCAGCAATAACGCGACATCCCCCCGGCCCCATCCCGTGCATCCGGTCCATCCATGTAAAATTATTCGCCCCCCTCACCACGCCAGTTCCATGACCAGCTCGCCGGGGCCGGCGATTTCCATTTGCACATCAATGCGCTGCAGCCCCGGGGTGGGTTTGGCGGGTGGGGCTAGATTCACGGCCTGCACCGTCACGTTTACGGCGCCGGTGCCCCAGGCGCGCAGGATGATTTGTTGTCCATTCTGGCGGAGGGTATAGGTATTGCCTTCGCCGCGGATTTCGGCGTAGGTATGCAGCCGGCTGGTCACCAGAGTGGGCGTGCGTGCTGTCAGCGCGTCGCAGACCATGACCCGCCGCTCGACGCGATCGAACTGTACGGTGCGCAGGGCGCTGGTCAGGCCCGCAGGGGCGTAGGCGTCGGTCAAATCCACGGTCACGCTGCCCGCTTCGGGGCCGCTGCAAAAGTCGCGCAGCGCGGCGGTGGCCAGCGGATATTGCCCCGTCGGCTCCGGCCCCACCAGCAGCGTGTTATGGCCCATGGTGCCGGTGCGATACAAGCGCCAGCGGGCGTAATCGGTATTAGGCCGGCCGTTCCAATAGCCCGGCAGATCGTAATGATCGCCGCCCAGGTCGGTGATGAAGCGCGTGCCGTGAACATCGAGCACAAACGTGCCCAGATCCGCGTGGGCATGCGGGGCCTGAATATCGCCGCCTTTGACGGCCAGATACGCCGCGCGGGGGTCGAGCCAACTGGCCCGGAACGCCGCGACATCCACGCCGACGAAACACGCGTCCAACGGCAATTCCGCCATATCGGCACGTGTGCCCTGCGGATCGTACCAGAGCAGCAAGCGCGCCAGCGTGCCGTAATACAGGTGCGCGCGCTCGGGCCGCGCGGTGACGCTCTGGCGTAAAAACGCCGCCACGGCCGGCAGGCGGTAACGCTGGGCCAATGCCCCCAGACACGGCTCCGGCGGGGCTTCGCCATACGCATCGGCATAATCAAACAACCGGCCCGCCGGCGACTCCATGTGCAGGCGAAAATATGCCGCGCGGTCCAGCCCGGCAAACTGGCTGATGCCAAAATCATGCCCCAGCGCGTTTTCCAGCGCGGTCACCAACGGCACCAGATAACGCATGGCATAGGCCCAATAGCCGGGCCCCTCGGGCCAGCCACCATCGGGGGCAAAGGTGGCCAGCGCATTGGGCAAACCCGCCAGCGCCAGGCTGATCAGCCGCGCACTTAGACGGGGTGCGGCTTCCGCCGCGGCCAGCGCGCCGAGAATAATCCCGCTGTTACAGACAATGTTCCAATTACACGTATCCCGATGCCACCAGGGCAGACAGGTCAGTTTTTCCAGCGCGGGCTGCAAACCCTTGGCCACCAGCGCCGCCTGCAAGTCCCCGCGCTGCCCCTCGGTCAGCGGCAGACTGTCCAGTGCCACGGCGAACCCATGCATGAATTCCGCACAGGTCAGAAAATCATCCGCGCGCCAATCCGCCAGCGCCGCGGTCGCGTGCAATTCGCGCACGCTGCGCTGCACCCAGTGCGCGGCCTGCGTCAGATGATACAACGTAACCCACGTATACAACCGGTCCAGCACCGTCCGCGCGCCCGCGAGGGTGCGCTCGGTATTGGGCGCCTCCAGCGCCAACTGCGCCCCATACGTAAGCAGCCGGTCTTTCAGCCCCCGGGCCAGCTCATGCTGGAGCAGCATGGTCTCCACGCGCGCCATACGCTGGGGGGTGAGTAGCAGACGCGGCCGCACCGGGCGCAGCGTGGCCAGCAGTTGTGCGGGGTCCAGACTTTGGACTTGGGTTAAAAAAGGCACCCGACTCATCGCCGCATACTCCTTGTGCCGGGCCACAGGCTCCGGGGTCAGCCCATGGTCCGGGCCTGATACAGTGCCGCCAGCCGGTGGGGCGCCAGCAATTCAAAGCCGGCCTCCCGGCACGTGGTCAGAAAGCGCGGGTCGGCCAATAATTCCAATTCGCGCACGCGGCGCTGCATCATGCCATCTTCGCGCGTGCAATCGCGGCCCAGCAGCGTCTCGTCGAGCAGCCCCGGGTGGCAGGTTAATTCCACCACCTTGCCCGGCACGGTCCGGATCAGCCGGATGAAAAAGTCGGGATCACTGACGCAGGGCGGATCGGTCACGCCGATCAGCCAGTCATTGCCGACCAAGCCCAGCCGGCGCTGGCGCCGCGCGGCCGCGCGACCATGCCAGTTCAAAAACAATCGTTTGGCCCGGGCACCGGGCACTTTCCAGAGCATATCCCAGGGCTCGCGCACCAGCCGCATATACGGCACCGGGCCGTGGGCGAGCACCAGTTCCTTGATAATCCCGCCGATGGGTTTGAAAATCTGGATGTGATGATGGGTATTGATCACCGTGGGGCGCTGGCCCAGCAATTCCGTGCAGCGCTGGTATTGCGCCGTCAGTTCGGCACGGATTTCATCGTGGCGCAATTGGCGACTGAAGAGTTTGCGTAAAAACACCCCCAACGGGAAAAACCGTCCCCGTGCATCCACCAGACTCGGCACCTGCGCTGCTGGCAGTACCGGCGCATCATTGGTCAGCGCCGGATGCCAGCCCAGTTCCAATTTCTGGCCCGCAGCCCGCCAGGCGGTCACGGCTGCGGCGGCATAGGGCGAATTGGCCATCAGCACCGAGCACTGCACAATGCCCTGTTCCGCCAGTTGCAGAATGCCCTGCGTGGTCGCCGGGCCGATGCCAAAATCATCTGCGGTGATAATCAGATAACGCATACCCAAGAGTTCCTTGCATCCCGTTTCAATGTTGTACCTGCTGGAGGCGCCGCTGCATGCGTTCGCGCCGCCGTTGGTCGTAGATGCGGGCCGCTTCCAAATCGGCCGCAGTGATCAGAATGCTGCGATCCAGACCCACCCGGGCAAAGCGCCGCCAGCGATGGCGGATGGTCAGCAATTCGCCCAGTATCGCCGCGCCGCTGGTCAGCCGCGTGGTGGACACCGTGCTGTCATAAATCACCTGCGCGGGCAGTTCGCGCACCGGGATGCCGAAATACCGGCAGGCCACGAGCAGTTCGCAATCAAACCCGAACCCCTGACATTTCACATACGGCAACATGGTCCGCACGGCCCGGTCGGTGAAGCCTTTCAGCCCCGCCTGCGTGTCGCGCTGGCGGATGCCCAGAATGGTGCGGGCCAGCAGATTGAACAGGGCGCTTTGCCGTTGGCGCTTCCGCAGATATTTTTGCATCCCCGAAGCGTGCTGGATCGCGCTGTCGGCATGGGCCCGCGAGGCTATGACCACGTCATGGCCCTGGACCAATTCATCGGCCAGCTTGGTCACCATCTCCAGCGGATACGCCAGATCCACATCGGTAAAAATCCGGTAATCCCCGCGCGCCCGCAACAGGCCGCGGCGCACGGCGTGGCCCTTGCCCCGATTTTTGGGCGAACAGAGCAACCGGACTTCATACGGGCAGGTGGCGATCAATTCACGCAGTTTGGCCTCGGTGCCGTCGGAACACCCGTCACAGACAAACAGCACTTCCCAGCGCCGCGTCTGCGTGGCTAAAAATTGCTGCAATTTGCCCCACGTCACGGGCAAATCCGCCCCGGGATTGTACGTGGGCAAAATGAGACTGAATAACGTTTCCTGCATAAACTCCGTGCCACCATAGACTTAGACCGGATCACCGGCCCGGCGAAGCCCTGACGATACCCACGCGCGGGCGAAAACTCAAACCTCAGGCGGGATATTCGTTGCCCCGGCCCCGGCCCAGCAGCACCAATACCACCGGCATTAGCACCACCGCCGCCAGCGGCTGCACCCCGATGGCGGTGAAATTGCGCCCGCCCGGAAACCACAGCGCCACCACCGCCGAAGCCAGCAGCAACCACGCCAGGGCCGTCATCCAACCCAAGCCTGCTCCTTCCAGCCGGGGCCAGCGCGACCCAAACCGCACCAACAACCAGGCCGCCACCGGGCCCAACATACTGTACGTGGCCGATTCCGTGCTGGGGCCGAACAACATCATCCATATGACCACCAGCGCCAATATCAGATCCGGCAGTTCCGGCGTCTGGCGTTTGGTCCAGCGTACCCAGACCAACACGCCCGCCACCCCGGCGGCGCTGGCCAATTGTACCAGTCGGTATATTCCTTCCGCCGTGGCCAGCGTCATCTGCGGAAACAGCCAATTTCCAATCCAACTGCCATAGTGCCGGTACAGATACGCGGCATCCCGGTAGGTGTTATCCAGCGGGTGCATAGTGCGGTCGTCCGCACCCACGACGTGATACCATGTGAGATATGCCGAGTTGACGTACGCATGCGCCTGCGCCAGATACGGCAACAACACCGCCCCCGCCACACACAGCGCCAGCCGCCAACTTAGCTGGCGCGGATAGACCAGCACCAGCAGCATGCCCAGCGCCAGGGGATATATTTTGAACACCGTTGCCAGCGTGATCACGATACTCACCCACCACCAGCGCTGCGCGCGGGTGAGGGCCACGGCCAGCATCAGCAGGCCGATGATCAGGACGTTAACCTGCCCATTGGCAATACTGCCCACCACCAGCGGCGTGGCCGCCAATGCCACCAGCGCCACCCAGGCCAGTTTATCCGGCCCGCGGTACCAGCCACCCAGCCAATACCACAGCCCCGCCAGAAACACCGCGACATTGATCAGTACCCATATCACCGCACCCCAGGCCGGGGCGAACCAACTGAAGGGCACAAACAGCACCGATGCGGTGGGACTGTAGCGATAGGCCCCGGGGTGATCCGCACTGGCATCGTAGGGGTCCTGCCCCGCAACCCACTTCCGCCCCGCTTCGGGGAACAACGGAAACACGGTATTGGTACTCGCCCCCGGCGTGCCCAAGCTGCGTTGTACCTGTTTATGGGCGCGCACCGCCAATACCGTGACAACCACGATCCAAAACCCAACCGTCAACGGCACCAACCATGCCGGCACACGCGCCACCATAAGATCCCTTCGCAGAATCCGTTATTTTTGCCAGGCTTTGTAGACCGGCAGATCACCGGTGAAATCAACCACATATCCCGCCTTGCCATTGTTGATGCTCAAGACGCCGTCGGCCAGATTGATATAGGGTGAAACAAAAACCTTCTTCCATTCCTTGGGATTGTACGCCTTGCCGTCCACAGTCACCGCCGCCATGCCTTTACCGTCCTGATACGTGCTGGCGATGACGGTACCCTTGGGATTGGTATAACTGACCGTTAGCTTGGCCAAATCCAGCGTGACTTTGGTCTTGCCCGTCAGCGCGGTGGTGAAATCCGCCAGCGTGGGGTATTCCTCCACATCGCCCATCTGCACAATAAAGCCGGCCTGATTGCCATCCACGCGGAAAATCGGCGCGGGTTTGTTGGTGGCCGGACGGCCTTTTTCGACATTCTTCGCGTTGGCTTCAATTTCCTTGGCGGTCAGTTCGGTTTCCGTGACCTTGCCCGGGCCCAACAGGCGCACGCCCACATAGGCCTTGCCCGCCTGATAGACATACCAATCCCCCTTGGCGGCGGGTGTGATGCCTTCGGGAATGCCCACAAACACCCAAGGATTCAGGTCTTCCTTGGGAATGTTGCTCAGACAGATGTACGACGCGCCGATCTGGGCGGACTGGTCATATTTGCCGATGCCGTCGTGGAAGCCGATCCCGCGCGGCACACCCTTGTCGTCAATATTCGTGGGATTGCCCCCCGTGAACACAATCGTGTCATGGTCGGTGGGCATGGCCACCTGGAAGCGGCTGGTCTGCACACCAAAACCGTTCCACAGCGATCCCATGGTGTAATGCTTGCTTACATACACCGTTTCCGCATATTCACCCGCCGTGGGCTGCAGACTCAAACCATACCAGTAATTCGCCCGCGTATTGGTCGCCTCGTACGGCAATACCGGCAGATTACGCTGCGCAATGTCGGTCATCACCTGCGGCGGACGCCAACTGCTGAGCGCGGGATGCAGGGCGTAATTGAAGCCCTTGGTCTGTTCCGCCGTCACCGGGGCGGTGCTGTTCCACCAGAGCCAGCCGGTCTGGTCGCCGATTTTCTTCACCGGCCCATCGGCATAGCCGCGCTGATTGGGTGCACAATACACACCGTTGGTGTATTTCAGGGCATAACTGGCGATGTAATAATCCAGCGCCGCCCGCGCCAGCAGGCGCGTCTCTTCATCCGCCGCGAAATCGTACACATTCAGCATCCCGTTGACATCAAACATCATGTACGTGGACGAATCCCATTCCCCCATGCCGGCCTGATACAAACCCTTGACGTAGTTGGTCAGCAACTGCTTGGCCTGCTTTTGCGCCCCGGCCACGCCCTGATTGCCAAAGCGCCCGCCCTTGGTCACAAACGCCGGCAGCACATTGGACGAGGTCATCCACATCGTCTTGTGATTCTCGGTGCCGTTGGGGCTGAGATAAGCCCCGGCCTTGCCCGCATCCACGGACCACTTTTCCATGGTCTCGGGGGCCATGACCGAACCGAAAATCGGCAGAAACCGCGCCCAGTTCACCACCGCGAAGTGATACTGCTCCTGATAGGAGCGGTCGTCATTCATATATTTGCGCGGCGTGGGGGCTTCGGGGTTGATCAGCAACATCGCCATCGCCGGGCCGGGCAAATACTTGCCCGGATCGCCACCGGCAAAATAACCTCTGCGCCACGCCGACAAATCGTTGCGGGCCAGACCCGCCACCAGAATCCCCGCGCGTTGCTGTAGTCCCGCTTCATCCGTATACGTGGCCGGACTCGCCGCAGGCGCATCTTTGATCCCCGGATGATTCGCCGTAGCGGGATTGGGCACCTTCCACGGGCCCTGCGTCACCAGTTTCTTAAAGTCCACCGTAGCGGGCAGGTCGGTCGCCGGGGCGGTCTGGGCCCATGCGGGTAGAGTACAGGCCACGGCCAACGCTAACGCCAAATAACTGCTACGCATCGTTTCACTCCGTAAAAGATAGGAACACTGCTAGTACTACAACGCCGCCAGCGCTGCACCATTGCCGATATAACCCAGACTTAATCCCAAGTCACGCGCCGTTGCGCCTTAATTTCCTGATCGCGTTTTTTCCCGTCCAAACGTCGCAGCTTGCTGGCCTTGGACGGTTTGGTGGGCCGCCGTTTCTTGGGTTCCACCACCGCAGCCCGTACCAGATGGGTCAATTTTTCGATACACGCCTTGCGGTTGGCTTCCTGTGTGCGATGGGTCTCGGCGGTAATCAGATAATCCCCCTGCGCGGTGTAGCGAGGCAACAATAATTGCGTCAGCCGGCCCGACGCCCCGGGCGTCAGCCCCACCAGCGCGGTGATGCGGAAGCGTAACTCGGCTTTGGTATTGAGCTTATTGACATTCTGGCCGCCCGGCCCGCCGGAGCGCGCATAACTGAAGGTCACCGCAGTGGGTGCCAGCGTTACGCCGGGTGCTAAAATCCATGGTTCAACAGCGGCCATTTGGTTTCCGATCTGAGTACATAAGCCTAAGCCTGCCGCTATTTTACCGCAAATCTGCCGGGTGATAAAATCAGAATTATTAACCCCGCAGCAGCGCTTTACCTGCGGGCCAATTGCCACTATCCTGCACTACATTTGAGAGTGGTAAAGGTTATGACCGGCACGACCCATACCGCAGTGACCAACAACTGCCCCTTCTGTAATGCCTTATTAGTAGGCACCGAGGGGTCCGCATGCCCACGTTGCAGCCTGAAACGCCAATATTGGTCCCCCACCGAGGGGGTGGATTGGTGGCTGAACCCCGCGCCCGTCACACGCATCCGCTGGGGCGCCTGGCTCATGCTCATCATTATGATCAGTTCCGTCGCCATCGGCGTGGGCTTTGCCGGTCTGAGCGCCATCGGCGGCTCGGGGTCCGGCATTGCCCAAATGGCCATGGCCATTATTATTGTCACCATCCTGTGCCCCTCGTTTGCGCTGGCCAACTGGTGGCTGGCCTCGCCGCTGACCCCGCGCGACGGCCCGCGCGGCCTGTTTTTCTCCACCGCCCTGCGCCTGGTAGGCATCGTGTTCGCCCTGACCAGCGCTGGCACCGTGATCTATTATGTCTCGGTCTTCGGCGGCGGTCCCTCCCCCGTGGCCGCGCTGGTCCCCACCAGTCAGGCGGACACGCTGCCGGCCACCACGCAAGCACTCAATACCCCCGCCCTGTCGGCGCTGGGTCTGAGCACACAAATCCAACTGCAACTCTGGGCCTTCGGCCTGTGCTTCGCCCTGTGGTTGCCGCCGTATCTGCTGCTCAGTCACTGGCACCAGCAATTCCGGGCCCTGCATTGGGTCGTAAGCAGCGTGGCGATCCTGATTCTGCTGGTGGTGTGGGTGCTGGGTTTATTACTCGTCGGCGGGATGATTATGACCGCCCAACTGGTGACCGCGCAACTGCCCGATAACGTGCCGCATCTACTTGGCGGGGTGTTCTGGGATCTGGTGTTGGCTCTGAGCATGGTCACCGCCCTGCTGAGCGCCTTTGCCGCCGTCTATGGCGTGGTCAGCCTGCTGTGCCTGATCGTCGTCCGCCCCCAACGCCGCTTCGTCCCCTCGTATCTGCCCGGCGAAGCGTTTCTGGTGCCCCCCACCAAAGTAAAACCCCGCTGAGTACCAGACAAACCTTAACTCTTCCGTGTTATTTCGTAACTATACACTCACTAACTCGTAATTCGTAATTCGTAATTCGTAATTTTCCCCCCTCTCCCCCCTATGGTATACTACTCCCCGTACGCCCTGCAGCCGTTGGCGTGGGCGGAGTGAACTCCTAACCTCAGGTGTCCCTATGAATCCCCTCGCCGCGTCCGATCCCGCGCTCTGGCAGGCTATCTCCGACGAAGCCGCACGCCAGGAAACCACCCTCGAACTCATCGCCTCCGAAAACCACGTCTCCCCGGCCGTCATGGCCGCCGCGGCCACGTGCCTGACCAATAAATACGCCGAAGGCTACCCCGGCAAGCGCTACTACGGCGGCTGCCAGTATGTGGACGTCGTCGAAAACCTCGCCCGCGACCGCGCCAAACAACTGTTCGGCGCCGATCACGTCAACGTTCAGCCCCACTCCGGCTCGCAGGCCAATCAGGCCGTCTTCCTCGCCGCCCTCACCCCCGGCGATACCATTCTCGGCCTCCACCTCGACCACGGCGGCCACCTGACCCACGGCAAAAACGTCAATATCTCCGGCAAGTGGTTCAAGGCCTTCCATTACACCCTAAACCCCACGACCGAACGCATTGACATGGCCGAAGTCCGCAAGGCCGCGCTGGAACACAAACCCAAACTGATCATCACCGGCGCCTCGGCTTACCCCCGCGCTTGGGAATGGGATAAATTCGCCGAAATCGCCAAGGAAGTCGGTGCCCTGCTCATGGCCGACATCGCCCACATCGCTGGCCTCGTCGCCACCGGCCACCATGACTCGCCGGTCCCCTTCGCCGATTTCGTCACCACCACCACCCACAAAACCCTGCGCGGTCCGCGCTCCGGCATGACCATGTGCAAGGCCGACTGGGCCAAAAAGATTGACTCCGCCGTGTTCCCCGGCCTGCAGGGCGGCCCGCTGATGCACATCATCGCCGCCAAGGCCGCCGCCTTCGGCGAAGCCCTCCAACCCGACTTCAAGGTCTACTGCGGCCAGGTCATCAAAAACGCTCAGGCCCTCGCTGAAGCGTTCAAACAACGCGGCTACCGCCTCGTCACCGGCGGCACCGACAACCACCTCATGCTCATTGACCTGCGCGGCAAAGATGCCAACCTGACCGGCGCCGCCGTCGAAGGCTGGCTCCAGGCTGCCAGCATCATCGTCAACAAAAACATGGTCCCCTTCGACACGCGCAAGCCCATGGAAACCAGCGGTATCCGCGTGGGCACCCCCGCCCTGACCACCCGCGGCCTCAAAGAAGCCGACATGGTCAAGGTTGCCACCTGGTTCGACCGTGCGGCCAGTTCCGCCGGCGATGCGGCCCAACTCGCGGCCATCCGCGCCGAAGTGCAGGAATACACCAAAAAGTTCCCCTTGCCCCATATCAAGGTGGATCTGGCCTGAACCGTACGCAAACCGGGCGATTTGAAACCCGCCCCCGTTTAACGGTATACTGGCCCTATAGCAAAAAAGGATGTGTGTTATGACCCAAGCCAATGCCCCCACCCTCAAAGACAAGGTCCAGGAAGTCATCAACTGGATGCGCCCCGTCATTCAATCCGACGGCGGCGATCTGGAACTGGTGGATGTCTCCACCACCACCGGCGTCGTTCAGGTCCGCTTCCACGGTGCCTGCGTGGGCTGCCCCAGTAGCTCCGCCACCCTCAAACTCGGTATCGAACGCAACCTCAAAGAAAAAGTTCCCGAAATCACCAACGTGGTCGCGGTGGACTGATCCCCCGCTGCCCTCCCGCCCGCGGCTTGTTCGCGGGCGTTTTTTTTGGCCCATATTTTTAAGCAGGTAACCTCATGAGCCGCGAATCCACCCTCAAACGTCTGTCCGATACCGGCGTCGTCGCCGTCATCCGCGCCCAGTCCCTCGGCCAGCTCAAAGATATCACCGAGGCCCTCCTCGCCGGCGGCGTCATCGGCATCGAAGTCACCATGACCACCCCCAAGGCCATCGCCGGCATCGAACAACTCGCCGACCTCTACGGCGATAAAATCGTCCTCGGCGTGGGCACCATCCTCGACCCCGGCACCTGTGCCGATGCCATCCGCGCCGGCGCGCGCTTTGTCATCAGCCCCGTCCTCAATACCAAAATCATCGAAACCACCCGCACGCTGGGTGCCGTCAGCATCCCGGGCGCCTACACGCCCACCGAAATCCTCACCGCCTGGCAGGCTGGCGCCGATGTCGTCAAAGTCTTCCCCGCCACCACCCTGGGCCCAACCTTCTTCAAAGACATCCTGGCCCCCATGCCCTTCCTCAAACTGACCCCCACCGGCGGTGTGGACGAAAAAACCGCCCCCGAATTCATCAAAGCCGGCGCCGTCGCCGTCGGCGCCGGCTCCAGCCTCGTCAGCAAAGATGCTCTGGCCAAAAACGACTGGGCCGCCATCACCGCCAAAGCCCAAGCCTTCATCACCGCCGTCGCCAACGCCCGCAAAAAATAACCGCTCCCCTCCAATCCAACCCAACCCGCACGCACACGGGCCACTCACGGCCCGTGTTTTTTTATACCCCCCGCTGGGAGCGCGGGCGTCCACGCCCGCATTTCCCCCCCCTCCCCGCGCATTTTTCGTTGCGTCGTCGCGCCGTTGCGTGAGCCTCCCCCCATCCCCCTAAACAAAAACCCCCGGCAGCGCCTAAGCCCTGCCGGGGGTTCGTTTGTTCACGCTTCAACTCACTCAGTCAATCTTGACTTCCTTGCCGACCGCCGCAGAGCGGTACACGCCGTCCAGAATCTTCTGCACCGCCAGCCCGTCTTCGCCGGGGGCTTCCAGCGCCGTACCCTTCAGGCAGCCATCCACAAAGTTCTGCAGCTTGTTGGCAAACATCACGCCGAAATCGCCACGCGGCAACCACGACGGCGTCATGTTGACCATCGTGCCCGCCTTGTCGGTGAACACAGCCGCAGGATCCCAATTGCAGCCACCCTTGTCGCCCATCATGTTGAAATTCCAGATATCCTTTTCGATATGGGCACAGAAGCTCGCTTCGATCTGCAGAATCGCGCCGTTCTCGAACCGGATATGCCCGATGGCCATATCTTCCACCGTGTAGGTCTTGTAATCCCAGTTCGGCCAACTGCTGACCACTTCGCTCTTCTTGTTGCCCATGAAGGTCCAGATGTTGCCCGTCGCGGCCACCGGACGCGGCCGGCCCATGGCATAGTGCGCCATTTCGATCACGTGCACGCCGATATCAATCATCGGCCCGCCGCCCTGCAATTCCTTCTGGCCGAACACGCCCCAGTTCGGGATGCCCCGCCGCCGCAGCGCCTGACACTTCACAAACATAATATTGCCAAACTGGCCTTCTTCCCGGAACCGCTTGATCATCTGGGTCACCGGGTGATAACGATACTGGAACCCGATCACCAACACCTTGCCGGCCTTTTTGGCCGCGGCAATCATCTTGGTACATTCCGCCGGCGTCATCGCCATCGGCTTTTCGGTGATCACGTGACAACCCGCGTTTGACGCATCAATACACGCCGGCGCATGCACCCCGTTGGGCGTGCACACATCCACCGCGTCGGGCTTCACTTCCTTGAGCATGACCTTCCAGTCTTTGTACAGCTTCTTGATACCGTACTTTTCCTGCATCACCGCCAGCCGTTCGGGCTTGATATCCACGCCCGCGACAATTTCCACTTCCGGAATGCCGGCATAGGCCTTCAGATGGGTTTCCGAAATCCCGCCGCAGCCCACAATCGCCACGCGCAATTTCTTACCCTTGTATTCGATCTTCTGCTCGCCACCCAAAGATTCGGTTGATACCGCACTGTTCGCCATGATCCGGACTCCTGCTATGATTAAAAAGACTGCACCAAACCAGCCCACTCGGGCCAATAAACCACCATTCTGCCGTTTTTCCCCGTAATCGGCAAGTAACCCCCACCCACC
>JBIJDM010000190.1:0-5893 GCA_044344145.1 Phycisphaerae bacterium
TCTGTCTCGTCGCCTGTATGCGCAAACTCCTGATCATCCTCAACGCCCTACTCCGGAAAGGAGAAACATGGCAACCGCTCAACCTAAAAAACGCTTGACTTCAAACACAGCCGCTCGTCACTCGTAACTTATTGCCCCTCCGCCCCCCGCGCCGTATCATCGTCCCCGCACCGTTCACGATTACTTGCGGAGCTCCCATGACCACCACCGAACCCTGGATCATCACCCCCTCCGACCGCGCGGTCCTGCGCACCCTCGCCACCCGGCTCATGGAAATCGCCCATCATCCCGATAACCTCGCGCGCCGCCAGCGCTGGCTCGATCACAACTCCCTGCGCGGTGCCGGCCCCATGATCCTCTGCGAATCCTGCGGCCTCTACCAAACCAATGAACTCACCTTCACCGCCGAACTCCGCTGCACCGAGCCCTGGGCCCGTCAGGTCGAAAACACCCTCCGCGCCCGCCTCTGGGATGCCGAGGTCCTCGGCGACGATTCCGTCGTGGACCCTTTCTTCAATATCAAATGGCAGGTCCAAACCAGTGACTTCGGCGTGGCCATCGAACACACCACCGGCACCGTCGGCGAACATATGGGCAGCTATCACTGGGTTGCCCCGCTGAAAAATCTGCAGGAAGATTTCGCCCTCCTCAAACCGCGCACCTTCAGCGTGGACCGCCCCGCCACCCTGGCCTGGCAGGCCCATCTCGCCGATGTCTTCGGCCCCACCATCCCCGTGCGCATCCGCGGCGGCTTCTGGTGGACCGCCGGCCTCAGCGCCACGCTGGCCAAACTCGTCGGCCTGGAAGAACTCATGCTCTACATGTACGACGACCCCGCCGGCCTGCACCGCCTCATGGCCTTCCTGCGCGATGACCAACTCGCCTTCGCCCGCTGGCTCGAAAGCGAAAACCTCCTCACCCTCAACAACGAAGGCGACTGGATCGGCTCGGGCTCCCGCGGCCACACCACCGAACTGCCCCAACCCGACCACATCCCCGGCAGTCCCGTGCGCCTGCGCGACCTGTGGGTCCTCAGCGAGTCCCAGGAAACCGTCGGCATCGGCCCCGACCTCTTCGCCGAATTCATCTTCCCCTACCAGCGCGCGGTCATTCAGGAATTCGGCCTCTGCTACTACGGCTGCTGCGAACCCCTGCACACCCGCTGGTCCATCCTGCAGCAACTCCCCAACCTGCGCAAAGTCTCCATCTCCCCCTGGTGCGACCAAGCCGCCATGGCCGCCCACCTCGGCCACAAATACATCTACTCGCGCAAACCCAACCCCACCCAGATCAGCACCGACACCTTCGACGAATCCGCCATCCGCGCCGACCTGCGCCAAACCCTGCGCACCGCCCGCAATTGCCACCTCGAAATCATCATGAAAGACGTCCACACCGTCGCCCACCAACCCCAACGCCTGGCCCGCTGGGTCCAACTCGCCCGCGAAACCATCGCCGAATGCACCTGACCCCGCGCGTAACATGGGCATCCCTGCCCATGATTCTCCCCCCGTCCCCCCGTCTTTAATGCGCAGCATTTCTTGGAGTGCGGTAATGCCGGTACCCCGGCTTTACCGCTTTATCAGTCAAACAGACGAAAAATCCCACCAACCACCCCCATCCCCTCACGCACGTAGTACCGGCTTCAGCCGGTTCCCCCGTCCCCCCGGCATTCTAATTCGTAATTGTCAATTCGTAATTCGTAATTGAATTCCCCCATCCCACCCATATAATTCCAGCAAAGCAGGACAAACGTATCCAGATTCTCCGGAGGGCATTTTTATGGGCATTTTCACTCCCCGTTCCCGCGCGACCCCCGTCACGTTGGCCGCACCCATATTCTGCGCCCTGCTCCTCACCACCACCCTCCCCACCCCCGCCGATAATCCCCCACCCGTCACCTCTCAGCCCGCCGGCACCCAAACCCTCGTCACCGCAGCCGATCAATGTCTCGCCGGCAAAGACCCCGCCACCGCCGCCACGCTCTACCTCAAAGCCGCCCAGGCCGGCAATGCCGAAGCCATGCTCAAACTGGCCGATCTCTACGACGCCGAAACCGTCAAACCCGACGCCCCTAACGCCGCCTGGAAATGGTACAAGCAGGCCGCCAATGCCGGTAATCTTGCCGCCATGTACGCCGTGGGCCGCGGCTACCTGCAAAGCTATGATGCCCCGTCCGCCCTGCAATGGTATCAAAAAGCCGCCGATGCCGGCTATGCCCCCGCCATGACCGAAGTCGCCGATATCCTCATCGCTGGCTTCGTCAAACAAGATGTGCCCGCCGGCCTGCTCTGGCTGGATAAAGCCATCGCCGCAGGCGATGCCCGCGCCCTGTTCCGCAAGGGCGAACTCTACACCTCCGGCACCCATGTCCCCGCCGATAAAGCCCAGGCCCTGCAGTGGTATCTCAAATCCGCCCAGGCTGGCTACGTTCTGGCCATGAATAAACTCGCCGATATGTATACCTACGGCAGCGGTGCAGAAATAAATCTGCCCACCGCCGCCCAGTGGCGCCGCGCGGCCGCCCTCGCCGGGGATACCAACGCCATCATCGCGCTGGGCCCCATCTATGCCACCGGCACCGGCGTCACCGCCGACCTCAAAGAGGCCGTCGTCTGGTATCAAAAAGCCGCCCAGGCCAAAGACCACGACAGCATGATCAAACTCGCGGAGTACTATGCCCAAGGTCTCGGCGGTCTGCCCAAAAGTGCTACTGACGCCGTGACGTGGTACCGTCAGGCCGACGCCGTGGCTCCGCAAAGCATGGCGGATTTTGCCGTCACACTCGACCCCGATGCCAAACCCGAAGACAAAACCGCCCTCTGGTTTCAAAAGGTCGCCGAATTCAATAATGCCGACGCCATGGTCACCCTCGGTAACATGTACGCCCAGGGCAACCCTGTCACCAAAAATCTCGCCACGGCTCTGCAATGGTATGAAAAAGCCGCCGCCACCGGCCACACCGAAGCCCGCTACAAATTGGGTATTCTATATATTCGCGGTATCGGTGTTAAAAAAGACCTTGTTACCGCACAACGCCTCCTCCAACAGGCCCACGAGGCAGGTTACCTTCCCGCCACCTATCAAATCGGTCTGAACTATATCAACGGCACCGGCGTGGAAAAAGACGAAGCCGAAGCGGCCGTCTACATCACCAAAGCCGCCACTGCCGATTATCCCGAGGCCGGCTGGGCACTCGGTAATCTTTATCTCAACGGCTGGGGTGTCACCAAAGACCCCGCTCAGGCCGTCAAGTGGTATCGTAAAGCGGCCAAGCTGGGCAACGTGAAAGCCATGACCTCTATGGGCGAGATGTACAACCACGGTACCGGCGTGCCCCAGGATGATATCGAGGCCGCGAAGTGGTATCAGAAAGCCGCCGAGTTGGGCAACCCGATCGCCCAATACAATCTGGGACTTTATCATTACAATGTCGCCAAAGACCCCGCCGAAGCCGTCAAATGGTTCAAAAAATCCGCCGAGGCCGGCAATACTGATGCCCAAGCCACACTCAAAAAACTGAACGTCCCGTTCCCCTGAACCATCCCCCGCGCATCTTTCGTTGCGCCATCGCGCCGTTGCGTGAGTCTCCCCCCGTCCCCACCAAAAAAAACCGGCGACCCACCCGGGCCGCCGATTCATCTCCATCAGATTTAATCCTCACCCCATCTTACGGCGGGGTCTGTTCTTCGCGCCACCACTTCGGCCGCCGCGTCGAATCATTCAGCGACTTCTCCCCGCGCCACTTCGGCTTGGGTGTATTCGACTTGTCCACCGGCGCGTTCTTGTTGTCAAAAATCGTCTTGTCATTGGGATTATTCGTATTCGACTGCTGGTTGGTCGCATTGGCCTGCGCCGCCGTGCCCGCCTTGGGCTTGTCCGTCTTGGGCGCCTCGGTCCCCGGCTTGGTCCCGCGGATTTCCTTGATCGCATCGGCCAATTCCGGATTCAGCGCCAACGCTTTGTTGAAATCATAATTCGCCCGTTCCTTCACACCCACCTGCCAGGAAAATTTGCCCACCTCGAACCATTCCGTGCCATCTTCCGGATTCAGAATCAAACGTTCCTTGATCACCGACGCCGATGCCGGCGTCAGGTCCTTCCACGCATACTCCACTTCCTTGCCGCCCGACTTGGGCCGCAGCACCAGCACATCATCATTGAATTTCATCAGATCGCCAAACGCCCCATCCGCCGCGCCGTTCTTCAGATACACGCCCACCATCACAATCGGGTCCATGACATAAAACCCGTCCACCTTCGTGCGCACCTTCTTGCTCGGGCGCGTCGCCGGCTGACTCGTCGGCTGCGTGGCGGGCGCTTCCACATTCGCCACCTCGGGCGGCTTCTCCGCCGGCGGCTTGGGCTTGCTGCCCAGCGACGGCAACCCCAGCGCACTGGCCATCGTGACCACCACGCCGAACCCCACCACCGCACTCGCCAACGCCAAAATCTTCTTCATAACCAAACTCCGCAATAGACCTGTGCGCGTACTTCCCGCGCCTGCTACCACCAGTATAACGCCCCCACCCCCGCTTTGTTACACCCACCCCCGCCCCACATTCGCATATATCAATATGTCCCGGTGGTGCCGACGCTCCGTCAGCACTCGGCCCATCGGCCAATTCCCCCCGTCCGCAGCCCCAACGGGGCACCCCCATACCAGCCTAGGGCAACGTCCTAGGCCCCTCGCCACCACCCCCAATCCCAGCCCCCAAGGGGCGCCTCATACCGCCAACCTCTTGACCGCACGCCAACCCATTCCACTCCCCGCGTCCCGTAGGGACGGTCATTATGCACTTTTATTTTCCGCATTGTTTTCTCGGCGAAACTCATCCAATGCAATTTGCAGAACACGCTGAAGATGGTGCGATTTTTTGGCTCGTGTATCACGGGCGAGTAGCCATGCAATAAAGTGGTCCAGCAGATCCTTCAATTCAATTGTTTCCAAAACTTCAGTCTCGCACAGACGGATGATTTCGCTATTGATGGTAGGTCGAACGAGCACCCGCTTGGTCCCGGGCGATTTGGCCAGATCGCGCCGGACCTTACTTGCACTCTCATCCGCGGTGACTTGATAGATGGCTTCACCGGCCACGTAATCCATCCCCCCATCATTTGCATGCGTGGTAGAGAACCGCTGGAGCGCGAACCCAAAAGTACGAAAATACTCCCGGAGAACTGCGAAAGACACAACCTCAAACATTTCACCGCCGTTACCGACGATTTGTTTCAAATATGAGCTGACCAGTTCACTCCGCACTTGGATTTGATCCTCTGGCAGTTTGACCGTCTGCTCCAACTGGTGAATAACCGCTTGTCGGCGTTCATAGGCGGTTTTTAACGACAGAACCAATTCCTCGCGCAGCTCATGCAATTGTGTTGTTGTGATGCCCGTCATCAAGGCCGATCGAAAACGATACCTTGTATCGTTAAGTTCAAGAAATCCTTTAGGCCCAAGTCGGCGCTGAATGTAGGTAGGGTGATAGTCACTGTGTCCATACTGTTTAGCCAGAGTTCTAAAGACTTTTACCACATCTTGTTCAATCAATCCGTCACAGTTTCTACCCTCTTTAAGTGCCTTGATATGCGCGGTCAGAATTGCCAACGCAATATATAGCACTGTGCGTTGACCAGAATGTCTACGTAGCATGTTGAGGAGCGACTTGTTTTCGCGTTTGTTATCTTTAGGCATACTGCCATGATCCCCTTCCAAACACTCGCACATTTAAATATTACGACACACACTCTAACCCCGTCCTGTTGTGAACACAATCTGCACCCCTCAACACCATCCCCTCATTTCCCCCCCCTTCCGTGCTTAACCCCCCTCACCCCATCTGTGTCCATCCGTGTCCATCTGTGGTTCCACCTCCCCCCGCCCCATCTGTGT
>JBIJDM010000191.1:0-5866 GCA_044344145.1 Phycisphaerae bacterium
CGAGGTGGAGTTTCTTGGCGGTCAGGTCCAACAACCAGCCTTCGGGCAGAAGGTTGGCAAAGAAGGGATGCAGGCCGGGCGATTTATAGGCCAAGGGGGTCAGGGGCAGGGTTTGGGAAATGGCGACGGCGTCGGGGCGATTCAGCCATTGGGGGGCGTAGGCAAAAACCGTGCTGCCATCGGGCCGCTGAGTGATGGTGCCGACGTATTGGTCGGCGAATTTTACCTGGCCGACGCGTGGGGTCATGCGGGCACCGTGCGGTTAGCGGGTACGCAGCCGAGTTGCTGGCCGAAGACGAGGAGGACTTTGTTGACAGCGTCGAGGCGGAGGGTGGTTTTGCCGCGTTCGAGTTCGGAGATTAAGCGTGGGCCCACGCCGGCGAGTTGGGCGAGTTCGCGCTGGGTCATGTGGTGGGCGCGACGGCGGGCGCGAACGAAGGCGCCGAGGGTGGGTGGAGGGGTTGGTGGTGTATTGGTCATGAATTATTCCCGTACGGGAGTAAAACTATGTATATGTGGCATTATATTGCTGGGTGGTGTGGTGTCAATGGGAAATTTGGTGAATTATTACCGATAGGGAATAAAATGGTATAATTTTTGTTTATATGTATATTTGTGGCGTGGTTTTGCGGGTTTATGCCCGATCGGGAATGGCGTTTATGTTTCGGGGGTGGTTGGTGGGGAATTTTCGTCAGTTTGACTGATAAAGCGGTAAAGCCTTGGGTACAAGGCATTACCGCACTCCACGAAATGCTGCGCATTAAAGAGGGGGCAGGGCGCTTGGTGCGCCCGGCCTGATTCATTTATGCCCTACTACATTACGCGTGGACCAGTAGGTTGATGTCTTCGGGTAGGGTCTCGGCGACTTTGGCGATGACGTCGCCGCGGAGGGTGCGGAGGATCGCGCCTTGGCGGGAGACGCCCATGAGGACGGCTTCAGCGGCGTAGGTGGCGGCGAAGTCGAGGATGGTGTAGGCCACATCGGACGAGACGGCGTAGATGGGGAACATGGGCACGTTGTGCTTCTGGCAGATTTCCGCCGCCGCCGCCAGCGCCTGCAGGGCTTCGGGGTCGTCGTTGATGCTGGTGTCGGGGACGTTGCCGGCCATGGCGACATTGATCTGGCGCACGAAGAGTACGAACATAATTGCGCCGGTCTTGTGGCAGTAGTTGGCCGCAAAGTTCAGCAGCCGCGGGCCGCCGCGGGTGGCGACCAGCACATGGGGACGCGTGAAGTCGATCTCGGTGGAGACTTCGGTCAGAGCGGCGGCCGTGGGTGCGGCCAGAGCGGTGGTGGAAGGTCCGCCAGCGGGGGCAACCGTGCGCCGGCCGCGCAGGTAGCTCAGCGCCGTCGAGGCGCTGGAGCCGGCGGCGAGGAGAATCAGCCCGGCGAGGGCGATCAGCAGCACCAGACCCTGCGTATGGTTGCGCAGCAGCGGGAGATTTTCCGCCAGGAAGCTGGCGCAGGCCTTGTGATAGCTGCCGGCGAAGATGACGCAGACGACCAGCAGCAGGCTGGTGAGCGCCAACGCTGTGCCGCGGGCCTTGGGGGCCAGCATGGGATAGGTCTTGGTGCTGAAACGCATGACCAGGCCAATGACCAGAATCGAACCGGCAAAGACCAGCGCGTGGGGCTTTTGATAGGCGAGGGTGAATTCGATGGCGATCATGATGACCGCGAGGATGCCCATGCCGATACGTTCGAACTTTTTCAACGGCATCTGGCGGTTGGCGGTGCAGGAACCGAGGTTGATGGCGATGGCGCCGACCACGCCGATGGCGTAGAGGTCGGCGAGTTTTTCCAGGTCGGTCACGAAGCAGAGAATCACCACCGGCAGGCAGATGGCCGGGATCAGGGCCAGCCAGGGGACGCCGAAGGCGTTAAGTTTGGTGAAGAAGCGCGGCAGTTCGGTATCGCGCGACATGACGTATTGGATCGAGATCATATCGGCGACGGCGGTATTCACGGCCGACAGCAGCAGCAGGCCGAAGACGATACCCGAGAGGACGGCGAACCAGTTGCCGACGAATTTTTCGCCCATGTAACGCAGGACCGCGTTTTTGGCTTTGTCTTCGTCTTTGGTCAGGCCGGGGAGGTTGTCCACTTTGGCTTGGGCAGAGTCCACCTGAGCTTTGAGGGTGGGATTGCTCTGCCAATTGGCGTCCTGTTCGTTGACAGCGCGGGTGACGGTGGCCAGTTCTTCTTTGGCGGCGGAGATGGCTTCGTCTTTGACATAGGGGGCGGTTTGGGTGGTGGCGCCTTTGCCGATGTCCACACCGGGCAGGCCGGGGAGGGCATTCATGGCGATGGCGAACAGGACGTTAAAGATGACGACTTCCAGCAGGACGGGCCAGATGGCTTTTTTGGCGGTTTTGGTGACGGGGGGAACCATGATGCCGGTCATGTTGGCGATGGCTTCCACGCCGGAGAGGGCGAGGACGACATTGACGAGCATCAGCCACTGGTGGCCGCCGGACTCGACGGGGCGGTGGATGACGGCCAGACCTGCGGGCAGGTAGGGGACCGCGAAGGCAAAGAGGATAAAGGTAAGCACGAGCGTGGCCAGGGCGACGACTAGGGCGAAGACGCCGGCCTTTTTGGGGCCGATGTAATTAACCACACCGATGAGGACGATGGCGGCGATGGCGCAGATGGCGACCCAGTGTTCCGGCAGGCCGAAGTAGTGCATGCCGTCGAGGGCGGAGAGTGACGCGGTGATGATGTAATCGGCAAACAGGAGCAGGGCCCCGATTACCGCGAGGGTGCGCGAGGTGTGTTTGGCGGCGGAATAGACGCCGCCCCCATCGGGATAGCAGCGGCAGACGATGGTATAGGCCCAGCCGACGGCGGCGACCAGGGCGCAGACGCCGACGACATAATAAAGCGAGGCGTGCAGGGAGTAATAGAAGGCCAGACCCAGCACATAAAAGCGGCTGGTGCCCCAGTCGCCGTAAAGCATGGGGCCGGCATGGTACCACTTGAGTTCGCGGGGGCGTTCGGAATGGGTAACGAGCATACGGTTGATTGAAGGCGATTAGACCACGACCCGAAGTGAAAACACCACCACAGCCGGACCCGGGGGTACGGATTGAGGGGATTTTGATTCGGGAGGAGGCTTTGTGCCTTCACTCCAGCGCGGGCCTACGAGGTTAGCTGACGGGCTCGGAAACGCTGATCTCCGTCGGTGGCAAACCACCGATTAGCCCCTGCCGGGACGAGTTTTAGGCTCGTTTTGGCACAGCCGTCATGACGCATGACAGCTTGGGTTCCCCGTTGCCGAACGAGCGGTTCGGCACTCGGCACTTAGCGAAATACAGCTACGAGATTAGCGATTGGGGGGCGGGAAGTCAAGAAATGGTCAAGGGGAGAATACGTAATTACGAATTACGAGTTGGAAGACGGGGGGAGGACCACGGAAGGCACGGAATGGCACGGAAAAGGTGATGGGGATTTTAGGGGTTGGGGGTATGATGGAGGGCTTGTGGTAGTGCAAATCGTGTTTGGAAATATTTTTGGGAACCTTTACGGGTTGACGGCGTCTAAGGGGGCGGAATGGATTTTGGGGCTGCGGTTGTGGCCGTGGCCGAGATGGTTTTTTTAAGCATTTTCGCGCGGTTTCGCTTTTTTGGGAGTACCTACGATGAAACGGACATGGCGTTGGGCGTTTTTGGCGGTGGCGTTGGCGGGTACGGGATTGGCGTTTTTGCCTACCGCGCAGGGGCGGATCAAGCTGATTACCCTGCCGGTGCGGGAACGCGTGGAAGTGCAGTTGGATAATCCCAATGCCACGCTGGTGGAAGAGGAACGGATTGTCCCGCTGGTGAAGGGGGCCAATCAGGTGGACTTCTCGTGGGCGAACACGCAGATTGACCCCAACACGATCGTGTTCCGGGTGATCGGCCCGGTGGGGGAAAAGAAACTGGATGTGAAGGTGCTGTCGGTCAGCTATCCGCCCAACGAGGCGGCGCTGGTGTGGCAGGTGGGCGCGAGCGACTCGGGCAGTGCCCGCGTGCGGATCAGCTATCTGCTGGGCAACCTGACCAAGAGCTTTAACTATCGCGCGGTGGCGGCGAATGATGAAAAGACGCTGGTGCTGCAGGAATATATGCGGCTGCAGAACTTTGCCAATGAGGAATTCTTGTCGGCATCGGACCCCGAGAGCGGGGCGAAGCTGTTTGCCGGCTATGGCAAGCAATTCATGAAGCCCATCGGGCTGAACGAAACCAAGGAAGTGCTGGTGGAGAAATTCACCAAGATTCCGGTGCGCAAGACCTATACCTGCAACCCGGCGGAGTTTGATTATCTCGACCCGGTGCAGAAGAAACTGCGCGTGCCGATGCATTATGTGCTGAAGAATGACAAGGCCAACGGGCTGGGGGCCTCGCCGTTGCCGTTCGGCAAGGTGCGCATGTTCATCGAACCCAAGAACCCCGGGGCCGATGCCACGACCACGTTCCTGGGCGAAGACTGGGGCAAGTTCACGCCGATTGATGATGAGATGAAACTGTATCTGGGCGTGGCGCAGGATATTGTGGTGAAGCGCACGATTGAAAAGAACGAACGCAAGCGCGTGGCGGGGAATCTGTACGAGCAGGAAGTGATCATCAAATATGAGATCGAAAACTTCAAGGATCAGGCCGTGACGCTGGACCTGGCCGAGAGTCTGCCGTTCATCCGCAACGAAGTGATCGGCAACACCGGGCGCGAAGTGCAATGGGAACTGGGCAAAGAGACCAATTTTGATGCGGGTCCGGACAAGGAACGCTCCACGTCGGAACTGGTGGTGCATGCCGCGAAGCTGAATCCGCGCGACAAGGATGGCAAGGCGGAAAAGGTGGTCAAGAAGCTGCACGTGACGTTCAAGAATGAATGGTAACGCGCGGCGGAATGATACTGAACGAAGCGAGCTAATCCCCGCAGCGGCGGGCGCATAAGATAAAGGACACAGCCATGTTACGCTGGATCATACAATGGACGATGGTGGTATTGGTGGGTGGGTTTACGCTGGTGGCCGGGGCGCGGAACGTGGATTTATCCACGGTGCCGGAGCGGAACACCGTGCAGCTCACGATTTATAACTCGGAAGATTTGACACTGGTGCGCGAGACGCGGGTGGTGACCTTTAAGAAGGGGAACAACCCGCTGCAATTCTCGTGGGCCAATACGTTGATTGATTCCAGCAGTGTGGAGTTGAAGTTCCTGACCTCCGCAGACAAGCTGGAAGTATTGGATACGACGTTTCCGCACGACAAGCCGCAGATGTTGTATTGGAACGTGAAGAGCGATTTTGATGGGGCGGCGACGATCCAGATCACCTACTTTACCAGCGGGATCACCTGGAGCGCGGATTATACGCTGATCACGGACGCGGAAGAAAAGACGGCGGGGCTGGAAGGCTTTATCCGCGTGTACAACAACAGCGGGGAAGAGTATGAAGACGCCCAGGTACGGCTGGTGGTGGGGAAGGTGAATCTGGTGGAGAAGATTGCGCAGTTGGCGCGGGTGCCGATGAATGAAGTGGCGAATATGCCCGCAGCGCCGCGCGTGATGTATCGGAAGTCGGCGATGCGCGGGGCGATTACCAATGGCGAAGTGGCGTTGGAAGAATCCGCCAAGGATATCAGCCGGGAAAAGCAGGTGGTAAAAGAGGGGTTGTCGGAATACTTCATCTTTGCCATCGAGGGCACGGAAACGATTAAGAATGGTTGGAGCAAGCGGATGCGGTCATCGGAAGCGGCCAGCGTGCCCTTCAAGATTCAGTACCGCTATCGGCCCAATGAATACGGCGAACAGTTGGTGCGGATGTATCTGTTGACCAATGATGTGCCGTCGAAGCTGGGCACCAGTCCGCTGCCAGATGGGGTG
>JBIJDM010000001.1:0-52125 GCA_044344145.1 Phycisphaerae bacterium
AGAATCGCGAGGGCTTCCTGACGCCCCTTCCATTCCTTGCCGCTGCGCAGCAGATATTTCTCGGTCACCATCTCCAGAATCGGGCCAACATTCTGCGACATACCGCCATGCACCAGCACCAGCGAGTCTTCCAGCGCCTGCCGCGCTGCGGGCGATACTTCCTCATCGGTCAGAATATGATGGTTGGGCAGCAGCCGCCCCTGACTGATGCCATATTCGGGATCAGTGGGCCCGGCCACCGCGCCGGTGATGAGTTTCATGCCCGGCCAGATACCGCCGGAGTCCTGCCAGCCGCCGCCGGAACCGCCCAGCCATTCGCCCAGAATCGCGCGGGCCGCGACGGTGCGGCGATCGGGTTCGTTAAGCGGTCCGGTAAAGGCCTGCGTCTGGCCGGTGGCGCGCATACACGCCGAAATCATCGCGCCCAGCAGATTGGTCGAGACCGCTAAACGCGATCCTTTGGGAATATTGTTGACATTGCTGACCAGTTCCAGCCCAAGCCCCGGCCCGACCATGCGGGTCAGCAGGTCCTGCAAACTCGCCCCCGAGCCTTCCATGCCCGGTGGTACCAGCCCGGCGGCAATCACCGCGGCCTTCAGCAGTGACAGATAATCACGCGCAAAGTCGAACATCTCGACCAGATCGCGCACGTCGGCGCGGGCGCCCAAGTCCACACTCACCAGCCGGATGACCGGCTCGTCAATCACGCGCAGATACGCTTCCACCGGGGGCTTGGGCGACTTGTCGCGGCCATGCACCGCCAGATCAATCGAGACATTCAGCACCCGCGCACCCTGAGGATAATCCATCCCCAGAAAGAAAATATCGCTCCAGGCGCAATGTGACAAATCCATGCGCACGGCCGTGGACTCGGCCAGAATCGGATACGTGCCGCTCTGGGCACTGCGGTGTAACATTTCGGGGCGAATCCGCAGCGGTTGATCGTGGGGATGGCCGATGCGGAACATCCATTGATTGCCGCGCACACTGCGCACCGACCGGCGCACTTGGGATGCCAACGTCTGGAAACTGACATCGTGATACGCCGCAGCCAAGGCGCTGAAAATCCCATCCGTAGCGCCGCTGGTTTGCAGCGTGGCCCGGAAGGTATCAATCGCTTCTTCAAAACGCCGGTTGAGCAGATGCTCGAAACCCTCATAACTGATCAGCCCCGGCGTGGTGGTCGTTAGCGCGGTCGGCAGGTGATAACGATACAACGCATGCAGAAAAAACATCGCGCGGACACGCTGATACAGGTTGGTTTCCTGCCGGCGGTAGGTATCCAGTTCATCCGCCCAGCGCAGCAGCACGTCCACCGGCTGACCGGCCACGGCCACTTCCACAGCCCGGTGCCGCAAGGCGGAATCCTGCGCCCGCAAAATATCCAAAAGAGGGTTGCTCATGTTGCGCGATCCCGTTAGTTGCCCAGGCCCTGCTGCCGCAGTGCCAACTGCTCGACCAGCATGGCCAATACTTCATCGCGATTCTCACCCGCCAGCGCCAGGGCCAACTGCGTCTGCAGCAGCCCGTATCGCGTACCCAGATCATACCGGGTGCCGCGCATCTGCAGGGCCACATAACGTTCACGCCCGATCAATTCCCGCAGCGCCGCGGCCAGCGGGACGCGTGTGCCCCCCTCCACCAGCCGGGCCAGAATGTCCATCACTGCCGGGGTGAGGACATGCATCCCGAAGAAACACAAATAATGCCCCGCCCGCAGTCCGGGAATCAGCAATTGCTGTTCGGCCTGAGTAGGCGTGGGTTTTTCAATCAATTCTTCCACTTCGTACAAATCCTCGGTCTGGGCGACCCGCCGCCCCCCCACCACGCCGTAATACGGCAGCATGGTTTCGCGCGTGGCCTGCACCGCCGAGACGCTGCAACGCAATTCCTGCGCCCGCGCCACCAATTGCGCCGCACAGCGCTGCGTGGTGCCACTGAGCCATACATGATCGCCCACCAGATGCAGAAAACTCTCCCCCGCCACAAAATCCCGGGCACATAACAGCGCCTGGCCATAACCCAGCGGCTGCGTCTGCTCCAGCAAGGTCATCCGCCCGGCCAAATCCCCGGCCGCCTTGGTATAGGCGTCCGCATCGCTGGGGGCATGGATCACCGCGATGCCTTCAATACCCGCCGCCAATGCCTCTTCCAACAGCAACCGCAGGGCGGTTTTTTCCTGTCCATCCCGGTCCACCAGAGTATGTAAAGGGAGGGATCGCTGGCCGCGACTGGCCGCCGTAATGACCGCTTTGGTTACGCGCATGTTTCACCTGTGCAAATTGGTTGTCCGAGCCATGCTGGTACACACCCATAGGATAGGCTAAACGTTCATATTGAGCAATATAAAAAACCCGCGCGGCCCGTTATGACGGGGCGGGGGTTTCATCCACCCGTCGGATCAGCACCGGATCCGTCATACACGCTTCGTCCGCCCGCTCCCCGAGAATAATTTCGGCGATTTTGAGCTGTCGGTATTCAAAAATATATTGCAGTTGCCGGGCCACCATCAGCCCATGCACCGCCTGCCCTAATACCCCCCAGGGCATGCGATAATCCACACAGTCCCCCACCAGCGTTCCCCCGACCGAATCGGTAAACTTGTGCCGATGCCACCAGGACGCATACGGCCCGTGTATTTGCGTGTCTTCAAACTCCACCGGCGGATTGTACCGGGCAATCCGGGAACGCCATTTCATCGGCATCCCCAGCCACCGCATCGTGTAATCCAGCTCGCAGCCGGAACGCAACGTAATCGGCGCGGGGGTGGTAATCGTAAACCGCAACCACGGCGGGGTAATCCGGCGCAGATTGTGGGCATCGGCAAAGAACGCAAACGCCTCAGCGCGTTCCAACGGCAACCACATCTCACAACTTAACCGATACAACGCCATGGATGATTCCTTACGCAAACACAGATAGTATATCCAGAAATGCACCGGGGGTTAGGTTTGGCCCCAACCCCAGTTCTTTCAACGGAATTGGGCTGGTTTTATTTCAAACCCGCCGTCTGGTGCCAACTGGCCAACGCCGCATCCGCCTGCCGTTCGATCCCATCGCGCCCTTCCAGGGTAATCAGCTTGCCCTGTGCGTCCACAATCACCAATGCGGGGATGCCCTCTACCTGATAATGGTTGGCCAGCTTGCGTGTCAGTTCCATGTCATACGGCACCGTCGCCCATTTCATCCCGGTCTCTTCCATGTAATCCGACTTGGCTTTTTCGTCTTTGTCAAAACTCACGAATACCACCTCAAAATTATCACTGTTAGCATCCCGGAACGCCACCAGTTTGGGCGTAAAGGTCCGGCACGGCGGGCACCAATGCGCGGAAAAATACAGTCCCACTACCTTGCCTTTAAGATGTGAAGCACTCACTGGCCGACCGGCAGAATCGATCATTTGCTTGGAAAATACCTTCAGCAGATCAGCATCAACGCTGCCGGTGCTGGGCGCAAACCAACTGCCACCCTTATTCTTGCTGGCGTAGATGTAGTACCCGCCCCCCAGCACCACCAGCAATAACAACACATAACTCCACCGCATGGTTAACTCCTTAACCGGGCGACAATTAACACATCCACACAGACGATCTTATGGCGCCAGGTGGTAGCAATGCAAACCGTGCGGTAAACTGTGCGGTTTTATTGGAGTTAATTGCCCATGGCCGCCCTGCAACCCACGCGTGACCAATCTGGTCTGGATAAACTCGTCATTGCCAATACCGCCTGCACCGGCGAAATTTACCTCCAAGGCGGACATGTCACCCGCTGGCAACCCACCGGCGCCAAGCCCGTGCTGTTTATGTCCGAAAAGAGCTGGTTTGCCGCCGATAAGCCCATCCGTGGCGGGGTGCCCCTGTGTCTGCCGTGGTTTGGCCCGCGCGGCAACGCCCCCGCCAGCGCCACCCCGAGTCCGGCGCACGGTTTTGTGCGCCTGCGCCCCTGGCGGGTCTGTGCCGCCCGGCCGGAGGCCGATGCCCATGAAGTCGTGCTGGAAACCACCCACAACGGCCAAAGCTATGACTGGCCCCAAGCCTTCAGCGTGCACCATGCCCTGCACATAGGCAAGCAATTGGATATGATCCTGACCGTCACCAACACCGGCGCGACCCCCATGACCTTCGAAGCGGCCCAACACACCTATTTCGCCGTCTCCGATGTGCGCCAGGTCACCGTGGACGGTCTGGATGGCACCGATTATCTGGATAAGGTGGACGGTGCCAAACGCAAAACCCAGTCCGGCCCCATCACCATCACCGGCGAAACCGACCGTATCTATCTCGACACCACCGGCGACCTGATCATCGTGGACCCCCTCTGGCAGCGCCGCATCCGCGTGCACAAAGAAAACAGCCGCAACACCGTGGTCTGGAACCCGTGGATTGACAAGGCCAAAGCCATGCCGGACTTCGGCGACGAAGAATGGCCGGGCATGATCTGCGTGGAAACGTGCAACGTGAAAGATGACGCGGTAACCCTGGTCCCGGGCGAAAGCCATGTAATGGCGACGACGATTACGGTGGAATAAGGGTTCCGTCAGCAGCGTGTGGCCGTCAATCGCCGACTTTATCACTCTGACATCAATCGCGGTACCGGTGTAATGATAATTTGATGGCGGGTGACAATGATCGCATCCACATACTGGTGCATGCCATATGGCCCCTGATAGAGCTGATGCCTTTTCGCAAATTCTTCCCCGGTACCATCCCAATCAGTTCCACCTTCCAGATTTAGATACTTGAATGCACGATCCGGGTCTACACCAGCTAGTCGAATCCATGATGCGTCGTAAAAAAGAGAATCTCTTATTTGCCCAATCAAGTAATTGCGAAGCCGTCGATCTTGGCTCTCAGGAAACAGTGCCCAGAACGCTTCGTAAGTCATGTCAGTATCTTTGGCGTAAGGTGGGATAAACACCAAGTCACGTCCCGTTAATTCTTTGACTACCAAACCAAATTTTTTGTTTCGGTTTTGTTCCGTTACTGGCGGTAATTGACATTGCATCAATTCCAGAATCTCCGCCTGCGTACAGAAGGACATCTCCGTCGGCCGTAAACCTCCGGTACCCCAATCCGGTGCACATGGGTATACAATGGGGATGTTGGCCATATAAAAATCCCCCACTTTGAATGGTTGTGTGGAACTGGTAGCGATCAGGCTTGGCGCCGTTTCGGCCATTTTCTCCGGTACAGACGCATGCGGAGACCGGCAGGCGTACATATACCAAGCACCATTCGTAGCCAATAGCAAAACCACCAGAAGCAAATAAAACCAACGTTTCATGGTGAGACTCCCTATGCAGCATAACAAGCGTAACGATGAGAACTCATGGCGCCGGTTTGACCGCTGGCATAATCCGGTCCGGCATTCCGATACATCCCGGCCTGTCACTTTTTTTCCAATACCGCACCAGTACCATCCGCATCCGCAAATCCGATACGCACTTTGTAGCCCGAGGATGAGTTACTCCAATACAGCAACGCCGCCTGATATACACTGCCAATCCCACCGTTCACATCGGTTGCGGGATCAAATCGCCTCCCCGTAGCGCGATCTCTGCCGTATTCAAACATATCATAATCATCCGCAATACTAATATCATACAATATTACTTCCCGCGTAAAACCACCATAGCCCCGCGTATTATACTTCCAGTGTCCCGTTGAGGTAGAAACGACACGACCTCCCGCTGCCGGGGTATAACGCAATTCATAGGTGCAATCACCGCTGGCCAATAACTCCAAACGGGCCTCTAAGTGGGCGTATCCTATCGTCTCGTAAACACCCGGGACGTCGGTGGCGCTGGGCGGGGAGCAGCCCACCAGCCCTGACATACAGAGGAGTGCACATAACAACCATCGCAGCGCATGCTTCATTGAATCACCCCAATATTATCCTGCCCAACTAACCGTGGGGGCAAGGATCGTGCGGACTGTAATTCTTTGGTCATGCGCGTTCCCATCAAGGTGCAGAACCAGAAGCCACGTCTAAGTTCCACGCAGGCAGTCTATCCGCGGACCGGGGGCGGAGCAAGAAATTTGGCTGAATATGCCCGGACGCAACAAGGTGGTCATATCGGCTTAAGATGGTGCTAGTTAGCCTGAAAAACCCCGGTATTCACCGCACAAATAACCCCGAAAAATAGTCCGTTTCCCTTGACACCCCGGCCCGTTACCCCGATGATTATCCCCCATACGGAGCAGGTGTACTGCGGCACGTCGTATGACGCGCAAATGTTTCTGTGGCAAGCTCTTCTGGATGTATCGGTACCATGATCATCACGAGCAAAAGTCGTATTACGTTTATGTGGATTGTCTTGGCGATTCTGCCCTGGGTGGCAGTAATCTTCAAGGACAAGGTCATGGGCATTGCCTTCACCTTCTCCATGCGGAAGTTCATCGAGAACCCCGCCGCCCTGACGTTTCTCCTCACCATACCGGCGTACGTATCCTGGATTATCCCGCCGGTGGTCAACTTCGTTGCGGACCGCATCTGGACCCGCTGGGGACGGCGCAAGCCCTTCATCGTGGTCTCGTGGATCGGGACCATCACCTGCATCACCTTTATGCCTCTGGCCCCCAGTTTCGGCTGGCTGCTGGCGGCCTACATCGCCTTCAGTATCTTCAACGACATGGGCGGTCCGGTCGAAAGCCTGAAGATGGAAATCGTCCCCCCGGCCCAGCGCGGCACCAGTCAGGCCGTCTTTTCCTGGGTAGCCCAGGTCGCGGTGCTGGTGTTCTGGGTGGTGGCCATCGGCCGTTTCAACGAAATGACCAGCATGTTCGGCATCCCCATCTCCGGCGAGCAGGGGCTGTTTTGGACCGTCTCTCTGGGTATGCTGGTGATGTTGCTGTTCTTGACGTTGGGCATCAAAGAAACCAACCCCCACTCCGCGCTGCTGGGCCAAAAGTTCAGTTTCCGCAATGTGTTCGGAGGCCTGTTCAGTAATCATCTCTGGCCGGTCTACATTCTGGTCTTCTCGGTGGGGATTTTGGGCACCGGCCTGGGAGCCTTTAATCTGCTGCTGACCACCGAACAATGGGGTTATACCAATCAGGAAATGGGCACCAATATCATGGTCGGTGGGATCATCAACCTGATGCTGATCCCGCTGCTGGGTATGCTGGCCAACAAGGTTGGCCGGGGCAAGGTGTATGTCAGTCTGGTCATGATCGGTATTGTGCTGAACTTCACGATGTATCTGTATTACAACTTCATCCTGTATGACGCCCGGCCGACTCTGATCGAAATGATTGTTTTTGGGGAAATGATGTCCGTTACCGGGATTCTCACCGGCATGGCCTTGACCCCCTTCCAATATGATTTCATCCCGCGTAATGAACTGGGCACCTTTGCCGCCGGTTCCAGTCTGGTCAATCGCGTGACCGGGATTGTCACCGCCAATTTGATGGGCTTGTTTGTCTGGGGTTATGCTTCGCTGTTTCTGGGGCCAGCGGGTGAAATGGTGCGGGTAACGCTCCATGAAGACACACCCCAAGCTCAGGTACGTAGCGCCGTCAGTCAGGCCCGTTGGCATAATCCCGAGACGCTGGAACCGCTGACCGACCCCAAAATCACCGCCCGTCCCTGGTATGCCACCGGCGCGGTGCTGACGCATGGGCACGGATATGAAATCCGCCTCCGTAACGACTTCAGCGCCGCCATCCGCACCCAGCGTGATCGCTTGGAAGAAAAACGGGGCGAATACCGCGCCCGCCGGGGTTACTTTACCACCCAGCTACGGAGCCTGTCGGGCCAAAGTACTAATGTCACCACCACGGCCCCCGCCAGTGCCGAGAGCTTTGCGCATGTGGGGGTCACGACCATCCCCGGCAATGAAAACGCGATCCGGGTGATCATGCTGCTGGAACCGGGTGCCACCACCACCCAAGCGGCAACCGGGCCCACTACCGCACCCGCCACAGCGCCAACCACCGCCGCCACTACCGCACCCACGACGGCCTTGTTGGCGACGGAAGTGGTAAACAGCAACAACGTACAGGCCTTTGCCGACAAAGTTATCGCGCAAAGCAAAATTGCCAGTGATAATATCAAACGGGCAGGGCAGGGAAGTCCGCAGAGCAAAATCGCCAGCGTAACGACCAGTCTGGACGCCGAACGAGCCGGTGAAGAAGTGTTGAGCGCGGGGATCAAGCAACTGGATGACGCGCTGGAAGCCCGGGCGAAGGAATTCCGCGATCAGATTCAAAAGAATCTGGCCCCGCTGATCATGCCGGACGGGGAGCAAGTCCTGAACTCCGGGCTGCAGCCGGCGGTCCTGGCCATGTTCCCACTCAAAGTCCGGCCGGAATCCGACAGTGTCGAAAAGACGCTGGACCGGATGCGCCGCGCCGACCCGGCCATCATTGATATGCGGGTGGTTGTCAACGGCGAACAAGTACAACTGGCGATCAGCCGCAATCTGAGCGGAACCGAGTTGGCCGCCAGCGCTGCCCAGATAAGTACCAGCCTGCAGGCCCACGCCCTGAAAGGATTGCAGCAAGCCATGAACTGGCCGCCGGCCCTGCCCACCGTGCAGGCCGCCCAGGCTTTGGAAATGGACTTGCGGATTCTGGAAGATCCGTTGGATCGTCATCCCTCACCCATCAGCCGGGTGGTGAATGCGATCACCGGGGTCTTTACCGATCCACCGGCCCCTGAACAACGGCTGAACGCGCTGGCCCGTAATTTGCGTCGCACTCAGGCGGACGTCAAAATCAAAACTCCTCCCGAGGCCGTCCAAACACGTTTGAACAAATTACTGGATACCCCCACGGCTCAAGCCGCGGCCACGCTGTATGCCAAAACCATGACTGCCGCCAAGGAACAGCGCATCACCATCGCCCATCCGGTGGTGGAGGCCAGTTATGCCAAACAGCAGTACGACTATCTGGCTGGTTATGTGGGCATTTTTGTGATGCAGTTAATCGGCCTGGGTATTACTTTTTACTTCCTTGCCATGGTTCGCAAGGGCAAGGTTCGTCGGCGCGGTGCCGAAGAAGCGGAGGCCATCAAATGAGCACCCTAACCCCCAATAATGCAACCACCCCCGCGCCCCGGCACCAAATCTATATCCCGGGTTATGCCGTGGCCAAACTGGGACTCGCCTGTGTGGGTTTGACCCTGCTGGCGGCCTCGTTGTATGAACTCATCCCGCTGGGGAAACTGGCATTCTTCGGCGGCAGCACCCGCGCGGAGGCGGTACGGATGGTCCTGACCGATAATTCGGGCCAAGGTCGGGTCTTGACCAGTGACGCCGAAGTCCAAAGTGCGATGAAAGTGCTGGAAGAAACCCGCGACCGGGTTTCGGCCTTCTGGCTGGAATATCGGATCAATGTTGACGGCAAGCTTGTGGAAGTTCGCGCCCCGCTGGGCCAGCACGTCAAGCCGTTGCAGATGCTCCGTGATAACGATGGCTTGCCCTCCACCACCCCGATCTGGTATGACCGGGATAATCCCAGCCATATTGCCCTGCCCATGCAAATCGGCACCTGGTTCATGCCCGGTATGCTGGTACTCTTCGGATCATTGGGCACCTTCATGGGCTGCATCCTGTTCCTGAACGCCAAAAAACCCATCGAAATGCCCGACCTAAGCCGTTCCCACGGCGAACAGGACGCGGGTAAAGCGAAGGCGTGAGGCAAAACAAATTACCCTGATATACGGCGCGCGGAGCATACGCTCCCCGCGCCGTTTTTTTTGGCCAAAGCAGCGGCGGCGCGTAACAAAACATCAGGAATTTGCGTGGGGAATTTCACTGACAAAGGGGGACTGCGCTCGGCAGGAGTCGAACCTGCAACCTTCGGTTCCGTAGACCGACGCTCTATCCAATTGAGCTACGGGCGCTTCATCATATGGGGCTTGGGGCCGCACATGAAGGAGTTATTATGCCGTATCTGGGCTGCGGATGCAAGCCCGGAGGCAGCGGAGCTTATCTGGCCAGTTCGGGCCGTTAAACATGCAATTCGGCAAGGTTTTTCGTAATCGCCGCCAGTTCGGTTTCGTGCTGGGCCAATTGCGTACGCATACCGTCCACCACTTTGGCCGGGGCCTTGCTGGTAAAGGCTTCGTTGGCCAGTTTGGTCTGATTGCTGGCGATGAACTTCTGCAATTCCGCCTGCCGGGCAGTGAGTTTCTGGGTCTCCGCGGCTCGGTCAATCACACCGCCAATGTAAATTTCCAATTCCGGCAGCACGCTGGCCGCGGCATCGGCGGGTTTGGTGGCGGTGGTGGCCACCTCGGCAAAGGTATTGCCCGAAAGCGGTTCGATAATCCCGCGATTGGCGAGAATCAGGGCCTTCAATTCCTCGGTCCTGGGCCGGATCACCACGGGCTTACCCTTGGCGGCAGGATACCGGTTCTGCATTTCGCGCAGGGCGGAGGTGACTTGCTGGGTCAGGGCAATCTGCGCCTCGGCGGGGGCATCCACGGCCCACGTATCGGCCTGCGGCCACGGGGCCACGATCAACTGGCCGGTGCGATTGGGCAGTTTGCTCCAGATTTCCTCGGTCACAAACGGCATCATGGGATGCAGCAGTTTCAGTGCGGTTTCCAGACACACCGCCAACACGGCCTGCACGGTGGCATCGCCCGCACGCATGCGGGCTTTGGCGATTTCCAGATACCAATCGCACAGATCACTCCAGAAGAACTGATACACCGCCGACGCGTAATCGGCGAAGTGGAACTGGGTAATCGCGGTCTGGGTGGCCGCGACGGTGCGGTTGAGCCGGCTGAGAATCCAGCGGTCTTCCAGCGGTAATTGCGCCGGCAGCGGCTGGGTGGGGAATTCCACATTGGTCAGAATGAACCGGGCGGCGTTCCAAATCTTGTTGGCAAAGTTGCGGCCGATATCAAACTTGGGCGAGGTGTTGCGCCCGGTCTTGGCATCTTTGACCACGGGCATGCGGATATCCTGCGTCTCGGTGGCCATGCTGGCCAGCGTGAAGCGCAGCGCATCGGCGCCGTGCGAGGCAATGATGTCCACGGGGTCCACGCCGTTGCCCTTGGACTTGGACATGGTGCGGCCTTCGCCGTCCTGAATGACCGGGTGGATATAGACTTCGCGGAAGGGCACATCGCCGTGGCAATACAGCCCGAACATCACCATGCGCGCCACCCAGAGCGTAAGAATATCGCGCGCGGTGGACAGCACCGAAGTCGGATAGTAATACGACAGCAACTGGTCTTCCGGTTTTTCGCTCGTACCGCCAGCGGGCCAGCCCAGCGTGCTGATCGGCCAAAGCGCCGACGAGAACCAGGTATCCAGCACATCGGGGTCCTGCACGAAACCGTGCGCTTCCAGCGTGGCGGCCTGCGTCTGATCACGCAGACATGCGTACACATAGACATGCCCGTCTTCGGGCTTGACCACTTGGAACGTGCAGCCGGGAACGGTTTTGAGGAAATCCTTGGGACAGCTATAACCCTGCACGCAGGGACGCTCATCAGGGGCGAAGTGCCGGGTCCACACCGGAATCCGGTGCCCCCACCACAACTGCCGGCTGATGCACCAGTCGCGCTTTTGTCCGAGCCAGTCCAGATACCCCTTGGCATAGCGTTCGGGGGTAATCTTCACGCGGCCATCGGAGACCGCGTCCATCGCGGCCTGCGCCAGGCCGGGCTTGGCGGTGCCGTTGGCCAGCTTGATGCCATTATCCAGATCACCCATGCGCACAAACCACTGATCACTCAGGTACGGCTCGATGGGCGTCTTGCTGCGATCGCTGTGGCCCACTTCATGTTCGTGCACCTTGGTTTCCACAATCAGGCCCAGCGTTTCCAGATCGGCCAGCACCTGTTTCCGCGCCGCGGTGGCGAAGCGCAGGCCCACGTAACTGTAAGACTTGCCCTGAAATTCGCCCTCGCCGTGGGCATTCACTTTGCCATCGGCGGTCAGCAGGTTGATCAATTCCAATTTGTGGCGTTGGCCGGTGGCATAGTCATTGGGATCATGCGCGGGGGTCACCTTGACCACGCCGGTGCCGAACTTGGGGTCTACCAGCAGGCCATCGGCGATGATGGGAATGCGGCGCCCCACCAACGGCACAATCACGTGCTGGCCGATGAGATGCTTATAACGCGGGTCTTCCGGATGCACGGCCACGGCGGTATCGCCCAGCATGGTCTCGGGCCGGGTGGTGGCCACCACCAGATATTCGCCCGATTGCCCGTCCACAGGATACTTGATGCTGGTCATCTGGCCCTTGACGGTCTCGTGATAGATTTCATCATCGGCCACCGCGGTTTGCAGATGGGTATCCCAATTCACCAGCCGCTTGCCCCGGAAAATCAGCCCGTCGGCGAACATCTTGAAGAAAGCCTCGCGCACGGCCTTGGCGCAGGTTTCATCCAACGTGAAGCGCGTGCGGTTCCAATCGCAGGAGGCCCCCATTGCGGCCAACTGGGTCAGAATGCGCGTGCCGTACTGCTCTTTCCATTCCCAGATGCGCCGCACCAATTCTTCGCGGCCCAGATCATGGCGGGTCTTTTTTTCTTTTTCAAAAATCGTTTTTTCCACGATCGCCTGCGTGGCGATGCCCGCATGGTCAATGCCGGGCATCCACAGCGTGTTATCGCCGCGCATGCGGTGATAACGGGTGAGGATATCCTGCACGGTGTTGTTGATCGCGTGGCCCAGATGCAGCGCCCCGGTGACGTTGGGCGGGGGAATCACCACCGAAAAATGCTCCGCAGCCGGCCGCGCATCGGGCGCGGCGGCGAAGCATTGCTGCTCCTGCCAGCGGGCATAAATATTGGTTTCCACGGCTTTGGGGTCATACTGGGCGGATAAATCAATCTTCACGGGTGATTCCTCTTTGCGGCAGCTTCTTCATCATGGATCAACTGGTATTCCAACGCATCCACCAAAGCCAGCCAACTGGCTTCGATGATATTTTCCGACACCCCCACCGTGCTGAACGTGCCCTGCGGGCCACGCCAGGCAATAATGACACGCACCTTGGCGGCGGTCTCCGCGCCGCCATCCACCACGCGGACTTTATAGTCCAGCAGATGCAGTTTACCGATGGCCGGATAACGGGCCAACAGCGCCTTGCGCAAGGCCCCGTCCAGCGCATTCACCGGGCCGTCCCCCTCGGCGGAGGCATGTACCGGCTGGCCGTCAATCATCAGCGTCAGCGCCGCGTGGGTCACGGGCCCGTGGTTCTGGGTCCGGGTCACATTACAGTGGTAATATTCCAACTGGAAAAATTGCTTGTACCGCCCCAGCTCGCGCCGCAGCAGCAGTTCAAACGACGCCTCGGCGGCTTCGAACTGGTACCCCTGGCTTTCCAGCGTGGTCACGCGTTCCAGCACGCGGCGTTGCAGCGCCTTATCGTGCGAAATATCAAACTTCTTGCCGGCTTTGGCGGTGATATTGGAAATGCCGGACAATTCGCTGACCAGCACCCGCCGGGAGTTGCCCACCACTTCGGGGTCCACATGTTCGTAGCTGCGGGCCAGTTTATTGACCGCGTGCACGTGCATGCCGCCCTTATGGGCAAAGGCACTCAGCCCCACATACGGTTGATTGCCCGCCGGGGGCAGATTGGCGATTTCCCAGATGAACCGGCTGACTTCGGTCAACTGTTGCAGCGCCTGGGGCCGCAGACACTGGTATTGGTATTTCAACTGCAGATTGGCGATGACGGTCGTCAGGTCCACATTGCCGCAGCGCTCGCCGATGCCATTCATGGTGCCCTGCACCTGCGTGGCCCCGGCGGTCACTGCCGCCAGCGCATTGGCCACAGCCAGACCACTGTCATTATGGGGATGGATACCCAAGGGGGTTTTGATGGTTTGGCGCAGCGTGGTGACGTATTCCGTCACCCGCGCGGGCAGGCTGCCGCCATTGGTATCGCACAGACACAGACACACCGCCCCGGCGTCAGCGGCGGCCAATAGGGTCTTGAGCGCATAGGCAGGGTTGGCCGCGTAGCCATCGAAGAAGTGTTCAGCATCGTAGATCACCTTGCGGCCCTGGGCGGTCAGCCACTGGACGGAATCGGCGATCATGGCCAGATTTTCTTCCAGCGTCACGCCCAGCACTTCGGTGACGTGCAAATCCCAGGTCTTGCCCACCACGGTGACATATTCGGTTTCCGCATCGCGCAGGGCCTGCATGCCGGTATCTTCCCCGGCAGAGATGCCCTTGCGGCGGGTCATGCCGAAGGCCACCAGTTTGGCGTGGTGGAGGTGTAACGTGCGGGCTTCGGCAAAGAACGTGGCGTCCTTGGGATTGCTCAGGGGGTAGCCCCCTTCGATGAAATCCACGCCCAGTTCGTCCAGCCGCTGGGTGATGAGTAGTTTATCCTGTACCGAGAGCGACACGCCTTCGCCCTGCGTGCCGTCGCGCAGGGTGGTGTCATAGATTGCCACATGGGGCATGGGAATATCCTTCAATAAAAACGCCCTGCTCAGCGGCAGGGCGTCATAATCTCACATTGGAACAACGCCCTTAAGCAAACCAACCAACCCGGGTAACCATAATAACCGCGCGGACGACTGCCGCCCCGGCGTTGGCCGGTACTACCCGCAAGGGAGTTTTTAGCGTCAGAACTGTCCGCACATATCACCTCAAAAGCGAAAAACAATCAGTCTCGTTATTATCCCCCATCCCCTGCCGTGGGTCAAACGGATGTAAAGATGGTGACTTCTTTCGGTACTGCAAGCAAACAAGGCAACTGACTTGACCACGAATAGTGGCACAACGAAGAATCGTGATCAAACGTCCTCGTCAAGGTGTTTATAAATACGTAGGCCCTATTGCTATCCCTATACTTCAGGCAATGTTTATGCGGTATTCACCCGCGCGGGCGCTTGTGTCACTTACCCGTGGACCGTATGATCATATTTTTATGGTCGTTTGGAGTTCAGGAAGTCTATGCAAGTGATGAATTCGCCGTCACTTACCCGCAGCGAGGCCAAAACCATGCCCCCCCGGCAGATTGCGGTTCTCGGTTCTACGGGTTCAATTGGCACCAATACTATTGATGTCGTCCAGAATCTGGGCCCCAACTATCGCATCACCGCGCTGGCCGCGGCGACCAGTTGGCAAAAACTTGCCCAGCAGGCCCGGGCCGTGCAGCCCAAGGTGGTCACGCTGGGACTCAGCGAACATCCCCAACATCAAGCCGAACTGGAACAGGCTCTCGCCGATCTGCATATTCCCGTCACCGCGGGTACCGATGCCATGGTGGATCTGGTCAAACGTTCCGATGTGGACACCATCGTCGCGGCCGTGGTCGGCGCGGCGGGGTTGGCCCCGGTACTGGCGGCGGCGGAACTGGGCAAGACCATTGCTCTGGCCAATAAAGAGGCCCTGGTCGTCGCCGGCGGACTGGTCATGCCCGTGGCCCGTAAGAGCGGCGCGGCGGTATTGCCGGTGGACAGCGAACATTCCGCGATTTTTCAGTCCCTGCGCAGTGGTACGGCCAAGGAAGTCCGCAAGATTATTCTCACCGCCAGCGGTGGGCCGTTCCGCACTTGGCCCCGGCACAAAATCGAAGAAGCCACCGTGGCCGAGGCGCTGGATCACCCGAACTGGAAAATGGGCCCCAAGATTACCATTGACTCCGCCACCATGATGAACAAGGCGCTGGAAATCATCGAAGCCCACTGGCTGTTTGATCTTTCCGCCGCCCAGATCGAAGTGGTCATCCATCCCCAGTCCATCATCCATTCCATGATCGAGTTTGTGGATGGTTCGATTATCGCCCAATTGGGCACGCCGGACATGCGGACGCCGATCCAATATGCGCTGACACATCCCGAGCGTCTGCCGGGGTGTTCCACGCGTTTGGATTGGGCCAAGGTCAAGGAAATGACCTTTGAACAGCCCGGCGACCGCTTCCCCGCGTTGCAATTGGGCTTTGAAGTAATCCAGTTGGGCGGCACCTCGGGCGCGGTGGTCAATGCCGCCAATGAAGCGGCCAACGCCCTGTTCCGCAGTGGTAAAATTCATTTCGGTCAGATTGTTGATTTGGTATCCAAGACGCTTGCGCGTCATAAGCGACAGGGCTTCATCGCACAACCCACGCTGGCAGAGTTGCTGGCGGCGGATGCCTGGGCCCGTCGGGAGATCGCACCATGAAGTTCAGTGGTAAAACTAGCTCGGTTCGTACGTGGTTGAAACGGCGGCAATTCTGGTCCCGCAGCATCGTCTGGTCACTCACGCTGCCGGCGATGTTGTTGGCCTTTATCACGCCGGAAGCGCTCGATTCCACGCGGCGTATGGTGCTCATGCTGGTGGGCTTTTCCAGCCTGATTTTTGTGCATGAACTGGGACATTTTGTGGTGGCCCGGATGTGCTCGGTCCGGTGCGATATTTTCTCCATCGGTATCGGCCCGCGGATGCTGGGCTGGCGGCGGGGCCGGGGCGTGACGTTTGGCAAAGACGCGCCCGTACCGCCGGAAGCATTCATGATTGACCCGCTGGATCCCGAACGCCCCCCCGCCATCGGCGAAACCGATTATCGTTTGAGCTGGTTCCCCCTCGGTGGCTATGTCAAAATGCTCGGGCAGGATGACATGGACCCCAGCGCCCTGTCCATCGAGGAACGCGCGTTCAACAACCGCCCCACCATCCAAAAACTCGCCATCACCTCGGCGGGCGTGGTGATGAATGTGTTGCTGGCGGTGCCGTTGTTTGCGCTGTGCTTCACCCTCGGGGTGGCCTTCCCGCCGGCGATGATCGGTGATGTTGAATATGGCTCCCCGGCGTTCAAAGCCGGTCTGGTTCCCGGAGATAACATTGCCGCGGTAAACAACCATACCCCGCGCTATGGTTTCCTCGAATTCGGCGATATTATACTGGGTTCGGCGATGGCCAAGCGTGGTCAGCCGGTGCAATTTACGGTTAAGCGCAAAGGCGAGCCTGTCACGCTTCAAGCCATCCCGAAAATGGATGAACGTCTGGGGCTGCAACGGGTGGGGCTGATGCCCGCGCTGACCCTGCAAATCTCCGTATCACCCAAAGTGGTGCCAGCGTTAAAGGCCATGGGGCTGGACGAGGCCTTCAAACCCGGGGATACGATCCGTCAGGTGGATGGCCAATCCATACGATTCCTACATACCTTGCGCCAGGAAATCAGCGATGGCTTCGGCAAACCTATCAAACTCGCCATAGATAATCCCACGCTGCACCAAATCCAGCAGACCCGTGAGATTACCCTGAAACCCCGGCTGACCCCGCGCAGCGGTGCCAGCGAATATTTCGTACCGTCCATCGTCGGCATGCAGCCCCGGGGCCGTGTGGTGATGGTCAATCCCGGCAGCCCGGCAGAAAAAGCCGGCCTGCAACGCGGGGATATCATCACCCGCATCGGCTCGGTCACCAATCCCCCGTCGAAGACGATTATTGAAACCATTCGCGTAAACCATAACGAACCGGTGGAAATTGAAGTCCAGCGCGGCACCGAACGGATCACCGTCAAACCCACCCCGGTCAAAGCGTCCGGCGGTGACCATGCGGTCATTGGGATGGTGTTCAGCATTGACTCCGACAATCCCATTATCGCCGGGGTGGACCCCGACAGCGAAGCGGCCAAACAGGGTCTGGTGGGCGGGATGCGGATTGATGCCATTCGCGGTCAGCCGATCAATTCCTGGGATGATGTGATGCGTTACCTAAGCGATGCGATCGTGGGCAACCTGCCCCTGACCGTGACCGGTCCCGATGGCACCAAACGCGTGGATATTCTCCTCGCCGGTCCAGCGCTGCAACAACTTGATATGTATCGCTACGACATCGAGGGGCTGGGGGAAGTAGTGGAACCCCTGACCACGCCCCAGCAGGGAGGAGACTTGGCGGAAGCCATCTACATGGGTTTTGACCATACCTACAAATGGGCTACCCAAACCTATCTCACGCTCCGCGGGCTGTTCATCGGCACCGTCAAACCTTCTACTATTCATGGGCCGGTGGGGATCTTCAAATTCGGCCATGACATTCAGGACCGGGGCACCACTTACCTGATCTTCCTGCTCGGGGCCATCAGCGTGAATCTGGCGGTGATGAACTTCCTGCCTCTGCCCATTCTGGATGGCGGGATGGTTATTCTGATCCTGATTGAAGCCATGCGCGGCAAGCCCCTGCCCGAACGGGCGCTGAATATCATCCAGACGGTGGGCATGGTGCTGTTGTTCAGCCTGCTGATCTTTGCCACCTGGAACGATATCCCGCTGTTCTTCAAATAAAAAATGCCCTGACTACCGTCTCTGGGCTACACCGGGACTATGATTGCGGGAAATATGTGTGTATTGCCCCGTTGTGTCCACAGGAGTTGCTGATGCCCACGATTGTACATGTCACCCACGAAGCGCTGATCAAGATCGGCGGCATCGGTGCGGTTTTGGATGGCTTACTGACCTCGCGCACTTACCAGCACACCTTTGCCCGCAACATTCTGGTGGGCCCGTTGTGGGAGGTGGGCAAGCCCGTAGCCGAACTGATGGGCCCCGGCGGGGAAGTGCTCTATAGTGGTCCCGAAGGCATCCGCAAACACGCCCTATCGGCGCGCTTCGCCGAAATTGAACGCGAGTTTGGCTGTGGTCTGGTCTATGGACGGCGCACGGTGACCGACCCGGTTTCCGGCATTACAGCCACGCCGGAAATCCTGCTGCTGGCGGTCAACACCTATAACCCCGTCAAGATCAATGAATTCAAAGCCATGTTGTTCAGCCGTTTCGGCATTGAATCCATGCGTTACGAACACATCTGGGATTACGAACAGTACTGCCGTATCGCCTGGCCGACGCTGGCGGCGGTGGAAGCCCTGACCGCCAATCCCGCCGATCCGATTGTCATCATGGCCCACGAGTATATGGGGATGCCCACCGCGCTGGCCGCCATTGCCGCGAATCCCGAGCGTTATCGCACCATCTTCTATGCCCATGAAGTGGCTCCCATCCGCCGGATTGTCGAAGAACAGCCCGGCCATGACACCATGTTTTATAACGCCCTGCGCAGCGCCGAAGCCCAGAAACTATACGTGGATGCCGTCTTTGGTGATCCCTCGGACTACTACAAACACCCGCTGGTTAAAGCTGCCCGGCTGTGCGACAACATCTTTGCCGTGGGCGACTACGTCAAACGCGAGCTGCAGTTTCTCAATGACGCGTTCGATGATGTCTCGATTGATATCGCTTACAACGGCGTGCCGTTCGTGCCCATCACACTGGCGGAAAAAATGGCCAGCAAGGCCCGGCTGCAGCGCTATTGCCACAACCTGCTGGGCTACACCCCCGATTACATCCTGACCCATGTCACCCGCATGGTCCCCAGCAAGGGACTGTGGCGCGATAATCTGGTCATGGCGGAGCTCGACAAGCACCTGCAGAAATCCGGTCAGACGGCGGTGTTGCTGGTGCTGTCCACCGAGCCGGGCAAACGCAGTGAAAAAGATGTCCAGCATATGGAAAAATGGCACCATTGGCCCGTGGCCCATCGCGAGGGTTATCCCGACCTGACCGGGGGCGAAGCCGGCTTCTATGCCGGGGTTCAATATGCCAACGTCCTCAGCCGCAATGCCAAGGTTATCTATATCAATCAATTCGGCTTCAACCGTGCGGCCTGCGGTTCGCGGATGCCCGCCGAGGTCGAATTTGCCGATATCCGGCATGGTTCCGATGTGGAATTCGGCCAGTCGATTTATGAGCCCTTTGGCATTGCCCAGGTCGAGCCCATCGGCTTTGGGGGCATTTGTGTGTATACCGAGATTTGCGGTTGTGCAGGCTTTGTGCGGTTGGCCGCGGGCAATCAGCCGGTGCGCAATGCGCTGGAAGTAGATTACACCCAATTACCGGCCGGGACCCCGCGTGATCTGGCGAGTCTGCTGAAAATGACCCGTGAGCAGCGTGAGGCCATCGAAGCGACCTGTGCGGTGGAAATTGCGGCGGAATTATTTGCCCGTCTGCCTAAAAATGAAGCAGACTATGCCAGCCTGCTGAAGCAGGCCCACCACCTGGGCAGCCACATGAGCTGGGACGCGGTGGCCCAACTGTTTGTGGTCCCGGGCATCCAGAAAACCCTGCAGCGGTAAACTTTATTTTTGCTTAATGTTACCCCTAGGCAATGATGATGACGTCTGCTAATATAGCCGCGGTACGATTGCCATGAGCGGAGTAATCCATGTCCAAAAGTTGTGTCGTATTTGATTTTGACGGCGTCATCGCCGATACCGAAGCCCTGCATTTACAAGCTTATAACGCCACGTTCGCCAATATGAGCGCCCGCATCGGCGGGCCACTGCGGATCAGTGCCGAGGCCTATTTCGGCAACTACATTGTCTACGGCAACCACGATGGTTTCCTGCACATGCTGCGTGACCATGGGCGCAGTTATGAAGAGGCGCTACTGGCCAGTCTGAGCGCCCACAAGGACCAATTATTCACGCAAGGCATCGGCCAGTTTGTCCAACCGCTGGCCGGGGTGCGCGAAACACTCGCCTATCTGACCTCGGTCCAGGTTCCCCTGGCGATCTGCAGTGGCGCCCGCCGGGTGGAAATTTTGCATTTGCTCACGGCGTTCAAACTGGCGCAGCATTTCTCGGTCATCGTCGCCATCGAGGATGTCCAGCAGAGCAAACCCGCCCCCGAAGGCTACACCCGGGCATTCGATCAACTCAACGCCCTGCATGGCAGTGCCCTGAACCGCGCCCAATCACTGGCCATCGAAGACTCCCTCGGCGGCATCACTGCCGCACGCAGCTCAGGATTGCAGGTCCTCGCGGTGGGCACCAGTCTGCCCCTGCATAAATTGCGCAATCTGACCCCTCTGGTAGTCAATAGCCTCTCAGAAGTCACAGTCCCACAGTGGCGACAATGGCTCAATTTGGGTTAACTCTGATTTCCCTTCAGACCAATTCCGCCGTAGCCCTGAATATTACATTCATATATACGTATTTATAGTGCCAAAACCTTGCGAATACGCCATCCTTGAGACTGGATGTGCTGACAATCAAGGTAAGACGGTAAAAATCCCACTACATACGAAGTGGGATGCTGGCTTGATAAAATTGCTCCACATATGCTCAACGATAGCAACTACTGATAATGCGACCATTATATATTTTGTCGTGATTATTGCTGCAACAGGATATTTTCTACACTTTGTCGTTGACTGGTCTACATTCCGTGCTATATTTGATGGTCGTTGTGATCTCCGATTAGACGGTTGTTGACGTCAATCAAGATTGTTGTGTCGTATTTTGGAGCAGTTATATGACAGTATTACATGCGGGTTTGGGATTCGTGCTGGCCATGGTCGTGGCCTCGGTGCAGGGCAGTGCCATCGTGCAACGTTTTGAAGTTGGCAATCATTTTCCCAACCAGATCGCTACCGGTACCTTCCAGTATTTCGATAACTCCAGCGGTTTGCAGACGTTGCAATCGGTCACCATTGAAACCAACCTCCAGCAGTGGTCGGGCTTTTTCGCTGTGGACAACGATGACACCACATTAAAAACGGGTCTTGCCAACAAAGGCGTGACGGCGAATATCTCCAGCAGCGCTCCGCGTCTGAACCCCATAGTGTCCAGTGGACTCACGTTATTGGATATGACCAACCTGAATTTGATCATGACCAAAACTTTCAATCTGCAGCCCAATTCCGGGGATATGGTCGGTCAGTATAACCAAACCCTGGCGTCCGATTGGGATTCGCTGGTTGGCCCCACCTACGCCAACCGTAATGAAATGACCCGTGGGCCGGTACAAGCACGATATCAGAGCGACTACATGTGGGATCTGGACCCCTTGAATGCAACTTTTGATATCACCTTCATCACCTCGCAGCAGGAAAATTTCAGCGGTAGCGGTAATCTGTGGACGTCTGGTGGCGCATCTGAAGCAGCCGGTTATATTCAAATTGTTTACACCTATATTCCAGAACCCGGCAGCCTGAGTTTGCTGGGTCTGGGAGCTGCGGGTTTGCTGCTGCGTCGGCGTAAGAGCAAGTAAACCCTCACACCAAGTAATTCACTCCAAGGCATCACACGAAGTGTGGTGCCTTTTTTGTTGCAGCCAGCCCCAAATGTTGCGGATGCAATGTTTGCATACCAAACATACCGCTGATGGGGAGATTAACCGTCTCCCACCACGCTCCAATCATCGCCCAAATCCGCACCAAAATCATCCAAATACAAATTGTGGATATATCTATCCATTACACTTTACAGACCGACGTTTTACCCTTATACAGTGCATACTGAGGAAGAATTTGTTGCCGTTCTCATCTCTAATCAGGCAACCCCGTTTGTGCGGTCCGGGAACTCTGCTCGCACCTGTGCTCTGTGTTAAAGGAATCTCTTTCATGGCCATCATGCCGTCAGCCGCGTACAGTCTCAAAATCACCGTCCGCATTCCCAATCGGGCGGGTAATTTCGCCAAGATCGCCGGCGCTATCGCCAGCGTGGGCGGAGACCTGAACAGTGTCACCATTCTGTCGGAAACCCGCGATGAACTGGTGCGCGAAATCACGGCCTATGGCCGCGATCTCAAGCACGAACAGGAAATCGCCGCAGCCGTGTGCCGGATTCCGGAAATCAAAATTATCTCCATCCATGACCGCACCTTTGACCTGCACAACGGGGGCAAACTCAGCGTCGTGGGCAAAACCCCGCTGACGGGGCCGGCGGAACTGTCCATGGCCTATACCCCGGGCGTGGCCCGCGTGTGTATGGCCATCGCCGATGACAAACACATGGCCCAGCGTCTGACCATCAAACGCAACACCGTCGCGGTCGTCTCCGACGGCACTGCCGTGCTGGGTCTGGGCGATATCGGCCCCGAAGCCGCCATGCCTGTCATGGAAGGCAAGGCCCAACTGTTCAAGGAATTCGGCGGCGTGGACGCGTTCCCGATCTGTATCGCCACCAAGGATGTCGAAGAAATCATCAAACTGGTCAAGCTCCTCGCCCCCACTTTTGGCGGCGTGAATCTGGAAGACATCTCGGCTCCGCGTTGCTTCGAAATTGAAGAACGCCTCAAAGCCGAACTCGATATGCCCATCTTCCACGATGACCAGCATGGCACGGCCATTGTCGCGTTGGCGGCCCTCATCAACGCGCTCAAGATCGTCGGCAAGAAGATGGACGAAATCTGCATCGTGGTCTGCGGCGTCGGCGCCGCCGGCGTGGCCTGCAGCAAGATCTTCATGAATGCCGGGGCCAAGAATGTTGTTGGCGTGGATACCTCCGGCGCCATCTACAAGGGCCGCACCGAGAATATGAACCCCGTCAAACAGTGGTACGCCGACCACACCAATCCCGAGAACCGCAAAGGCACCATCCATGATGTGATCAAGGGCGCCGATGTGTTTGTGGGTCTGTCCAAGCCCGGCCAGATCACGGTGCTGGATGTGGAAAACATGGCCAAGAACCCGATCGTGTTCGCCATGAGCAACCCGGTCCCGGAAATCATGCCCGAAGAAGCCGCCCCGCATGTGGCCATCATGGCCACCGGCCGCAGCGACTACCCCAACCAGATCAACAACGTGCTGGCCTTCCCCGGCCTGTTCCGCGGGGCACTGGATGTGCATGCCACCAAGATCACCGAAGGCATGAAAGTGGCCGCCGCACTGGCCATCGCCAACCTCGTCGGCAGCGAAGCCCGGGCCAACTACATCATCCCGTCGCCGTTTGACCGCCGCGTGGCCCCGGCCGTGGCCGAAGCCGTCCGCAACGCCGCCATCGCCGAAGGCGTGGCCCGGTTGAATGACCCCGCCGATGCGGAAATCACTCTGGCCACGATCAAGCGGTAACGCCGTTCCGATTCCGTCATAAATCCCACAAAGCCGCAGGTTCATCCCTGCGGCTTTTTCTTTGGCTCATCCGGTATCGCCGGGGAATGTTTGATAGGGGCAGAACCGCAGCAAGGTGGTTCGGGTTTTCATGCCGGAGGCATGATAGCGGGTAGCCGGTGGTTGCAACGAAGTGGAAACCACCGGATCAGAACGATGCGCTATGGGCACCCCGGCAGGGGTGCCAGCAATTATTGACGGATGACAAGCTATTTCGTTGGGAGTGGGCGTAGTCACATATCTGCTGCCATCCCTGCCGGGATGGTGGAGATATTCCGCACCGTTACCGGTGGATTGCGCTGCGCTCCAACCACCGGCTACCAGCTGTAATGCCTCCGGCATTAAGATGAAACTACCCAGACTTGGGGCGCATACCATCCCCGTTCCCCGGAAATACCAGATGAACCAAAGAAAAGCCCCCAGCTTTATGGGCCGGGGGCTGGTGTATTTAAGTAATATTCTGCAACTTTAGCTGATCGTCACGACCACATCATGTTCCTTGCCATCACCGATGGCGGGAACCGTCTGGCCGACAATCGGCTTGCCATCCATCGTAATGGCGACCTTGCCCTTTTGGATGCCCTTGGGCTTCTGAATGCTGATCGCATACGTGGCGCCGCGATAGTTGCGGGTCATCTTGGCCCACGTCCAGTCGCTGGGCAGGCACGGGTCAATGAACAGGCCGTCGAGTTCCGGCTTCACGCCCAACATACCTTCCCAAACCACAATCAGCGTCCAGCACGCCGTGCCGGTGGCCCAACTGTGCGAGCCTTCGCCGTAACGGTCGGATTCCTTGGCGTTGATGAACTGGCACGCGGCATAGGGCTCGATGCGATACAGATCGGGATCGGCCTCGTGCCGGGTCGGGGGCAGCATCTTGTGCAGGATTTCGTACCCCTTGTCACCACGCCCTGCGGCCAACTCGGCCCAGATGCGCCAACGTGAGCAATGCCCGAAGATCGAACCGTTTTCCTTGGTGCCCGGGGCAAAGCGGCTGATGATGCCGGCCCGCGGTTCGGGCTGCATGTACGGCGGATAGAACGGATAGGTGCCGATCGGGTCATCGAGATATTTGTCGAACGACTTGAGGATGCTGGCCGTGCGTTTCTTATCGGCAATGCCCGCGACAATACAGAAGCTGTTGGGATCGCTCCAGATCTTGGCGTACTTATTGGTCTTGACGCCCATTTCCCAGCCGCTGTCGTGCATCGAACGCTGGTACCACTGGCCCGCCCAGGCGATCTTGTTGATCGTGTCGGTCAGCTTCTTGATCCGTGCGGTATAGAGCTTGACGGCTTTCTTGTCCTTCATGAACTCCATACACGGCAGGAACTCGCGGATGCAATACACCGCCCAGGCCGCCAGCATGGTCGAATCACCCTTGTGAGCGTTGCCCACCTGATCCAGCGCATCGTTCCAGTCGGCCTTGAGAATCAACGGCAGACCACGCTTGGAGAAGTGCTTGAAGAAGAAGTCCAGACCCTGCATGACGTGGGCATAGATACTGGCTTTCTTCTTGCTGGCGCCACCCTGCGGCTGAAGGTAAGGAGTGATTTCCTTGAGGATCGAGAAGTCACCGGTTTCGCGGACATAACGCGAGAGAATGAACAGCGGATTGATCGGGTCGTCGGAATGGAACGTCCGCGTGCCGATGTACGACACAAAGTTCCCGCCGTGGGCCCAGTCGCCCTGCTCGAACTGCCAGATGAAGATGCGCTTCACCAGATGTTCGCGCACCCACGCGGGGTCCTGCGGCAGACGCGACACGGCGTCCTGACAGGCATCGCGGATGCCGAAGTTGTAAATGCCGAAATAGCAGTAACCGGTGTTGCGGTTCCACCAGCTCAGATTCGAGCCCTGATACTTGAACCAATAATTGACGATGTTGTTCAGATCGCCATCGGGCGTTTCGATGGTGGGCGTGGAGACCACGCGGGTCCAGTAGGCCTGATTGTTGGCAAAGGCCGCATCGGCCAGCGCCGGCGTGCCGTATTTCTTCATCAGTTTGCTGGCATCCTTGTCGCTGGGCACGGTGCCCAGAACAATCACATATTCCACGCTCTCGCCGGGTTGCAGTTCAAAGCGGTGTTGCAGGGCATGACACGCATCGCGGCCAATCGCCGCCACATCGCGCAGCTTGCCGCTGTCCATGACCTGGGGATTGGCCAGATCGCGGTAGAAGCCGATGAACTCGTGCCGGTCGCCTTCATAACCCACCACCGGGGCGGAACTGGCGGTAAAGACAGCCTTGTCGTAGGGAATGTTGTTGGCGTTGGAATTGGCTGCCTGCCAACCGCCGATATACTTCACCCACTGGGTGGCGCGGGTGTAGAGCACGCCGTTCTTGAAGTTCTGCCGGTTGAAGAGAAGGTAGAATTCGCGCCACGAGGTATCTTCAAACCAGTTGCCAATCGCCACTTCGCAGTAATTCGTCGCCGAGATCACGCGCTTGCGATCGGACTTGTTGGTCAGTTTCACTTTCCACAGTTCGCAGGGATCGCCCACATCATCGCCGGTGGCCTTGACGGCATCGGGCATGGGGGTGAAATACAGAATCTCGCTGGCGATGCCTTCCTGTTCCGCGGTGATGCGGTTATAGCCCAGACCGATATGGCAGTCCCAGCGGTCCAGTTTCTTGGTCGGCGGGTAACCGTTGCCAGTCCACCACGCGCCCGATTCTTCATCGCGCAGATACACAAACTTGCCCACGGTATCGCGCGGCACTCCGTCAATGTGCCAACGCGTGATGCGTTCCACCGTCGGGTTACCCCGGAACGAATAACCGCCGCCGAGATGGCTGGCCACATAACACCAGTTACCATTCGACAGAATGTTCATCCACGGCCGTTGCAGCAAGGGATTGGTTAAGACGAATTCCTTGCCATCGGGCGAAAAATTACCGTACGAGGTCGGCTGCATGTGTTTATGTTCCTGAAAAGATACGCCGGCAGCATTCTGGCATCACTTGCGCCAGAACGAGTCGGTTGGCCCAATAATCTAAGCTATGGGACCCAAACTTGCCACTGATAAAGGACCAGAAGGTAGGGTTAAACGTCACGCCCCGGCCTGATCCAGAATTTTAGCTGGTATAATCTCCTCTAAGTACACCTCTTTGCGTAACTTAGCATTTGCCAAAACCTGCCCCACGGGGTATATTGCCGAATTCGGTCGGGTTGCCCCCTCGATGACATAGCGTATGTCATTGCGAATCGGTGGCGTTTTTGTTCTGCCCGTAGTCGTTACCCTCAGGGTAGTGGCGTTAATCGGGCCGAAGCGATGCACAACCCTGCGACACCAGGCGTGTCGGCCCCGGCCCGGGTTTGGGATCGCTGCTTGTTATAGGAGCCATTTCATGGCGAATCCGGAATTTGTCAAAGAGATCATCGAAGCCGGCGTTCACTTCGGCCACCGCTGCAGCCGTTGGAACCCCAAGATGAAGCCCTTCATCTACGGCAAACGCAACCTCATCCACATCATTGACGTCCGCCAGACCCTCAAGGGTGTGCTGGTCGCCAAGAAGTTCCTCAACCAGATCGTCCTGGGTGGCAAAGATGTGCTGCTCGTGGGCACCAAGCGTCAGGCCCGCACCGTGGTGGAAGAAATCGGCAAGGCCACTGGCATGCCCTTCGTCGCGGAACGTTGGTTGGGCGGTATGCTCACCAACTACAGCACCATCCGCAGCCGTTTGCAGCGTTTGGAAGAGTTGGAAGCCACCCTGCAGGCCCCCGATGTGAGTAAGAAATTCTCCAAGAAAATGGAATCCAGCCTGAAGCGCGAATATCGCAAGATTCTGCGCAACTTGTCGGGCGTCCGCACCATGAACCGTCTGCCCGGCGCCGTGCTGGTCATTGACGTCAAGCGCGAAGCCATCGCCGTCCGCGAAGCCCGCACGCTGGGCATCCCCGTGATCGGTATCATCGATACCGATTCCGATCCGGATATGGTGGATATCGCCATCCCGGCCAATGATGATGCCATGCGGGCACTGGATCTGATGCTGAAGGAAATCACCAGCACGCTGGTGGAAGCCAAAGCCAGCCGTTCGCAACGTGATGAACCCCAGGCGTCGAAAGATGGCGACCAGCGGCAGCAGAAGCCCCGTCGGCGTCGCACCACGACCGCCCAGTTTGAAAATGATGCCGCCAAGCCCGAAGCCGCTGCGGAAGCCCCCAGCGCTCAGGCCTGATTAACTGCCTCTTGAATCACTCGGGGGACGTGCGATGACTAAGCAGACCGAACTTGCTTTAGCCCGCACGTCCCCTGTTTTTTTTACCCCCCTGCTGGGCATCTTTAGCGCCTTGGCGGTATTGGCGATTGCCGTACTGCTCTGGAATCATGCCCACCTCGATAGCGAAGCCTGGCGGGCGACCCGCTGGTTCATGGGTGATAACAAAAGTTATAGCTGGCAAAGTGTTGCCGTAGACCCGGCCCAGCATCCCGACGCACCGTGGTATTACCGCATTACGCCCCCGAAGCAATCACAGTTTTACCAAAAATACGAACGCACTATTCTGATCTTTCGCACCTGGGCGGAACCGTTGACGCTGGTTCTGATCGGTGCGGCATTGGTCATCTATACCCGCTATCGCTGGCGTGCTGCGGTCTTGCTAGCACTGGCCACCGCCGGGCCGGGATTACTGGGCGAACTCACCCGCCGGGTTACCGGGCGCCTACGCCCGGAGGGCCAATTCTTCGACGGCGCACGCAACGGCGGGGATAATTACTGGGAATGGTTCCGTGGCTTTCATCAGGGCGGTGATCTCGCCTTCCCCTCGGGCCATGCTACACTCGCTTTCGCTTTGGCCGCGGTGCTGATCTATCTGAATCCCAAGTCCGCGTGGCTGGTGGTCCCCCTGGCCGTGATGTGCGCGTGGTCGCGGGTCATGATGCAGGCCCATTTCTATTCCGATGTGTTAATGGGGGCATTGCTGGGCTATTTGGTGGCCAAGCTCATTTGCCGGCTGGCGGGTCCGCGCTTGGGGATAGCGCCAGCGTCGGACGCCACAGCATAACCAGCCCCACACTCAGCAGCACGATCAAACCAATCACCGCATAACTCCACGACAGACTGATCTGCGTGGCCACCAAGCCCGCAAACAGCGGCCCCAGTGCCCGCGCCAGACTGGCAAACCCCTGATAAACCCCCATCACCGCCCCCTGCTGCTCCGGCCCGGCATGACGGCTCAATAGCGCGTTCAAACACGGCGACCACAGCGCACTGCCCACCGCCAGCGCCACCGATGCGGCCACAAACCCGCTCCATGATGTGACCACCGACAAGGCCAGCAACCCCGCAGTGATAATCGCGCCACCCAATAGTATCAACGCCAGTTCGCCACTCATTTTCACCAGCCGACCCACCAATCCACCCTGCATTATCGCCATTGTCACGCCCATAATGGCGAACAGATACCCGCTGGTGCGCGCCGCACTTTCCAGCACAGTCCGCCCATGCAAAAGTTGTTGCGCGATAGTCGTGGGATAGTACCGCTCCTGCACCAGCAGGCTATAGGTCTGCTCCATGCCCGCGAACGCAAATACCTGAATGAACCCCACCACCACCAGCCGCCGGAGGGCGGTGTGGCTGCGGACAAAACTGAAATGATGAATCCACAACCCGCGCACCACGCGGGCTTCCGCCGGGCGTGACTCGGCCAGAAACAAACACGTCAGCGTCAGCGCCAGCGCCGAGAACCCACCCCCCACCAGCGGCACCATCGCCAGCCCCCAATGGGTGGCCGTAAACGCCCCAATCGCTGGCCCGAAGATAAAGCCCAGCCCAAACGCCGCCCCAATCACGCCCATCCCCTTGGCCCGGTTTTCGGGCGTGGTGATATCGGCAATGTACGCACTCGCCACCGAGATATTCCCGCCACTAAGCCCGTCCAATATCCGCGCCGCGAACAGCAGCCCAATCCCCCAGACCCGGTAATCCCCGGTATACCAATGGGCCACATACATCAGGGCAAACCCCAGCACGGTCCCCACCTGTGAAAATATTAAAATGGGCCGCCGGCCCAGCCGGTCCGACCAGGCCCCCAGCAAAGGCGAGAACACGAACTGGCAGAGCGAATAAACCGCCCCCAGCAGCACCAGCGTAAACAGGCTGGTAATCCCGAATTCCTGCCCGTACAGGGCCAAATTGGGCAGGACAATACCGAATCCGACCAGATCCACAAAGACGATCAGAAACAGGGTCAATAATGAACGTGAGCGCATAGCGTTGAGTTTCCTAATGCAGCAAGTGTAGACATACGGGGCGGAATCTCAACTGGACAGGGAAAACCGGACGGAAAATTCGCGGCAAAAACGAGAAAAGCCACCCCGAAAGGTGGCCTTTTCACAGCGGGCGAAGGGATTTGAACCCTCGACATTCACGTTGGCAACGTGACGCTCTACCACTGAGCTACGCCCGCGATAACGACGATTAGTATACCACGCTTTACCTGCTTGTAAAGAGTTCGCGAGGGTGAAAATCCGTCAAGCTTCCGCCCCGAATAACGCCGACCCGATCCGTACCATGGTGGCCCCTTCGGCGATGGCCAGCTCGAAATCGTGGGTCATGCCCATGCTCAGATGCCGCAAATCCGCCCCGCCGATGCCGCGCTGGCGTAATTCCTGAAATAACTCACGCAGGCGGCTGAAACTTTGCCGGATGACGGCGGTATCCTCGGTCAACGGAGCCATGGTCATCAGCCCCGCCAACCGCAGGCAACTCATCGAGCCGATCTGCTCCGCCAGATGCAGGGCCGCGCCATAGGCCACCCCCTGCTTTTGCGGTTCCAGACTGCAATTCACCTCCAGCAGAATCGGCACATCGCGATCGGTTTGAACCGCCAATTCCTGTAATTCCTCCGCCAGCCGCAGGGTGTCCACACTGTGAATCAGGTGTGATGTCTGCAGGGCTGCTTTGGCCTTGTTGCGTTGCAGATGGCCGATCATATGCCAGCGGATATTCGCAACCTGTGCCCACTGCTGGGCCCGGGCTTCCAATTGCTGGACCCGGCTTTCGCCCAAATCCCGGTGCCCCGTTGCCAAGAGCGCATCCACCTGTTCCACGGTGGCATATTTGGTCACCGCCACCAAAGTCACCTCTTCGGGCGACCGTCCGGCAGCTTGGCAGGCCCGGGCAATCCGCGCCTGCACGGCGGTCAGTCGTTCGCTTACGCTTGCGGGCATCATGTCGCTCCCACCGAAAAGGCCAAAGTCGTTTTCATACTCACCGGCACGCCCTGACGATACGCCGGCCGAAACCGCGCGGCCACCACCACTTTGCGGACCGCTTCATCAAACAGGGCAAGGCCCGAGGATTCTAACATACGCACATCCTCCAAGGTACCATCGGCAGTCACCGTCACTTCAAAGACCACCTTGCCCTTGGGGCGTTGCAATTTCACTTCCTGGGGGATTTCCAGATTGGGCCGGCTCAGTAACTGGGGTGAATCACTGTTCGCCCCCGAAGGGCCGCGATCCTCGCCCACGCCGGTGCCTTTGCCCGAACCACCCTTGCCGCCGCGCATAATTTCGTAGACCGGCTCCTCGCCCACGCCATCTTCACTGCCGCTCATGATGCCCGGCCCGCGCCCGCCGGGGGTATTCCCCGTGGGTGGCTTGGTGACGCCGCTGGCCACGGCGTTACTTGGTACCGGGTTCTGCGGCGGTGGCTCGATCAAGACTAATTGCGGCGCGGTGGTCCGCGCCACGGTCGGCCGGCGCTCCGGCAGCGGCCCGCCATTTATAATCACATCGGGGGGCAACTCGGGCGGCTTTAATTGGTTGAGTGCCAGGCGCTCCATGGCCTGATAATCCTGCGCGGTGTCCGCCGGTAGTAGCGGGGTAAGTACCGGCGGGGCGCGAAAATTCAACTCCGGCCCGCGTGTGGGCTCTCCCGGATAATCGAGCACCAGTGGACCGCTGAACATCGGCTTGCCATCGCCCAATTTCGGGTTGCCGCCCGAGCCGGCGTTGTAACTGGTCGAATATATTTTGGTTAAAACACTGCGCGGGTCCGTGCCCCACTGCCACCCCATGGCCAAGAGCAATAACACCCCGCAAACCGCATGAATCCCCACCGCCCCGAGCACCGCCACCAGCGCCGCAATCGGGACCCCCACATAACGCACGATGACACGTTTTTGGTTGGCCAGCGCCGCCATCAACGCGGGCAGGGCATCATCCACCGGGGCCGGGACGACTGCGAGTAATTCCTCGGGGATCAGTGCACTCACTGGTTCCGGTGCGGCCACCACCCCCAACTCACCCGGCGCAGCGGCATCCCCAGCGCCAATATCTTCCGTACCGACCGGGTCGGCTGAAAATTGCTGTGCTTGATCCATACCTGGCCTCACGGGCCAATTATAACAGTTCCAATACCTGATAGCGTAATTCGCCCCGGGGCGCTTTGACCCGTACTTCCTCGCCCACCCGGGCACGGATCAGGGCTTCGCCCAACGGACTGCTGGCCGAGACCACCATCACATCGGAATCATCATCGAAAGCGCCTTTTTGCACTTCGCCGACAATCCGGAACGTCTCGAAACCGCCGTTATTGACATCTTTGCACTTCACCGTCGAGCCCAGAAACACCATGTCGGCGGGGATTTCGTTGGGGTCCACCACCGAAACATTGCGCAGCTTGTTTTGCAGGGCCTTGATATTGGCCTCCAGCATGGCCAATTCTTCCCGCGCGGCATGATAATCCGCGTTTTCGCGTAAATCACCCTTTTCCCGCGCTTCGGCGATGCGTTGGGCGATCTCCGGGCGCGTGTTGATCATGCGCTTGAGATCGGCTTCCAATTTGTCTTTTTCTTCGCGGGTCAATAACTGTGCTTCCATACGGTCACCTCTTGCTGGCACCGGCACTGCCGGCACACGTCCTGTGAAATCAACGGATATTCAAAAATTCTTTCATGTGCATGTCGTACACGTCCTGTGCGGTAGGCTCGGTCAGATTCAACCGCAATTCGTTGATGATCTTCGTGCCCTGACCAATCCACAGCTTCCAACAGTGCGTGCCCACCGAGGCGTGAATCTGTTCGCCCAGCGGACCCGAAAACGGCCGCTCCGCCAGCTTGGGCTCGATCTTGCCGCAGCGCACACACTGGATCATCCCGGCGGCCACCTGATCGGGGGTTAATTCCTGCACTTCGGTGCTGGGAATCTCGCCGCCCAGGTCTTTGATCAAGGCCGCCATCTCGTTCCGGGGCATCAGGTCGCCCATGTCATTGGCGACTTTGTAGCCTTTGGCCAAAATCAGCAGGGCGCCTTCACGGTCCCCCACTTCCTTTTGCGCCGCCGCCAGCAGGGCATAGGCCTTGCTGAAGTCGGGCTTCAACTGGATCACCTTCATCAGCGGGGCAATGGCTTCCTTGTTGGCGCCGCCATCCATATAGGCCCGCGCCAGCGAGAAGTAAGCCAACTCGTTGTCGGGGTCAACCGCGATCATCTTTTCAAAACGCTCAATGCGTGCTGTGTCTAGCATAAAAGACACCTCCTACCCTTATCGTAGGTAGCCAGTTGGGCCAATTATTTAGGATGGTGATTTTTTACCAGCCCACAATATTGTAGCCACCGTCCACATAGACGGTTTCGCCGGTAACACCGCTGGACAAATCGGAACACAGCCAGATGGCGGTCTTACCCACGTGTTCCGCGGCTTTGTCGGCATCCCACGGCAAGGGGGCCTTTTCGACGTAGTGGGTCATCATCTTGTCAATTTCGCCGATCCCGCGGGCCGCCATGGTCTTGATGGCCCCGGCACTGATGGCATTGACCCGGATATGCTTGGCATCCCGGCCCATTTCCGCCGCCAGATAACGCACGCTGCATTCCAGCGCCGCCTTGGCCACGGCCATGACGTTGTACATGGGGATATATTTTTCCGCCCCGAAATAGCTCATCGTGATGATGGTGCCGTCCTGATTCATCACCGGCAGGGCCGCGCGGGCCATCGCCACCAGCGAATAGGCGCTGATATCCAGCGCTGTCTTCCAGGCCTCGCGACTGGTCTGCAGGAAGGGGTTGTGCAACGCTTCCGCCGGGGCAAACGCCAGCGAATGGACCAGAATATCAAAGGTGCCGAACTTTTCGGCGGCCACGGCAAACGCCTGCACGACATCCTCGTCCTTACTCACATCGCAGGGGACCAGAAACTTGGGGTTGAACTGCTCGGTGGCCTTGACCACGCGGCGTTCGATCTTTTCGCCCGGCAGATGCGAGAAGGCCAACTCACAGCCCTGTTCATGCAACGACTTGGCAATCGCCCAGCCGATGGAATACTCGTTCAGCACGCCGAAAATAAACGCCTTCTTGCCGGTCAACATACCCATAATCAAAGCTCCTAAAGCAACGATACGCCAAAGCGTATCCAAGTCCACAATCAAACCCTCTAATATGACGATTTACCCCAATAAAGCAAGCGCCCCCAACCGCGAAACTAACCGACCAACCAATGTTTATTATTATTTTCTTATTAATTCGTAATTTGTAATTCGTAATTCGTAATTTTTAATGCAATCCATACCGCGCCATCTTCCGGTACAACGTCCGCACCGATACCCCCAGCAGCACCGCCGCCCGGGTGCGGTCGCCCGAGGCTTGCTTGATGGCTTTGTCTATGGCCTCGCGTTCGGCCACATCCAGTTCGGGCAGCATGGCGTCGTCCACCTGGGCCCGGCGCACGTGTTCGGGCAGCATGGTCTCGGTGATGGTATTGCCCGAATTCAAAATCAGCACGCTTTCCAGCACGTTGCGCAGCTCGCGCACATTGCCGGGCCAGCCATAGGTTTGCAACCGTTGCATGGTGATTTCTTCGATGACCGGCAGATCCAAGCCATGTTCCTGACACAGCTTCTGCAAGAGCGACTGGGCCAGCATGGGGATATCGCTGGTGCGCTCGCGCAGCGGGGGAATATCAATCCGTACCACGTTCAAGCGGTAATACAGGTCGGGCCTAAAGCGTTTGGCGTCCACGCACTGCTGCAAGTCCGCATTGGTCGCCGCCAGCACGCGGACATCCACGCTTTTTTCCTGGGTTGAGCCCACCGGCGTGATCTTGCCGGTTTCCAGCACACGCAGCAATTTGGCCTGCAGGCCCAGTTCCAATTCGCCCACTTCGTCAATGAACAGCGTCCCACCGTGGGCGGCCTCGAAATAGCCCACCGTCTTGCTGGCCGCGCCGGTAAAGGCGCCGCGTTCGTGGCCAAAGAGTTCCGACTCCATCAGGCTCGCCGGGACGGCGGCACAGTTGATGGGGATAAACGGCCCGGCCTTGCGCGGCGAGAGTTCATGGATGGCCCGGACGACCATTTCCTTGCCCGTGCCCGACTCGCCCGAGACCAGCACGGTGCTCTTGAACCCCGCCACCCGGCGGATGGTATCGTAAATGTGCAGCATGGATTCTGACGTACCGATCAGGTTGGCGATCTGGCTTTCGGTCTTGTTCTGCTCGCGCCACTGGGTCATATCCACACGCATGCGGTGGTGTTCCAGCGCGCGGGCCACCACTTCCAGCAGTTCCGGCGGGGTAAAGGGCTTGGTCAGATAATCAAACGCCCCCGCCTTCATCGCGGCCACCGCCGACGCCACGGTGGCGTTGCCGGTGATCATGATGATCTCGACGAGAGGTTCCTGGGCTTTGACCTGTTCGAGCAGGGCCAGCCCGTCCATATTGGGCATCCAGAGATCGGTAATCAGCACATCCACATCCGCCGACAGCTTCAGCAGCGCCTGGGCGCCATTGGCAGCACGCAGGACGTGATAGCCCGAGTCTTCCAGCGCATCGCCGATGGCCTGCAAGACCGAACGGTCATCTTCTGCCAGCAATATGGTGCCCAGCGACTTCATGGGGTGCGGTCCGGTTAGATATTCAGGTCGGTCTTGGTCAGGATGCTTTCGAAGATGTACCCGGCGGCCTCGATATTGGCCCGGGCGCCTTCCAGCCGGTCGATGACGGCGACGATCTTTTCGACCACTGCGCCAGCGTCGGTTAGAATCTTGGCCGCTTCCAAAACCTGTCCGCCGGTGGTGGCGATATCCTCCACCAGCAGCACGCGGTCACCGGCACTGATCTTGCCTTCGATCATTTTGCTGGTGCCATAGTCTTTTTTGCTGTTGCGGACGATGACAAACGGCAACCCGCTGGCCAGACTGGCCGCGGCGGCCAGCGCCACCCCGCCCAATTCCGCCCCGGCAATCAGGGTCGTCGCCGGCCCGCGCCGCGCGGCAAAGCGACTGCCCAGCGCCGCGAGAATATCGGGCTGGGTTTCAAACAGATACTTGTCCATGTAATACTTGGACCGCTTGCCTGACCGCAGGAGAAAATCCCCTTCCAGATACGAGGCTTCTTTAACACGTTTCGCCAGAGCAGCATGATCGAGCATAAAACCGACTCCTATAACAAAGTTAAGGCCCCATTGTAGCAAATTTGGCCGGATGTGGTAGGGATGGCGGGAAGGGGATTATCCCCCCGCCCGAGTCCCGTAGGGACGCCCCGATAATAGCCCACCGTTTTTATCGGTGGGAGCGCAGGATGTTCAGTAATTCTTTTGATTCATCCAGTATTTCCGGAGCATTGGTATCGTCTTCGCCCCAACGGGGCGGTATTTATATAGCCCATGGCAACGCCATGGGTAGGAACGTCGCGCCCCCGCCGTGCTCTGAAAGAGCACCAATTAATCCCACGCGTACCGCTCTGTACGATTACGGTTTAAATACATCGAGCAGCCGTTTGAGCCAACCCATTTCAGGCTGAACATCCACCGGCTTAACAGCTGCCGGCGTACAGCAACTAAACCGTACATTTACTTCGCGGCATTTCTGTTCAACATCGCGAACCACAATATCCATCATTGGTTGCGGGAGAACGAAATCGAAGATGACTTTATCCGCGTAGTAAGTGCCCCCACCGCCCGCGTGGTAGCACCAGACGAGAAGCATGCCACCTTGGGAGCCGTCGTCATACACCAGAGCGTAGTTCTCGTCCATTAAAATCTGACCAAGCCCTTCCGCTGGCACGGTCCACTCGGCCAACGGAGAATAATAGTCTTCCCGCACGGGGGACAATCCGACACACCGCAACGAACCAGCAATCAACTCATACAACGCTCGGTTCTCAAAGTGGCCCCCAAATACCTCCGGGTAAAAAGTATTAATGGCAAAGGTAAACCGCACACCCAATTTGGCATAGGTTCGATACGGTGCCAGGACATTGTCCGACTCATTGCCGTCAAACCCGCAGCGAAAGAAAATCGCATCGCTAGCCATCCCGGGACCATAGTGACGTAGTGCCATGCTTCCCTCAGCCAAGTTGACTTGTTATCACCTACACACGAATGGTGCTATTGTCGGCAAATATGGGCCGTTGGTCAATCATTCAGTCATTCGTCGAATATGAAAACCGGGAAGATGCACGGCGTGCGGAGGGTAAGAATGACCAGCCCCCCCCCTCTCCCCCCCGCCAGACTTGGCAAACCGCCCCTCAGCGTCTACGCTTAGTTCAGGAGGTGGCCTATGCCCGAAGGTTCCTTTAGCCCAATGTCTCTGCGGATGGTGGCCATGCTGCGTTCGGGCCAGTATGAACGCTGCGGGGCCTATGTGGAAGAATTATTGCACACGCACAGCCCCGAGGCGTTGTATCTGAATACGCTGATGCCGGCGATTTTTGCTCTGGGCGAACAGGTGCTGGCGGGCAAGCTCGCCGCCGCGGAGATTGTCGCCCCTATCGCCTGTGTGCGGTCCCAGATGGATGTGGTCCGCGGCCGGATGCAGCGTCGCCCCCGGCTGGGCAAGAGTATGCTGGCCACCTTTATGCCCGGCGATATCGAGCATATCGGGCTGGTGGCGATCAGCCATTGGCTGGACCGCGACGGCTGGGATGTCACGTATACCTATCCACCCCCGCCGCGGGAAGTGCTGGTAGCCGATATTCTCAAGCGCCAGCCGACCATTCTGGCCATTTCCTGCGGCATGCCCAAGCATGTCGTCACCGCCCGGCATGTAATCCAGGACCTGCGCGCGGGCGGATACCCCGGCGTGATCTGGCTGGGCGGGATGGGGGTTAATGTCATGCCGGACCTGTTTGCCCGCAGTGGGGCCGACCATACCGCGCCCAATATCGTGGCCTTTACCCGCAAATTGGCCGAGATTTACGGCTACCAGACCGCCACGCCGGCGGAAATTGCCTGATGGGGCCCCGACCGCCTGCCGGGAGCGTTGCCAGAGGGGTAGGCTAGCCCTTAGGATACGGGCATTATTACCCCATACAGGAGTTATCCGCATGGATCTGGCCCAGCTTAAAGCAACCTTCCACGCCCGCTATGGCAATACCGGCCCCGTAACCGTGGTCCGTGCCCCGGGGCGGGTGAATCTGATCGGTGAACATACCGACTATAACAACGGCTTTGTCTGTCCCATGGCCATCGAACGTGCCACCTATATCGTGGCCCGGCCGCGGCCGGATGCCGTGGTGCGGATGTTCTCGCTGGTCAGCAACGAAGAAACCCAGTTCAGTCTCGACCAGACCGTCAGCAAGACCGGCCCCAAGTGGTCGCTGTATCCGCGCGGCATGGCCGAGGCGCTGCGGCTGAAGGGCTTGCTGACCACGGGCTGCGACTGTCTGGTGGCCTCGGATGTGCCGCTGGGGGGCGGGCTGTCGAGTTCCGCGTCCTTTGAGGTGGCCACGGGGCTGATGCTGCTGAAGCTCAACGGGAAAACCCTGCCGCTGACGGAATTGGCGCTGGCAGCGCAATGGGCGGAACATCAATATCCCGGCATGCCCTGCGGCATCATGGATCAATTCATTTCGGCCATGGGGCAGGCGGGCCATGCCCTGCTGCTGGACTGCCGCGATCAAAGCACCACGCATGTGCCGATGGATGACCCCAGCGTGCAGATTCTGATTGTGAATTCCAACGTCAAACATGAATTGGTACAGGGCGAATATGCCGCCCGGCGGAACCAGTGTCAGAATGCCGTGACCTGGCTGAAAAAGAAATACCCGGCCATCAAGTCGCTGCGCGATGTGACGCTGAGTCAACTGGAATCCGCCCGGCTGGGCATGGACCCGGTCTATTACAAACGGGCCAAGCATGTCATCAGCGAAATCGCCCGCACCACGGCCTTTGCCACGGCGTTGAGCCAGCGCGATCACGCGACTTGCGGTAAGTTGATGTATGCCTCGCATGAATCGCTGCAACATGACTATTCGGTATCGTGCAAGGAATTGGATTTGTTGGTGGAACTGTGCCGGGGGCAAAAGGGCGTCTATGGCGCCCGTATGACCGGCGGCGGTTTTGGCGGTTGCATTGTGGCGCTGGTGGAAACGAGCGCCCGCGCGGCTATTGCCGAAGTGGTGGCGCGGGAATATAACCTGCGTACGCGTCTGGAAGCGAGTCTTTTCGCCACCGTGGCCAGCGCGGGGGCGAGTGTAATCGAGTAATACCATGACCCAAGCACCCGATCATGTGCATGTGGCGCTCCGGCAGTTGGCCCAGGGCCAACCCCTGAGCCGGACGCAGATGCGCGACTTTATGTCGCGGATTCTCACCGGCGAAATGGAGCCCGCCCAGATGGCGGCGTTCCTGACGTTCTACGCCCAGCGGCTGCCCACGGTGGATGAATTGGTCGGCGCCATCAGCATCATGCGCGAACACGCGACCATGATTGCCCATCCGCATGACAAAGCCATTGATACCTGCGGTACTGGCGGGGTGCATTCCAATCTGATGAATATCTCCACCGCCTCGGCCATCGTGGCGGCGGCGGCGGGCGCCAAGGTGTGCAAACACGGCAACCGCGCGGTGACCAGCCGGTCGGGTTCGTCTGATGCACTGGCCGCGCTGGGTGTGAACATCAATACCACCCCCGAGCAGGAGGCCCGCTGTCTGAACGACATCGGCTTGTGCTTTGCCTTTGCCCCCCGGCATCATCCCGGCATGAAACATGTGGCCCCCATCCGGCAGGCGCTGGGCTTCCCGTCCATCTTCAATATGGTCGGCCCGCTGGTGAATCCCGGCGCGGTCAAGCGACAATTGCTGGGTGTGCGCAGTCCCGAGGTGGCCCGTTTGCTGGTCGAGGTATTGCGCCAGTCAGGTAGTGTGCGGGCATGGGTGATCAGCGGACAGGACCCGAAAATGGGCCGGCTGTGCGAGGTATCCATCACCGGGCCGACGCATGTATCCATGCTGGATCAGGGGCACGTGACGGAGTTTGAAATGAAACCCGCCGCGCCGTATGTGGCGACGGATTTGCAGAGTCTGACGGTGGAATCGCCCAGCCAATCGGCGGCGCTGATTTATCAGGTGCTATCAGGGGCCAGCGGGGTACCACGGGCGATGATCATTACCAATGCGGCCGCCGCGTTGTGGGTGGCCGAGGTGGCCAAGGATTACGCCGAGGGTTTGACGTTGGCGACCCAGGCGCTGGATTCCGGGCAAGCCCGCAAGGTGTTGGAACAACTGATCAAATTAAGTCATCAGGTTTAAGGCTGCGTTGCCGGGGCGGTGGCGGACGGCTTTTTCGGGGCGCGGACTTTGCTACCGTTGCTGAGTTTGGCCTGGCCACTGGTAATGGTCAATTCCTTGGCTTTCACGCCGGCGAGAATTTCCACCCAAGTCCCCTGCCGGGCCCCCAAGGTGACATCCTGCATGCGCACAGTCCAGGCGTCGGCGCCTTGCGGTTCGGCGACATACACTTTGCTGGTGCCAGCATAGCTGACCACGGCGGTCATGGGGACAAACACCGTGGGTACACCGGTGGCGGTAATCACGGTGCCTTCCACAAAACTACCCGCCCGCAGTTGCCCGGCGGCATTGTCAACCGTGGCTTCCAATTCAAAACTGCGGCTGAGGGCGTCCACCGTTGGATTGATGCGACTGACCAGACCGGTGTATTCCTTATCAGGCTGGGCGGCGGTTTTGAAGGTGACCGTCTGGCCATTTTTGATCTGGGTGACAAACCGTTCGGGCAGGCGGGCCTGAAGTTTCAGCGTGTCCTGGGCCACCAGTTGGAACATGGTGGCGCCTTCCTTGAGATATTCGCCGGGGCTGATCATGCGCTGGGCCACAACATAGCGGGCAATCGGGGTGCCGGTGATGCTGAGGGCTTTGGGGGCTTTGATAATCGAGTCACGCAGATCCTTATCCTGCAACTCCACCAGTGCCTGATTCTGCCGCACCTGCTGCAGGATGGCTTTGGCTTCGTCGCGGGCCACACGCAGGGCATCTTTGCGCGCTTGAAAGCTGGAGACGATATCCACATACTCGAAGTCGGTCATGATTTTCTGACGGTAGAGTTCGACGGCGCGGTTGTATTTGGCTTCGGCGTTGGCCAGTTCGGCCATGGCCTTGCTGACGGTGGCGACGGAATCAATATCAAAATTAGCTTCGGGCATGTCGGTCAGGCCAAGCCGGGCAAGCGTTTGGGTCTGGGCGGCTTTCGCCTGTTTGACCAGCAGTTCGTAACGCTGGGAATCAATATTCGCCAGCGGCTGATCGGGCACCACCACCGCGCCGACATCCACGAGCACACTTTCGACCACGCCCGTGACACGGTTGCTGAGCGAGATTTCCTCCTGCCCGGCCAATGAGCCCGTCAGGGGGATACTGCGGTCCACCTGGCGCGTTTCGGCGGGGGTCATGCCAACCACCGGAATGGCGTCGGCAGCGTCGGAAGCTTTGGGGGGTGTCGAACCCCTGCCGCAGGCACCCAGCAGGAGGCAGGCGGGGAGCAGGACCATACGGACTACAGCCGGGAAGCAGCGGGTCATGGTAAACCTTTGTTAAGCAATAAGCGCAATCTAATGACCTAGCGGGTGCAAGTCAACCCGGCGGGCGCTTGGCGCTGGGGGCAAACGCCCCTAAACTGACGGGTTATGAGTACACCAATGCAAAATCCCAAGGGTACACGTGATTTCTATCCCGAGGCCATGGCCGTGCGCCGGTATATCGAAGATACCTGGCGGCAGGTGTCGATCCGGCATGGTTTTGTCGAGGTGGACGGGCCGACATTTGAGTATCTGGACCTGTATAAGATCAAGTCCGGGGATGAAATTGTCTCGCAGCTTTTTCACTTTGAGGGACGTGCGGATAAGGAAGGCCAGACCGATCATTTCGCCCTGCGGCCGGAATTTACCCCGACGCTGGCACGAATGGTGGCGGCCAAAGCCAATGCGCTGCCCCGGCCGATCAAATGGTTCAGCATCCCCCGCTGCTATCGTGGCGAAGCCCCCCAGAAGGGCCGCGGCCGCGAGTTCATCCAATACAACGTGGACATCCTCGGCGGGGATACCCCCGAAGTCCGACGGCAGTTTGACATCGAATCGGCAGCGCTGTGTCTGGCGGTGCTGCGGGAATTTGGCCTGAGCGAAAAAGATGTGGTGCTGCGCTATAACGACCGGCAACTGGTGGAACACCTGTTCCGCGTGGCGGGGCTGACCGAGAGCCAATTCGCGTTCGGATTCTATTTACTGGACCGCATCGGCAAATTGGCCCCGGCCCAGCGCACGGAACTGTACCAGCAGAATAATATCGCACCGGCCCAACGGAGTTTCTTTGAAAAACTTGCGGGCCAGCAAAACCCGCTGACGCCGGCGTTCTGGGCTGACTTGCCCGGGGCACAAGGGGTGGAAGAATATTGTTCCGCCGTGCGCACTGCGGGAGCCGCGGTGGAATCCACGCTGGCGGTCATGGGCTTTGGCCCCGGCTGGGCGCAATATGATGCGTCCATCGTGCGCGGCTTGGCGTATTACACGGGCTTTGTGTTTGAAGTAGGCGACACCACCGGCGCCCTGCGGGCCATCGCGGGCGGCGGACGGTATGACAAGCTGGTGGAGATGTTCGGAGGGCCGTCCTTGCCGGCGATTGGCTTTGGCATGGGCGATATGGTGCTGCAGGTGTTGCTGGAAGAAAAGAAGCTGTTGCCGGAGCGACTGATTCCCAAGCCGGATGTATTTGTGGTTAACGCGCTGGACACCACCGAGGCGTTGCAGAAACTGCTGGCCGAATTGCGCCTGGGGGTATTTGATCCGACAACCAAAGCGATCACGCAGCCCGGACTGGCTGCGAGCAGCAGTTACAAGTCCACCAAGAATATCGGCAAACTGTTACAGGAAGCCGCCCAGAGTGGCGCCGGCGCGACGGTGATTCTGGCACCGGAGGAATACGCCCGGGGCGCGGTTAAGCTCAAGAACATGCAGACCCGCGAAGAATGCGAAGTCGCGCTGGTCGAACTCAAACAGAAATTGTTAGCTCTACGGCAACGCGTCTGAACCCGGGGTGGCGCTGATGGGTCCACGCTCCAAACGCACCTCGCATTACGAAGCTGCCTTCGAGTGGTGGCTCCGGCAGCGCGGGATCGCGTATGTGGCGGTGAATGAGGCCAAGCGGACATTACTGCAAAGCGCCAAACTCAAAAGTTTTGATTTCGTGGTGTATCGCACGGATGCGGCCAATCTGATTGTGGATGTGAAGGGACGCACCGCGTCGGCCAAGGGGGCTCTGCCCAACTGGGTCACGCGTGAGGATATTGACGACCTGCGGAACTGGCAGGAACTGTTTGGGGCAGGGTTTCAGGCCTATTTCGTGTTTATGTATCAATTTCCGGGTGATCCGCGCAAGGCGATGACCAAAGAGCTTTTCCACTTTAACGATAAATGGTACGCGGGTTATGCGCTGGACGCGGGGGCATATCGCCAGCACATGCGGGCGCGTTCGACCAGTTGGGGGACGGTGGATTTGGCACCGGAGGCCTTCAATCAGGTGGCGGTGCCGCTGGTGGACATCCTGTAATTTATCGCTTTTCCCAATAAACTCATGTTTTTTTAGATTTCGCAGGCTGTGGATTTGATACCGCACCTATTCGGTACTATATTTATATGTCGCCTATACTCATTGTGTCGTGGTGATGCGAGACAAAAGGAACGTGAATGCCAACTGCAACCAAAACCATCGAAGAACTGGCCGCCCAGGGCTATAAATACGGCTTCAGCTCGGATATCGAGATGGATCAGGCCCCCATCGGCCTGTCGGAGTCGGTCATCCGCCTGATTTCAGCCAAGAAAAACGAGCCGGAGTGGATGCTGGAGTGGCGGCTGGCGGCGTATCGGCATTGGCTGACCATGGTGGAGCCACGCTGGGCGTTTTTGAAATTCCCGCCGATCGATTTTCAGGCCATCAGTTATTATGCAGCGCCCAAAAAGCACAAGGAAGGCCCTCAGAGTCTGGCGGATGTGGACCCGAAGATATTGGAGACCTACAACAAGCTGGGAATTCCGCTCAGTGAGCAAAAGCAGCTGGCGGGTGTGGCCGAAGTGGCGATGGATGTGGTGCTGGACAGTGTTTCGATTGTGACCACATTCAAAACCAAGCTGGCGGAAGCCGGGGTAATCTTCTGTTCGATCACCGAGGCGATTCAAAACCATCCGGAGCTGATCAAGAAGTATCTGGGTTCGGTGGTGCCGGTGACGGATAATTTCTATGCCGCGTTGAATGCGGCGGTGTTCACCGACGGGTCGTTTGTGTATGTGCCCAAGGGCGTGCGCTGCCCGATGGAACTGAGCACCTATTTCCGCATCAATGCCAGCAATACCGGCCAATTTGAACGCACGCTGATCATCGTCGAGGATGATGCCTATGTCAGCTATCTGGAAGGCTGCACCGCCCCCACCCGCGATGAGAACCAACTGCACGCGGCGGTGGTGGAACTGGTCGCCATGAATAACGCGACGATCAAATATTCCACCATTCAAAACTGGTACCCCGGCGACGCCGAAGGCAAGGGCGGGATTTATAATTTTGTGACCAAACGCGGCAAGTGCCTGGGCCACAACAGTCACATCAGTTGGACGCAGATGGAAGCGGGCTCGGCCATCACCTGGAAGTATCCCAGTTGCCTGCTGATCGGCGACAACTCGGTGGGCGAGTTTTATTCCGTAGCGGTGACCAACGGCCACCAACAGGCTGACACCGGCAGCAAGATGATCCATATCGGCAAGAACACCAGTTCGACGATTATCTCCAAGGGCATCTCGGCGGGCCAGGGACAGAATATTTATCGCGGCCAGGTGCGGGTGAATCCCGGCGCGACCGGCGCCCACAACTATACCCAGTGCGATTCGATGCTGATCGGCCAAAAGTGCGGGGCCCACACCTTCCCGTACATTGATGTGCGCAATCCCAGCAGCAAGGTGGAACACGAGGCCTCAACATCCAAGATTGGCGAGGACCAGATTTTCTACCTCCGGCAGCGCGGGATCAGTCAGGAAGATGCGATTAACCTGATCGTCAACGGGTTCTGCAAAGAGGTATTTGCAGCGCTGCCGATGGAATTTGCGATCGAAGCCCAGAAGTTGCTTAGTGTCAGTCTCGAAGGCAGCGTGGGTTAAGTCATTGACATAATTGTTTACCCTGTAGGAGTTTGGAACCATGGCCTTGATTGAAATTAAAAACCTGCATGCCCGGATCGCGGAACGCGAGATTCTCAAAGGTGTGAATCTGACGATCAACCCCGGCGAAGTCCATGCCATCATGGGCCCCAACGGCTCGGGCAAATCCACGCTGGCCAGTGTGCTGGCCGGGCATGAGGCGTATGAAGTCACCGCTGGCGAAGTCATTTTCCAGGGGCAGAACCTGCTGGAACTGGAAGCCGATGAACGGGCCCGGGCGGGCTTGTTTTTGGCCTTCCAATATCCGGTGGAAATCCCCGGCGTCAGCAATACGGCTTTTCTGAAGACCGCCGTAAACGCCGTGCGCAAGCAGCGCGGCCAAGGGGAACTCGACGCGCTGAGCTTTATCAAACTGGCCCGCGCGAAGGCCAAAGTGGTCAACATCAGCGAAGACTTCCTGAAGCGGAATGTGAACGAAGGCTTCTCCGGCGGGGAAAAGAAGCGTTTCGAAGTATTCCAGATGGCCTTGTTGGAGCCGTCCTTCTGCGTCTTGGATGAAACCGATTCAGGACTGGATATTGATGCCCTGCAGATTGTGGCCCATGGGGTGAATGTGATGCGCGCTGCGGAACGGTCGTTCCTGCTGATTACGCATTATCAACGGTTGTTGACCTACATCGTGCCGGATTTTGTGCATGTGCTCAAAGACGGACGGATCGTGAAATCAGGGGGCAAGGAATTGGCCTTGGAACTCGAAGCGCATGGCTACGCGGATTTCCAGGAAACCGAATTGGCCACCCACTAAGACGCAAGGATGAACTCCATGAATACCGCGATAGCCACCCAAATACCACTGGCCGACATAGCCGCACTGCCCCAGGCCCAGTTATGGACCACCACCCTGGCAGGCGTAAACCAGTTGCTCGAAGTGGCCAGAGAACATATGCACGTCGTGGGGATGCCCACGGGCAAGGAAGAAGCGTGGCGTTATTCGCGCTATGCCCCGTTGGGTACGGCGACCTTTGTGGCCGGGGCCAAACCGGCGGTGGATGTGGCGATAACGCCCGACCTCGATGCGGATCAGGTGTTGATCAACAATGGTTGGTTGGACCTGATGGGAGTTGCGACGGCCCATCTGCCGGGAGGCGTGTTTATTGGGCGTTTGGCGCAGGCCCCCGCTCCTATTCAAACGGCCGCACTCAAGCACTGGTCCAAGATACTCCCCGCCAATACCGATGCCTTTGCCAGCTTGAATTTATTGCGGCATGAAAACACACTGCTGATTTATGTCCCCAAGGGGGTGACATTGTCCCGGCCGGTGGCGATTTACAACCGGGTGACCAACTCGCAGCCGCTGGCAGTGTTCCCGCGCATCTTGATTGTGGCGGAGCAATCCAGCGCTCTGACGGTGTACGAACGCCACGAGGGTCCGCAAGATGTCGCCTATTATAATGGCACCTGTGTGGAAGCGTATGTGGGTGAGAATGCTAATCTGGACCACTATTATCTGGACACCAGCGGAATGGCCAGTCTGTCGGTACAACACCGCAACACCCTCATGCAGCGGGCCAGTAATTACCAGTTCCACAGCCTGATGATCGGCGGACAGTTGTTGCGGATGAATGTCACCCCTACCATGGCCGGGCCGGGGGGCGTGATGATTCTGAACGGACTGTACCTGCCCAGCGAACACCGCCATCATGACATTTCCATGCGGGTACGGCACAGCGCCGAGCATTGCGACAGCCACCAATATTACAGCGGGATTTTGCAGGATTTCAGCACCTCGGCCTTCAGTGGCCGGATCAATGTGGACCCCGGCGCCCAGAAGACCGATGCCAAGCAAACCAATGCCAACCTGCTGTTGAGTAATGAGGCCCGGGCGCACACCCGGCCCCAGCTGGAAATCTATGCCGATGATGTGAAGTGTACCCACGGGGCCACGGTGGGCCAGTTGGACGAAAAGACCGGCTTCTATCTGCAGGCCCGGGGCATTCCCAAAGATATTGCCCGCGGGATGCTGATCTATGCGTTTGCCAGTGAAACCATCGGCCGAATGCGGAATGCAGAACTGGGCAAATTATTTTCCCGTCTGATGCTGCGGCATCTGCACCTGGGCGAAGCGATTGAATTGGCGTTGACGGAAGATTACTTCGATTGATTACCCGAAAGGAAACGAACATGAGCGACTACAGCCATCCCGAAGTGCTGGTATCCACCCAATGGGTGGCGGACCATCTGCATGACCCCAATCTGCGGATCGTGGAAAGCAACGAAGATATCCTGCTCTACGATATGGGGCATGTGCCCAATGCGGTGAAGATTGACTGGGTCAATGACCTGAATGATCAGGTAATCCGTGACTATCTCAGCCCGGCGGCCTTTGCCAAGTTGTGCGCGGCCAAGGGAATCGCCCCGGATACCACCGTGGTGTTCTACGGCGATAAGAACAACTGGTGGGCGGCCTATGCGTTCTGGGTGTTCAAGTTATTTGGACATCAAAAGTGCCTGCTCATGAACGGCGGCCGGAAGCGCTGGGAGTTGGATGGCCGACCGCTGGTGAAGGAGAAGCCCACGATCAAGCCCGCGTTCTATCCGGTACCGGTGCGGGACGATAAACCCATCCGCGTGCTGCGCGATGAGGTGTTGCAGCATGTCAAGAAATTAGGCCGGTTGGTGGATGTACGTTCGCCCAAGGAATTCTCCGGCGAATTGACCCACATGCCGGAATATCCGCAGGAAGGCGTATTGCGCGGCGGGCATATTCCCGGCGCCATCAGCATCCCGTGGGCCAAAGCGGCCAATGAGGACGGGACGTTCAAATCCCGCGCGGAACTGGAACAGTTGTATCTGAAGGACAACGGGCTGAAACCCGATGAATACACGGTGGTTTACTGCCGGATTGGCGAACGGTCCAGTCATACCTGGTTTGTGCTGAATTATTTGCTGGGTTTTGGCAACGTGCGGAATTATGACGGCTCATGGACGGAATGGGGTAATGCCGTGGGCATGCCCATTGAAAAATCGCTGCCGATAAAGTAAGGTTGAGTAGTCGAAATAATGATGGGCGGTACGGGTCTGAAATTACGGCTCGTACCGCCCCTTTTGTTATTTGGCTTTGCTGGTGGCGCCCTTGGGGGCGTAGGTAAGCAGGATGTTGCGCATCAAGGCATAGGAAGTATCGGGGGTATAGCCAATATTACCCCAAGTTCCGGTACCCAATAGTCCGCTGGTGAGATCATCACCGGAAATAATGGCCACCACCCGGTTCCCCTGTTTGGCCAGCAGCAAGCGTGCATTCTCGTCACTTGGGCGTTTGAGTTGGGCATACTTACGGTATTGAATGGTCGTAATCTTCGGCGCCTCATGCACACCCCCGGCCAGAATGGGATCGTTGGCCTGAATACGATCAATAGTCAGATCAGGGTAGATCAATTTCAGTTGGTCTACAATAGTGGCACCAAACTCTTCGGCCCCGCCGGCAGCGTCGGCGATGAGCGTCCCGCCGGCATCCAGATAGGCTTTCAATTGGGCACGATCCTGCGCCTCAAAAGGCAGGGCACCGGGCGCGGTAAGATGGGCCAAGGGGGTTTTAGACGCATCAAGCTGTGCCAGCTTGGCCACACTGAGTTGCAGATCCACCGCATGATCCCGTTTCATGAGTCGGGCCAGACGTGGCCAGGCGCCCTCTTCCGGTTGCCAATTACCGCTGAATTCAATCCGGGCCAGTGGGATCGTCAACCTGGGGGCGGTTTTGGTTTCGGGGACAAACAGAGAATTCAACTTGGTACGGAGCGAACCTTTGCCGGTGGCGTAAAAGAACAGATTAGCCGGGAACTCATAGTGGGCTTTGGTGGCAAAGCGCCGCATTTGCCAGGTGGCGCCCAAATCGGCGGCCGAGTGAATCCAAAAATGACGTATCCCATTGGATGCGGCCAGAGTCTGGGGCAGCGTGGTGATTTTATGTTCCACGCTAAAGAGCAGGTCATCTTTGTCCAAGGCACGCATTTCATATTTGCCGTCGAAGAGTTTGTTGGCATAGCTGCGCATCGCGTTGGTAAATTCGACTGCGCCCCCGTCAGCGGTTGAGAAAATGATCCCCCCCGCCGCCACATAAGCGCGGAGCTTGGCCAGATCGGCCGGGGTGAATTTGGGGTCGCGGGAACCGGTAATCATCAAATACGGCGCATCCAGCCAGTCGGCGGGGTCCACATTCAGATTCACAGTCTGCCAGTTGATCGGACGTTCATAGGCTTTGATCAGGGCACTGGTGACATTGGCATTGTCACGTGGACGGGCGTTCCATGGACCGTTGTATTCCAGCTTGTTGAACACCACCGGATTGCGCCCCCGGGCCATGAACATCATGGCGTAGGCGGTGCCATACAGTTCATTTTTTTCCAACCGTGTACCACTCCAATAGGTTTCTTCCCAGCCACCGGTTTTGGGATTCTGCTGCTTGAGCAGATAGTTGGCACCATCCACAAACCAGTTGCGGTTCCCGATATATTTCCGCCCGGCGGCCAGACCCACGCGCTCCATGCCATACAGACTGTAGATCAAACCCCACGCACGACTGCTGTGTTGGGTGACAATATTGTGCACCGAGACATTGTCATCAAGATATTTCATCCCCGCAGTCATATTCCGATCTTCCACGGGGGTATTGGTCAAGTTGCCCGCCACAAAATCCTGCGCGATGGACAAACTGGCCAGTCCCGCCAGCGTCATGGAAATCGAAGATTCGGAATGCCAGGACTCCTTGCTGGTCAACGAATAGTACCACCCCCCGTCACGCATCTGGGTACGACGCCAGTAATTATCCACGGTTTTCCAGTAGGCCAGCGGAACTTCGATACCCGCATCACCGAGATACCAAATGGCCAGATTGTTGTATTGGGTGTTGGAGTTATCAGAGTGGTTACCGGTGGTGAGGGAATGCATGGTATAGCCCACCGAACCATCCGTGCGCATACAGCCTAGTAAAACCGCTTTGCAGCGTTCCAGTATGGCCCGGGTTTCGGCCTTGGTACCGGAGGCAATGACCAGACTGCTGGCTTGGAAAGCAGCCACATAGTTGGCATCATTCTTCAACTCCATCAGATATTTGATGGCGGGTGCCATATCCGGGGCGCGCGGGGTCAGACGTGGATCATCCAGACTCATGCCGGCATTGAGCAGGGCATACACGGCCAGCGCGGTGGCGCCACCACGAAAACGCTGGGCATGATCCTCACCTTCCTTGGTAGTCTCAAAAAGTATGGCTTGTTCCCACGTACCATCGGCTTTTTTAAGTTTGAGCATGCAATCAATGGCACGATTCAAACTATTGACAATTTGCGCATCCGTCACGACCGGCACCGGGGCCGGAACCGGGGCGCATAGCGCAAAACTGCCGGTAAGCAGTATGGTGAAGCCTAGAAGATTTTTGCCACGTACCATTATTAGCTCCTCATCGGTGGCGTACCACCACTAATAAATGAAACACAGCACCAGTCGCTCCATGATAGAAGATTCACCGGCAATTGGCCAGCGGTTATACTGGTCTGAGTAATTACGCGTCGAACCGGAGGTTGCCATGAAGTCATATCGCCAGGAATTGTGGTTTCATCTGCCCCAACGCCGGGGTTTTGTGAATATCACCCGGCAAGTGCAGGATGCGATCACCGCCAGCGGGGTGCGCGAGGGCATGGTGCTGGTGAATGCCATGCATATTTCGGCCAGCGTGTTTGTGAATGATGACGAATCGGGATTATTTCATGATTGGGAACAATGGCTGGAAAAGTTGGCCCCAGAACAGCCGTACCGTCAATACCGGCACAATGACACCGGCGAGGACAACGCCGACGCCCATCTGAAACGCACCATCATGGGCCGCGAAGTGATGTGCGCGATCACCGCCGGAAAACTGGACTTTGGCCCGTGGGAACAGATCTTTTATGGCGAGTTTGACGGCCTGCGGCGCAAGCGGGTGCTGGTGAAGATCATCGGAGAATAATACAAAAAAAAAGCGGACACTCAGGGGAGTGTCCGCCGAGGGAGTCAATGAATTCGCTGGTCAGGGGCAACCATTACGAAGCCAGGAAATCCTGGAAGTTGCCCTTGAACATGCGATAGACATCTTTCTGGATGTCGGCAGCGGTCAGGGGCCAGCCGGTGGCGGCAGTATCGGAGTATTTATCCACCAACACTTTGCCGATGATCTGACGGCTGTGATCCCACTTATAAAGCAGCTGATCCAGCACTCGGGCGTCTGAGTGTTGCGGGATCATGGTGGTGCCCAGCAGTTCCAACCGCATACGGGTAATCTCTTCGATCAGCGAGGGGTTGTTCAGGAACCACCAGCAACCGAAGACCATCAGGTTGCCAAACTTGCGGGCGGCCACGCACAGGGCGTGGACATTTTCGCGGGCCAGCATGGTGACAAAGAACTTGTTCTGCGGGAACTGGGCGCACAGCCGGACTACAGCGCCGACATCGGAAGTTCCAACCATATCGCCGGCATCGCCCAGCGCGGGATTGACCCGCATCTTGGAGCCAATCATCATGGCGAAGGGGATATTGCGCTCGGCACACACCGGCAGCACAATCTTTTCCAGCGCATCCTGCCCGGCCTTTTCAGCAGGATCATTAGATTCGACAGGATATTTGAACTCCGGCGGCAGCGACACGGCCATATAAATACCGACCACGCGATCCAGCCAATCACGCAGGAACTTCTGGGCCTGGGTGATGCTTTGGGCATCCACGGTGGCGTTGCAGGGATAGCCCCATTCGGTCATTTTTTTAGCGGCCAGCGGCCAGTTGCGCAGGATCGGGTCAATGCGGAGCACGCCGGTGAAGCGGGAATCCTGCCCGACTTTGGGATTGGCCAGCCAGCGGTTGCGTTCGTTGTCATCAAAGACCGCGTTGGTCATGGTGATGGATTCAACGTTGGAGAGTTCAA
>JBIJDM010000178.1:0-6284 GCA_044344145.1 Phycisphaerae bacterium
GCGTGCCCGGGTCAGGTCTTTGCGCGTGTCCACTTCCAATCCGAGCTTTTCCATGCACGTCAGCACGCCGCGACAGGCCTCGGAAATAGGCGTGCGTTCGACAAACAGGTGCTTCCAGATATGATCGGCCTGCGCCTGTTTACTCATTTTCCAGAAGGTGTCATAGGGCAATTTGCTGGCGGGGACAATGCGGTAGACTTCGGCGACGAGATAGTGATACGTCAGCAATTCATCCAAACCCCACAGCAACATACCACTGGGATCGGCCTTGCCGGTGCGGTTGGTCACGGGCGTGCCAAAGGTGGGCGGATACAAATGCGTGTGCATGTCCACAATGGGTTGCGCGGCCACGGCGGCCGTGACGACTTTTTCGATCTGGCTGCGGGTGGTCAAGAGTTTTGCGGGGGCAGCGGTTTTACGTTTGGCTTTCGGGGGCATCAGGGGACTCCTAGGTAAAAATATCGGACTCGAAAACGTATTTTTACCACAGGCCAGAGGGATTGGAAAGCCCGCTACTCACTTCCACTGGGTGCGCAACCGGCTGGCAGGATAATAAAATGCCAGAATATCGGCGGTGCTGCGGCCTTTCTCGGCCAGCGCTTTGGCCCCCCACTGGCTCATACCGATGCCATGACCAAATCCCCGGCCCTGTGTCAGGATGATATTGGCGCCCGAATCCTGAATCTCGAAATAACTGCTGGGAGGCTTGGGGGCCACACCGGCGGGGTCTTGCAGCAGGGCCAAACGGAACTCTTCAGCGCGAATAGGGGCTTGATAGCCCTTTTCGTCGGTGAGCTGTATTTCAGTGGGACGCTGGGTGGTTGCATTGCGCTTGGCAATGGTGACTTTTTGGACGTTACCCAGTGCCAATAATTGCGGGAAGCTGTTACGCTGGCCCCAGATCTGCATGGTGCGGGTGATGTCGGCCTTATTGATGGACATATCGGGCCATTGGAATTTCGGGGCGGCAGCATCCACCGGACCCACGGTGCGGGCCGAAAGCGGGGCCACGGAGATGTCGCCCCAGGCCTCGGCGGGGTCCACCGTGGCACCGCCGGTGACGCTGTGGAAATAAGTGCAGAAAATGCCTTCTTTGTCGGTGACAGTGGTGACCAGCACCTGACCGCGCGTGGCCGCCACGGCCGCGCGGCTGTTGGCGGTTTCCGCATGTTGGCCACCATACACTTGGGAACTGGTATCGGCGGTCACATCCCATTGCGTGGCGGGATCGCGGCTGAAAATTTGGAAGGCGGCATAGGTGCGTGCCGCAATGGCCTGGGCGCGGTAGGCGGCCGATGCCCAACGGTCGGGCATTTCTTTGGGCAGCACACCGGCCAGATAATCTTCCAACGGCAGCGTGTTGAGTAAAACGTACTTGTTGTTGGGGGTTTTGATATTGGCCAACGTACCGCGATAACCGGTTTTGGGGATGGCGACTTCCTGATCGCTGGGTGTAGACAGACGCACGCGGATCACGGGTTCCTGGATGAGTTTGGGCAGTACGACAATAGCGGGTTGGGGCTTGCCCAAAGCAGGCGGTTTGGTCCAGACAACTTGAACGCCGGGGGGCAGCACACGCGGGCCATTGGCACCGGGTTGTTGGGGCTTGCCGATCACCAAAGGTTCGCCCGCAGTCGGGCTCGTCTTGTTATGATGACAGGCCACCAGCACGCCCATGGCAAGTACCGGCAAGGCCCAGAGCAGATACGATTTACGCCAAAACCGTTGCATAGCCATACCCTCCCTGGTAAAAGCCGGCAGCGTAGCGAAGCTTACTCGGGAATCTTACGCAAGGTCAGGTTGTAGGTCGTCAAGATGGCCTTGATTTCATCCAAGCTGGTCTGGCCGAAGTTCTTGATGCCCAGCAGTTCCGCTTCGGTGCGGCAGGCCAATTCGCCCAGCGTGTTGGCGCCCAGACGTTCGACGGCTTTCTTGCTGCGGACCGAAAGTTCGATCTCGGCCAGCGGTTTGTTGAGGATATCTTCGGGCACGCTGTTGGCCAGTTGCTGTTGGATCATTTCCTTCTGCATCTGCCCATGCTGCTCTTCGGCATACTGACCAAGACGGAAGCCCTTGGCCACGACCATCTTGCGGATTTCATCGAGGCTGGTATCGCCAAAGTTCTTATAGGCCAGCAAATCGGCTTCGGGCACCCGAAGCAGTTCGCCCATGGTGTGAATTTCCATTTTCTTCAGGCAGTTGCGGGCCCGGACCGACAGTTCGAAATCGGTGACCGGGGTTTCCAGCATTTCGTGATTCTTTTCGTTGCGCTTTTCGATATCTTCGTCAATCTTCATGCTGACGGATTCGGAAGCGTCTTTCATGAACAACTTGGCTTTGGCATGATTGGGGCATTCCGAGAGCAGCCGACCCATGAGGACTTCGCTGTCCACATAACGGCCATGATCTTCATAGAGCACCGCGAGATTCAGCAGGGCGCCTTCGAATACCGGGCAACGGTCCACGAGGATTTCATACAGCGCGATCGCCTGTTCATCCTGACCGACCAGGTCCAGAAGGCTGGCAAGTTTGAACATGGCCAGCTCATGTTCGCTGTCCTTGGCCACGGCCTGTTCCAGCAACGCGATGGCCTGTTCCAGATAATTGGGGCCCGACTTCTTCAACACCGCCAAAGCTTCTTCATACAGCTTTTTGGCTGCGGGGACGTCGGAAGCGGCATCGAAAGTTACGCTAGCAAGGGCTTGTGTCATGTGACCTCAATCTCCAAACAGACAGAATGCATACAACTCCCCGGCAATAGACCGGTGGAAAGATACTAATTTAACCGAGTATGGCCTTTTGAACAACCCCCACGCCCGGGGGTGGGGGACGGGGACTTATCCACCCCCATCCAAGGTAACCGTCAGGGCTACCGCCACGGTGACTTCCGGCAGGCAGTTTTCCGCACCACACAGTTGATAGGTGACCCATGCGTGCAAGGGAACCGTGGGCATGACAGAATCGCCCCCAGACCAACGCCCCTTCCCATGGATGGTCAGCGTTCCCGTATAACCATGATCCGACGCCGGGGGCCAAGCCCATGCCACTGCGGTTAAATGATCCGGTGCCAAGCGTATGGCCGGGGGTACCAGCTGTAACGACCAGCCGGTGGGAATATCACACACCAGCGTTAGCGTAACGTCCTGTGGCGATACTGCTGCAACCTTGGCCGAGGCAGCGAAAGTTTACCACCGATCCATAGGTGATGGCCCCAGCGGGTATCCCCGAGTTAAGCAGGGCATACCACAGACTGCAATAGACCGTCGGGTTGGCACTGGCCACCGGGGCCAGACGGCCGACAATCTCCCGCTGGTGCTGGGCCAGTTCCGGCAGCACCGTTTGCGGCAAGAGCACGCCCAATGCCTCCAAGGCGACCGCCAGCGCGGCAGGCACGGCATTATCCATGGCCAGTTGCAGTTGCACCGGCAGGGCATCATGCCCCGCATGCGTGGCGGTATACGTCTGCCGGTCAGCGGACCAAAAGAGCCGGTCCATATCCTGCAGTAGTTGCAGGGCCACGGGTAAAAATTCGTCTTTATCCGCCGGGGACACGGCGGACAAATACGCCAACGCGGCAATCAGATGGGCATAATCATCCAAAAAGCCCGGCGTGTGGGCGGGCGCATGACGACTAATGCGATAAAGTTGGCCCGCACGGTAGTGCTGCCGGAGGAGGAAGCGGGCATTATTCCGGGCGGCAACAAGATAATCGCTTTGGGCACAAGCACTACCGGCGGTGACTAGGGCTTGTATAAACAGACCATTCCACGCGGTAATAATTTTGTCGTCGCGGGCTGGGGGAACCCGGCTTTGGCGGTGCTGACGCAGACGCAGGGATAGGGCGTTAATCCGGTCCGTGCCAGCCGCCACGGTAAGACCCGAGCGCTCGGCGAGTTGGGCAACACTCATAACCCGGGACAAAACATTACTGCCCTCAAAATTACCCGCCTCCGTAATGCCGTAGTAGTTACACACCAGGTCGGCATCGGCGGGCTGACCCAGCGCGGCGCGGACTTCGGCGGAGGTATAGGCATAATATTTGCCTTCGTGGCCTTCGGAATCGGCGTCGAGCGTGGCATGGAACTCCCCCGCCGGGCCGGTCATTTCGCGGAGCCAATAATCCGCGCAAGCCCGCGCGGTGGTCAGATAATCCGACCGGTCCAGCAACCGTCCCGCCCGCGCGAAAACTTCCAGCAATTGCGCATTGTCGTAGAGCATCTTTTCAAAGTGCGGCACCAGCCAATGGGCATCCACACTGTAACGGGCAAAGCCGCCGGCCAGTTGGTCATGAATCCCCCCCGCCTGCAGGGCGTCGAGCGTGACCGTCAGCATGTCGGTGAGTTGGCGTAATTGTGCGGACTGGAGTTGGGCAGGATTGTTGGCCGCATGTTCCAGCAACCAGCACCACAGCCGCAGGGTTTGGTGCGGGGGAAACTTGGGGGCGCCACCGAATCCGCCATGCTCCGGGTCGAAACTTTGGCCCCATTGCCCATAAGCCAGTTGCATGACGGCCGGCAGATCAAGGGACGCTGCTGCGGGTGCCGTGGCTTTTTCCGCATACGTCTGCAGCGTCTCCACCGCCCGCTGGGCCTGCGCCTCGATCTCACCCCGCCGCTGCCGCCACGCTTCGGCAATGGCTTCCAGCAAACGCGGAAAGCCAGGCCGCCCATAACCATCCTCCGGCGGGAAATATGTTCCGGCATAGAAAGGCTTCAGGTCCGGGGTCAACCAGACGCTCATCGGCCAGCCCCCCGAACCGGTCATCATCTGGGTGGCCAGCATATAGGTTTCATCCAGGTCGGGGCGTTCTTCACGGTCCACTTTGATATTCACAAAATTTCGGTTCATCACCGCAGCTATGGCGGGGACTTCAAAACAGAGTTTTTCCATCACATGGCACCAGTGACAGGCGGAGTAGCCCACGGACAAAAAGATGGGCAAATCCTGACTGCGGGCCAAAGCCAACGCCTCGGGGCCCCATGGGTACCAATCCACCGGGTTATGCGCATGCTGCAGAAGGTATGGGCTGGAACAAGTGGCCAGCCGATTGGTATGGTCTGGGGTGGGTGTCGTGGACATAGGGAACTCCATTGGGTGTCGTATGGTAGGCCGGGGGAAAGCAGAAATCTTGCCTATCCAAAGAGGACTCGCACAACCCCCACTACTCCCGTTATAATCGGGGTGGTTATCTTAATGAGGGTGTTGCGTGTCGAAAAAAGCATTTGCCTACCCGGACCCCGCCGAGTTAAAGGTCGTGGTCTATCCCGCCAAAGTGCTGCGCGTACCGGCCCAGCCGGTGACGGACTTTGGTCCGGGCCTGGAAGCCGTGGTGGGACGCATGAAGCAACTCATGGAACAACATGAAGGCGTGGGTCTGGCCGCACCGCAGGTGGGATTGAGCCTGCGGCTGTTTGTCTGGTCCCCCACCGGCGAGGCCAGCAATGCCATCGCCGTGATCAATCCCGAGCTAACGGCCCATGCGGGAACGCAGTTGGCCTCGGAAGGTTGTTTGAGCCTGCCCGATATTCGCGCCCGGATTACCCGGGCGATGACCGTGCATGTGCAGGCCAAAAACGAGTATAACCAAAGCTATGATATGGACTTAGAAGAATTTTCCGCCCGTATCGTCCAGCATGAAAACGATCATCTGGAAGGCGTTTTAATTTTGGACCGCATGGGACCGGCGGCGAAAATTGCCAATCGCGGTAAAATACGGGCCTTGGAAGAGGCCGCCGGGAAGTAAAAAATAACGCAGTAAGGATCGGGTTCTGGGCATATTTTGGGGCACGGCAGGTTAGGATACAATGCAGCAGACAGCGCAACTAGCGGCTCAATTTGAAGGATATCACTGAACTTTCTGCAGCCCTGCGCTGCGGCGCGGCGTGAGGATGAAGTATATGGGTCAGCCCAAGGAACATAAGCCATTCGATCTGGCGTTGCCGACCAGCGGGCCGGTGAGTCAGGCTGTGGCCAATGCCATTGAATCCCCCATTGAAAAAATCTTGGGACTGACTACGTTAAACCGAATCTATGACCGGGTGATGCTGGATAAGTCCACCGATACCTTCTGGGCCAAGGCCCTGCGCGGGATCGGGGTAAAGACCCGCACCCAGCCGGGCGATATCGAAAAGATTCCCACCACCGGCCCCCTGCTGGTGATTGCCAATCATCCCTACGGCGGGATTGACGGCATGATTCTAGCCGCCCTGCTGCTCGCCATTCGTCCGGATGTAAAGGTCATGGGCAATTTCCTGCTCAACCGTATTCCCGATGTGCAGCAGGAT
>JBIJDM010000193.1:0-5710 GCA_044344145.1 Phycisphaerae bacterium
CCTTCACGGCGTAAATGTAATCAAGGAACTCGGCGCCCCAATCGCTATCCACAGCAGGGGTAGCAGTAGGCAGATATTTCAGCGCCCGGGCATCGCAGCGTAATTCAACGTTGCGGGCCGCCAACAGCGCCGCCACACGCGGCAGGAAAGTCGCCGCCACCGATTCATGCACCAACAGGCATTCCGCCGTATTACACAAACTCACGCCATCGGCCTTCGCCGAGACCGCAATACGTTCGGCCATCGCCAGATCGGCGCCAGCGTCCACATAAACGTGGCAAACCCCGCGATAATGTTTGATAACGGGCACCGTGGCGCTGGCGGTAACGGCCCGGATCAGGCCTTCGCCGCCGCGCGGAATCAGTAAATCAATATACCCCGTGGCCGTGGCCATGGCGGTCACCGCCGCCCGGTCGGTGGTAGTAATCACCTGCACCGCCGCCGCGGGCACACCGGCCTGAGGCAGCGCCTGGGCAATAATCTGCGCCAACGCGGCATTCGTGCGGATGGACTCTTTGCCCCCCCGCAATAGACAGGCATTGCCGGACTTCAGACACAAAGCCGCGGCATCTATGGTCACATTGGGCCGGGATTCAAAGATAATGCCCACCACGCCCAGCGGCACCCGGCGTTTTTCGATGCGCAGGCCGTTGGGCCGGTTATAACCCGCCAGCGTCTCGCCGACCGGGTCCGTCTGGGCGGCGACCGCGCGCACACCCTCGGTCATCTGGGCATATTTTTTCTCAGTCAAGGTCAGTCGGGCCAGCATCGGACCGGCCAGCCCGTCACGCTGGGCCTGGGCCAGATCTTCGGCATTGGCCTGCATCACCACGGCCCGTTGGGCATCGAGTGCATCGGCCAATGCGTACAAAGCCGCATTGCGCGCCGCTCCGGTCATGGTCACCAGATGCCGCGCCGCCTGACGGGCCGCCACCGCAAGGGCAATAATTTCATCCTGCAGACTCATAGCACACTCCAACAAGGACCCTAGTGCCTTGGATTATAGCGATTTCCACTCTGGGCTACAGCCTCCGGGCCGAAGAAATGAGCACGGCCGCCTTTTCGCGGCTAAAAACCCCCGCTTGGGCCGCTGGGGATGCAGAACCGGGGTATTATCGGTTATATTATGAGCAACTTTATGGGAGCTATTGCCATGAGTACGAAATTGGTTGGCGAATTGGTCGTTAAGGCAGAACAACGCTTTGCTATTGTGGCGGCGGAGTTCAATGAATTCATCACCCAGCGCCTGCTGGCCAGTGCGACCGAAGCCGTGGTCCGCCACGGCGGCAAGGCCGAACAGATTACCACCATCTGGGTGCCCGGCTGTTTCGAGATTCCCACGATTGCGATGCAATTGGCCCAAAGCAAGAAATTCACCGCCGTAATCTGTCTGGGTTGCGTGGTCCGTGGCCAGACCGACCATTACGACTATGTCGCCCAACAGGTGGCCCGCGGCGTCGGTGAGATCGGTCCCAAGACCGGCGTACCTACGATTTTTGGTGTCATCACCGCCGATACCGTCGAACAGGCCATTGATCGCGCCGGGCTCAAGAGCGGCAACACGGGCTGGAATGCCATGTGTGCCGCGGTAGCCATGGCCAACCTCACCACCCAAATCAGCAAACTTTAATTCGTAGCAGGACCTTGTAGTGCCTATGATCCCCCCGCGCAGCCAAGCCCGCCGCATCGCGTTGCAAGCTCTGTATCAACTGGATGTGCAGGGTGACGATTTTATGGACCTGCATCTGGTCGCCTTTCTGGCCGAAAGCCACGAAGAGACCGCCATGCGCGAACTCGCCCTGACCATGATTCGCGGGGCGTGGTACTTCCACAGCCATGCAGACGTATGGGTCGGCCGGCTGAGCGCCGAGTGGACCGTGGCCCGCATGCCCGTGGTGGACCGCAGCATTCTGCGGCTGGCCGTGTGGGAACTGGTCCATGGCAAGGACGTGCCGCCCAAGGTGGTGCTGGACGAAGCCATTGATATGGCCCGCGAATTTTCGACCGCCGAAAGCCCGGCCTTCATCAACGGCATCCTCGACGCGGTATACAAAGAACATCTGGCCCTCACGCAAGCAAACTAAGCCATGGCGTTTGAATTCCTGAAAAAAGCTCTGGGTGTGGCCGGTTCGGTGGTGGGGAAATCCGTCGAAAAGTTGGCCGAGGGGTTGACCAAAACCCGGCAGGTTTTTGTCGGTTCCCTGCGTTCACTGTTGCGCGGCCGGCAGTTGGATGAACAACTGCTCAAAGAATTGGAACAGCGGCTGATCACTTCGGATCTGGGCGTACAGGCCGCCAAGACCATCATGCACGATGTGAACGAGGCGTACAAAAAACGCGAAATCACCTCCGGCGATCAGGTGCTGGACTTCCTTAAGCTCCGCATGAAAACTTACTGGCCACCCGAAAGCCGGACGCTGAACATGGCCCCCACCGGCCCGACCGTGATTCTGGTCACCGGCATCAACGGCGCGGGCAAGACCACCAGCATCGCCAAACTGGCCCAGCGTCTCAAGGAAGACGGCAAGTCGGTCATGGTCGCCGCCTGCGATACTTTCCGTGCCGCGGCTGTGGAACAGCTTACCATCTGGGCCCAGCGTGTGGACGTGCCGATTATCAAACATCAAATGGGCTCCGACCCCGCTGCCGTGGCATTTGACGCCTGTTCGGCGGCGCTGGCGCGGAATATCGATATCCTGATTGTAGACACCGCCGGGCGGCTGCATACGCAGGACCACCTGATGCGGGAACTGGGCAAGATTCGCAAGGTCATCGAAAAGAAAATCCCCGGCGCACCCCACGAAGTGTTGCTGGTCCTCGACGCCACCACCGGCCAAAACGCCATCCGCCAGGCGCAGGAATTCCAAAAGACCGTCGCGGTCACCGGTATTTTCCTGGCCAAACTCGACGGCACCGCCAAGGGTGGCATCGTGGTGGCCATCCGCAACCAACTGGGCCTGCCGGTCAAGTTTGTCGGTCTGGGTGAAAAGCCCACGGACATCGAGCCCTTCGATCCCGAAGCCTTTGTGGAAGCCCTGTTCGCAGAAGACGACCCAGCGCCAGCGGCGAAGTAATCCCCCCCCGAAACCGCGACGACGTACATACAGCGCAACTCTGCGCAAGCGGGAGCACAGCATCCACATCAGACCCAGCGATCTAATTTACAGCCCGGCGCGTAATTGACGTTCGGCTTCCACCCAGTCATCATGGGGGTTGCCGGGCGCGCGATTGCGGGCGATGTAAATTTCATGGGCCCGCTGGGCGATCTGGTCATGGGCAATTTCCCGGGGCGCGGGTGCGGCCGGGCTGGTGAGGATCACCGCCGGGGCAACTTTGGCCTTGGACTTGGCGACGCCCGCACCTTTGGCGGTGGTGGCCGTCACTTTGCTCAAACTGCGGGGTTTACGCACGGCAGCCTTGGGGGTCACTACTTCAACGGTCGTTTTCTTTTTAGCCATAATTTTGACTCCTTAAACAACCCAATAGCTTCACGTACGAGCGTTAATACCCGGCCAAGCCGGGGTTGGTATCACATGAAGTTGTTGGGGCTATTTTACCACGTTTGCCGAACCAAGCGATTCGTCCACAAAAGCGTAGCATCGTTCCGCTCGCCATGTGCGTATTGTCCGAGTGCAGACCGGGAATGTCAAGATAATTCCGTCGGCTGGGAATTATGGCTTATCGAGTGTGCTCAAGGCGGTATACATATCACCACCATCGCGAACCTGAACCACGACCATGCGCACAAACGGAGCGGCCTTGCACGCCCGCATGAGACCATTGATCCGGGCCGAGGCTTTGGGATTGGACGGTTCAATAATCACTACGGGCAATTGATAACGCTGGGAAATAGTCTCAGCGGTAGCCAAAGGCCCCTGCCAGGCTTGCGCCCCACGGTCGTTATCTTTCTGTACGCCTGGCAGTAGTGGCACCGGGCCCAGCAGACCGACCGCACCCCCAATTCCCCACTGGTCCATACGATGAAAATCGTTACCCTCGGCGGCGATAATCAAGCCCCCGCCCGCCATACCGGAGAGATTGGACAGATAGCGTTCTTCCACCGGACCACTCCACGCCGAAGCGGCGGGACAAATCACGGAGTTGATCACACTATTATCCAAGGCCGGACGCAACTCCTGCCAGCGTTTGGCGATTGGTTCGAGTTGTAATTGGGCCGGTGGCCAGATCATCACCCCAATGCGAGCGCCCACCACGGCGGCGTCCTGCGAATAAGTTTGCAGTCGTTCCGCCAACATCAGGGAATCAACCCGTAAATCCAGGCACAGATAGACGGTATCAACCTTGTAATCTTTGATCGCGACCCAGTCAATTTTGCGCCCGATCGGCGGCATCGGAATCGCAAGGCCCAGCAGCGGACGGTGTGTTCCGGTGATGGTCGGCGCGGTGCTGGGTTGGGTCGGGGGACTGTCGGGCTCACAGCCCATCAGGCCAATGGCGATCAGAAGCAATGCTAACGCCCAAACACTACGCATGACCAAAACCCCTATTAACGAATTCACCCGGCATTCTACCCGAATGTAGCCAAATCCAGTGCAAACGAAACACAGACCCGACCACGAAAATTTCCGGACCCGCATAGCCTAACACAGGTTCGGGCTTTTGACGATAGCTCAAGCCACAAAGACAGTCTTTGTCCTCATCATTAATGATAACCAGATTTTTATGCCGTTTTATCATTTTATATATTTTACCCCCGCCACTGGTCAAACAGCACGTTAATACTACAATTAGGCAATTATGCCCGTCCGACGGACTCGACCCGAGCCGTCAATGCGTAGCGCCGGTTCGGTGGTTCACCCCTACCAATCGGCATGGGCGACATGATTTAGGGTACAACCAATATCCTTTTTGACAGGAATTGAAGCTGTGACGACCGTTCTCGACGATAAGTCCTCCAAAATCGAACCCTCACCCTCACAACTCCTCGACTGGTACCGCCAGATGCTGGAAATCCGCCAGTTTGAACTGCGTTGTGCCCAAAGCTATCAACAACAAAAAGTTGGCGGTTTCTGCCACCTCTACGTCGGTCAGGAAGCCGTCGCGGTGGGCAGTATCGCGGCCACCCGGCCCCATGACTACATCATCACCGCCTATCGCGACCATGGCCACGCCATCGCGCGGCAGATGCCCATGGCGCCGATGTTTGGCGAACTCTATGGCAAGGCCATGGGCTGTAGCCACGGCAAGGGCGGTTCGATGCACTTTTTCGACAAGTCCAAGCACTTTTACGGCGGGCACGCCATTGTGGGCGGGCACATCCCGCTGGCCGTGGGTATGGGCTGGGCGATCAAATACCGCAAGGAAGACCGCGTGGCGTTGTGCTATTTTGGCGATGGCGCCATCAATCAGGGCACCTTCCACGAGGCCCTGAACCTCGCCGGTCTGCACAAACTGCCGTGTATCTTTCTGGTGGAGAACAACGGCTACGGCATGGGTACCCAAGTCGGTCGCGCCTCGGCGGTTAAAGACCTGAAGCTGCGCACCGAAGATGCCTATGGCATCCAAGGCAAAGAAGTTGACGGTATGGACTGTATCGCCATGTACAAAATGACCGCGGCGGCCGTGGACTATTGTCGTTCGGGTCAGGGCTCGATTTTTCTGGAAGTCAAAACCTACCGTTATCGTGGTCATTCGATGTCCGATCCGCAGAAATACCGCACCAAGGAAGAAGTCTCTCATTATCAGGAAC
>JBIJDM010000156.1:0-7042 GCA_044344145.1 Phycisphaerae bacterium
AGAAACGTGGTCATACTGGCGGTCAGGGTAAAGCCGGGGAACTTGCGGGCCAGATAGAGAAACGTTTCCTGCAGGACATCCTGGGCATCGGCCTCGTGCTGGGTAAACCGCCACGCCAGCCGATGCACCCAGGCGCGATACCGGTAATAGAGCGGCGCATAGGCCGCCGTGTCGCCCCGGTTCAGCGCGGCGATCAGTTCCAAGTCCGAACGTGCCTCGGTGGCGTCCATGCGGAACAGCTACTCCAGATACCACAAGTTGTGCTTAACCATACCACTGATTAAGGGGGGATGGGTAGTATTTGGTTCCCAAGAAACGCCATTTTCTCCCAGTCACGTCGTTTTATTGTCGGTCCTCCGACCTTTTTCTAGTGTGGTCATGATTATGATGATGTGGTAAAGTAAAGACGTTCTTTTTTGAACATCCGCTTGTAATAGTCTTCGAGCCGACGATGATCATCGCGATTCTTTTGAGAAACGAATAGATGCACACGCTTGGTGTTCCCGGGCTGACATGTTTCCGAACCTAGGTGATTGTGGGTGATCTTCCAGTCATCCACCTCGCGGGCCTTCAAATCCACAGCTGGATGGAAAGTGCAATCCTCATGGCACAGATACATATCCGTGAGTATGTTGTAGATAATCGTGATATCACCGGTAAAAACTGGCGTCTTCTGTTTGCCATCCCGCGTCTGTTTGTCGTGCAGTGCCTGGGCCAGTCCGTTAATCAGTGTCTCACGGATATCCTTTAACTCCGCTCCGAACTCACTCACGATGGCCACCCTCGGATGGAGCTTATCCAGCACTGTCAGTGTACCCATTAGCCCTAGATGGTTCGGGTAATACCACTCATCCGGCTCGTGTTTATCCTTCGAATTGTCATCCCCTACTAACTTCAGCATGTCAATGGGACGAAACTCCTCCTTTTTAATCGAACCAATATGGGCAATGAGTAGGTCTGGTTGTTCAAAATTGGTATATGTTTCATACAACGCTCTGCCAGCAGACATGTCCCGCTTAGGACGTGTCTTATTGGCGTCGTGATATTGCACCTGACCATTATTCAGCAACGGTGGATATAAACCCGTGTCTCCCGTAAAGACGATTTTTCGTTTGGTACCATCTGGGCATGTGATAATGAACCCCAGCCCCACCGCCGTATCGCGAGTCACGACATCATCGTGATAAGCCGGGAGAACCGACAATTCAACCCCTTCGATTATAGTTATTTTCTGCACCGATCCCGGTGTAGGCCGACTAAGTACGACTACCTTCTCCAAGTGCTTGGCATCCCGCAACGGAACGATGCCCGCGAACTTTCGCTCCGCTCCTTGGTTCAGATAGAGACTGACACGCTCGGGTTTGGGGGACGGCGGGTTGCCGTCAGCACTTTTCCATGTGGCGCGCCGATGCAGCAGCATCAGCAGCGATTCCAATTCGGCGGTATGGTCGTCGTGGGCATGCGTCACAACGATATGGTGGATATCACACAACCGACCACCTGCGCGATGAAATGCCTCAATGAAATCATAACCCGGATCAATGACTACTCCTTGGCCTTTGTGCCATATAAAGTACCCCCCCCCACGGTCCCGTTCCTCTTCCGTGGGGATGGCCGGGGTGTAGGAGTTCCATTCGCGCAGAACAAACAGCAGGGATTCCGCTGGATTAAATCGGCTCGCTCCAACAATGAAGTCATCGGTACGTTCTTGACGCACCTTCATCTTCTCAAAAAATTTATTCGTTTGTTCTGAAGGGAATTGCTCAAGCACACAGCGAAGGTATACCTCTAATTGTTTGCCATAGTCGCCCCTAGTAGCATCTAAAGCATCTTGTTTGGCTTGCTTAGATGCAGGGGTACTCGTACGTGAAAGCAACCACGCCTTGAGCGATTTGACTTTTGCCGACATCTCATGCAGCGACTTTTCTGGGGCCCGCCCAAAACGATCAATCATCGCGTCATACACTGCCAATGCCTCTTCCTGCGGCTTCTCCATCTGCCCCAGCGTCAAGCCTTTGTTGACCATCGCCTTGGCCACCAGCTCACGCAACGTCAGTTCTGGAGCCTTCCCAAAACGGGCAATCATCGCGTCATACACTACCAACGCCTGTTGCGGCTTCTCCATACGCCCAAGCGCTAAGCCTGAGTTGACCATCGCCTTGGCCACCTGCTCATGCAGCATCAGCTCTGGAGCCTCCCCATAACGCGCAATCAACGCGTCATAGACTTCCAATGCCTCCTGCGGTTTCTCCATCTGCCCCAGCGTCACACCCTTGTTGAACATCGCCTTGGCCACCTGCTCACGCAGCGTCAGTTCTGGAGCCTCCCCATAACGGGCAATCAACGCGTCATAGACCGTCAATTCTTCCTGCGGTTTCTCCATCTGCCCCAGCGCCACACCATTGTTGAGCATCGCCTTGGCCACCAGCTCACGCAGCGTCAGTTCTGGAGCCTTCCCATAACGGGCAATCAACGCGTCATACACTACCAACGCCTCTTGCGGTTTCTCCATACGCCCAAGCGTAAAGCCTGAGTTGACCATCGCCTTGGCCACCTGCTCACGCAGCGTCAGTTCTGGAGCCTCCCCATAACGGGCAATCAATGCGTCATAGACTGCCAATGCCTCCTGTGGTTTCTCAATACGCCCCAGCGTCATCCCCTTACTGAGCATCGCCTTGGCCACCGACTCACGCAGCGTCAGATCTGGAGCCTCCCCAAAACGGGCAATCATCGCGTCATAGACCGCCAACGCCTCCTGCGGTTTCTCAATACGCCCCAACGCCACCCCCTTGTTGTACATCGCCATTGCTAATAGTTGCAGGTCATTCAACTCAACTCCGGCGGTTAGTTGTTGACAGATGGCATTAAGCAACACCAATGAATCAGTTACACGATCGTCTGGAAGCACACTCGCCTTGAGAAATTGTGCGAATGTATTATTGGGATCTTGCGCTAAGACTGTGTCCAAAATCCGGATAGCGGTATCGGCATCGGCATCGCAACGGGCAATACGTGCCTGGATTATGGCTTGCCAGACAGGTAACTGGGCGGCTGCGGCGGCTAAATCCAATTTCAGCAGCGCTTGGCGCAGTAGCGGATCGTGTGCGCGATACGAATACAATGCCAAATACTGATTACGAATTTCGTTCTCGTTCATAGCATCATTTCCTGTTTATGGTTGCGCGGCAGTTTCCCTCGCACAACGTGGGCTTCAATAACAGACTTTTTGCCACGCGACAGACAATGCACCAGCTGGCGCAGGCAATACATCGTCTTGGTGAGTCTATGTTGATGTTCGCATGTCTAAAGAGCGTTGTCAATTAGCCATTTCCGCCTATTAATGTCGGTCCCCCGACATTTTTTGGAGTGCGGTCATGCCGGGTCGGGCGGTTCGATATTACGGGGTGGGTGGATCACAATCGCCGGGGGATCGGTGGGGCAACGGTTTTCGCAGAGGCCACAACCCACGCAGCCGGCGAGTTTTACCACCACGCGGCCGGTGAGGGTGGAGATGGCGATAGCCGTGTCGCCCAGTGGACAGGCCCGGACGCAGAGGGTGCAATCTTCGCCGGTGTTGCGGCGGCAGAGGGCGAAATTAACCTGGGCGGTGCCCATGCCCAGTGCGGTGGCGGGTTTCAGTTGCAGGGCGCCACTGGGGCAAACGGGCATGCAGGCCAGCGTGGCACAGATTACGCAGGGCTGTTTGCGGGCTTCGATATACGGCGCCCCATCGGCCAGCAGGCCGTTGGGATCAAGCTCAATAGCATGCGCCGGACAGGCCTCAACACAATGGCCACAGCGCTCACAGGTAGCGACGAATATCTCCTCCGGCAGCGCCCCCGGCGGGCGCAACACCCGCAGGGGTACCCCGCGTGAAACTACGGCAGGCTGGGTTTCGCCCGCAGGCAGCACGGGATGCAGCACCCGGCTTAAATCCTGAACCTTCTCATCCAATACCCGGGCCAGCGGGCCGAGGGCCTGCCGCATGGCTTGGAGGAAAAAATCGCGCCGCTCGGGCGGTGGTGTGGACATAAAACCGGTTCATCCAGTAGAATCTTGGGCACATTCGGTACCTGCTGGATTATAGCGAATCTTCCGGTCTCCGAAAGCCGCAACATGGTTTTCGCCCGGCCAGCTCAGGGCCACATTTAGACGCGGAGATGCCCATGATCACCGACTTTTTCTTCATGTTCCTCACGCTGCTGGTGGTTATTGACCCGGCGGGTACGATCCCGCTGTTTATCACCATGACGGCCAAATTCGATATCGCGGCCCGACATCGCGTCGCCCGACGGGCCACACTGGTCGCCGGGGTGGTGGGCATTCTGTTCATCGTGGGCGGGCAGTCTATTTTCAGTTTTCTGGGCGTGGAATTTGCGGATTTCAAGATCGCCGGGGGAGTGGTTCTGCTGATTCTTTCGATTATTGACCTGTTGATCAAAGGCAAGCCGTCGGTGGATGCTGAACCTGTGGATGATGGCACATTTGGGGTTGTGCCGCTGGCGGTGCCGCTGATTGTCGGCCCGGCCACCATGACCACCAGTCTGCTGCTGGTATCTAATTTCAGCCCCCAGCATGGCCTGATTACCACCATCGGCCTGGTGTCGTTGGCCCTATTGGTGAATCTGGGGCTGCAATACTTTGCCATGCTGCGCAGCGAGTGGCTGATCAAAATCGTCGGACCGCAGGCGCTGTTGGTGGTCAATAAAATCGTCATGATCCTGCTGGCGGCCATCGCGGTCAGCTTGATACGTTCGGGGATTATGGCTATTGTGAAGGCAGCGAATTCAGCCCCGTAGTCTGTCTCTGGTCAGGAGCCCGCGTATGAGCGTTGCCAAAGTCACCGAAACCCTGGTCTTCACCCCCGGCACCAAGGTGCGTTTAACCCAGCAAATTCCCCAGCACGGCAGCACTTGCACCACCGTGGTGGAAGGTACCGTCGTGCGCCAGGAACGCCAACCCTCGGGGTCGTGGTTTGCACGTAACCCCTTGGATAAGCTGTGGTTAGACCGTTTGATTATCCAAAAGGCCGACGGGGAAAAGTCCATTATCAATCTGGATGCCCTCAGCCATGTGGAAGTGCTGGGCGAAATCGCCCCGGTTGCTGGCACCAGCCCGATGGTGGCCCCCACTCAGGACCGCAGCAGTTCGATTACTTGATCTTCAGGAGCCTTTGCGATGCTGAAAACCCCGATTCTTCATCCCCAGATTCTCGCCGCCCTCGGCCGCGCGGGTCATTCGTCCAAGATTTTAATTGCCGATGGCAATTATCCTTTTAGCACCAAGCTGGGCCCCCGGGCGGAATTGGTCCAATTGAACTTCCGGCCCGGCCTGCTGTCGGTGACCGATGTGCTCGACGGCATCCTCAAGACCGTCCCCATCGAGGCGGCGGCGGTGATGGAACCGATGAAGTCCGGCCCGTATGCCCTGAAAGACGACCCCCCGATTTTCGCGGAATTCCGCCAACAAATTCAGGGCGTGTACCCGCAAATGGACCTGACCAAAATCGAGCGGTTTGCCTTTTATGATGCCGCCGGTACACCGGACGTGTGCCTGACCATCGCCACCGGTGAGCAGCGGATTTATGCCAATATCCTGCTGACCATTGGGGTCGTGAAGTAAGTCGCCCCGGGCCCGAAAAAAAGTAAAATAATTGTTTCCCCCTGACGATTTTCAGGACTAGAATGTGCCAGTTGCGCTACGGCCAATCGGCCGGGCGGCATCGGTGTGTATTTTGGCTCCCTTGCAATAGGTGGTAGATATGGCCAAGACGGTAAAAATCGTGATTGACGACAAGACCTACGAATACCCGCTGATTGAGGGTACCGAAGGGGATATCGGGATTGATATCGCCAAGCTCCGGGCGGATACCGGGCTGGTGACCTTGGACCCGGCGTTTATGAATACCGCCAGCACCACTTCGACCATCACCTACATTGATGGCGACAAGGGGATTCTGCGGTATCGGGGCATCCCGATTGAAGAATTCGACAAGGACCCGGATTTCGTGGAAACGGCCTGGATGCTGATTTTCGGCCGGCTGCCGGTGGAAAGCGAACTGCTACGGTTCCGTGCCCGCCTGACCGCCAATGCCCACCTGCACGAAGGCTTGAAGCACCACTTCGACGGCTTCCCGCTGTCAGCGCCCCCGATGGCGATGATGTCGGCCATGATCAACGCGATGAGCTGTTATCATGCCGAATTGCACCGGTACGACGATGAAGCGGTGTTTGAAGAAGCTGCGGCCCGGTTGATTTCCAAGATTCGCACCATCGCGGCGTTCACCTATCGCCGGGTGAACGGGTTGCCGTTCATCTATCCCGATCCCAAGTTGCGTTATTGTGCCAACTTCCTGCACATGATGTACTCGATGCCCTATGAACAGTACATCGTGGATGAGGATGTGGAAGACGCGCTGAATTTGATCTTTATTCTGCACGCCGACCACGAGCAGAACTGTTCGACCTCGACGGTGCGCATGGTGGGCAGCAGCAAGGCCAACCTCTTTGCCAGTTGCGCTGCGGGCGTGTGCGCCCTGTGGGGCCCGCTGCACGGCGGGGCGAATGTGGAAGTGATGACCATGCTGGAAAAAATCCACAACGGCGGCATGACCGCCGAGAAGTATATCGAACTGGCCAAGCAGAAGGACTCGGGCGTGCGGCTGATGGGCTTCGGCCACCGCGTGTACAAGAACTTTGACCCGCGGGCCAAGATGCTGCAAAAGACCTGCGAACGACTGATGAAGAAACTGCGGCGGCATGATCCGCTGCTGGACATCGCCCGCAAACTGGAAGAATTGGCGCTCAAAGACCCGTACTTTGTGGACCGCAAGCTGTATCCGAATGTGGACTTCTATAGCGGTATCATCATGCGGGCCATCGGGATTCCGACCAATATGTTCACCGTGATGTTCACCATCGGGCGTCTGCCCGGCTGGATTGCCCACTGGAAGGAACAGCACGACGATGCCAGCGCCAAGATCGCCCGCCCGCGGCAGATTTACACCGGGCCGATCAATCAGCATTACGTGCCGATCAATAAG
>JBIJDM010000072.1:0-11527 GCA_044344145.1 Phycisphaerae bacterium
TTATTTTATATCTGTGGGGCCGTATCGAGCCCCGCCCCGCCCCCACGGCGTTTTTGCCGCATAATTAAGTCACCGAAAATTAACTTGGTGACAGCCAGCGTGTCCCGTATACTGGACCTTTTAGTCTTTTGACGGGAAGAACCATGACCAAAGGCAAACTATTGATCCTGGGTGGACTGGGCTGTCTGCTGGTGGGTGGACTAAGTGTCTGCCTGGTGAGTGTATTCATCTTCGGTTGGTGGGGTTGGAGCAGCACCCCGACGGTGGCACCGCCCGTCACAATACCGACCACGGTCCCCCCCACCACGCCCGGTGCAGGCAGCAGCAATTCCGGCAACGGTTCGACTGGTGTCACTAACCCGCCGGGGAATACCTCCCCAGTAGCGGAACCGGTGATGGCCGACGACCCGCCGCTGAATTTACCCAAGAACCCTTTGGACGAACAATTTCCCGCCCCCCGGGCGGCGGCGCTAGCGCGGGCGTGTCTGGCCAAGTTACCCTCGGCCAAGGGGGAAGAGAAGGAAAGTCTGCTGGCCTTGGCGCTGGAATACGCCGGGCAGGCCGTTGAGGAGGCACCGCAGGAAGCCATCTATCACCTGCTGATGACCGAGGTGTGCCTGAGTGCCCCGAAAAACACCATGCTGACCACCCTGGCCGAACATCACATGACCGAGGCGGTGAAGCTCAAACCGCAGGATGTGGATATCCGCCTGATGTATGCCAAGGTCAAAGCGCTGGCCGAAATGTACGACAAGGCGCTGGGGCATTTTGAGTATGTGGTCCAAACCAATCCCGACCGGCTCACAGCAGACAACGTGGCCACGATGGCGCAGTGTTACGTATTGGACCAGCAGACCGAGCGCGGACTGAATTTCTTTGTGCAATGTCTCACCCGCACGCCCAATGCCCACGCGGTGCGGATGGCGTATGCCATCATGCTGTATCGCGGCGGACAGCGCGACCCGGCACTGGTACAAGTCCGTCTGCTGCGGCAGACGGCTTCGGTCCCGGCGGAATTCAAGCAATATGCCACCACGCTGGAAACGCGTTGGCTGAAAGGGGAATAAGATGAAGAAACTCACCCAGTATATCGTGCTGGCCGCGGGCCTGCTGTGCGGCTTAACCAATCTATATGCCGCCCCCAATATTCAGATTGTACGTAAAGAGTACTACACCCAACTGAGCAATCTGGAAAACAAACTGGTGGCGGAACTACCGGCCGATGCGTTTACCACCGATGCCATGGGGCGTCGGGTCACCAAACCCGATCACCCCAAATATGTGGAAGCCAAAGCCAAATTCAAAGCCGAAGCGGCGAATTTGCGTTCCACACTCAAGACCACGGATACCCGGTTTGAAGAATTCGGCGGAGTTTTGAACGAAGCCGGCGTGAAGAACTTCGAAATGACCAACACCGGAAGTCCCGGTGGCCCCAAAAGTGTAACCAGTGATATGGACTTTACCGCTCGGGACGCGAAGGCCTTCAATAAACTCAAGCAATCTCTGCAGGGCAAACCCGGGGTAACGGTGCAAGTGGGCGAGGACCGGCTCTATATCCCGGAGTGGGACTGCACCATCTGGCCACCGGGTCAGAAAGAAGTGGTGGGCAGCAGTGCCCATCAGGCCGGCAAAGCCAAGACGGCCCAAGCTTCCGATACTTTCAGCACGTCAGGCGGAATAAATAAAACCACCGGGGGTAAATACGGCACGGTGGACAAGCCCGGCGAGGTATTGGCCAACGCCAACAAATTTGCCGAAGCGCAGGGAAAACTGGCTCAGGTCGAGGGACAGGTGGCCACGGCGGGCAATGAAGTCAGCGTGCGCCAGCAAATGAATGAGGTGGCACACACCACCTGTAAGAGCACGGACAAAGCCGCGGAATGGTCCGGCACCAAAGGACAGGACCCGCAGTTGGATGGACAAATGGAAGCGGTGCGCAAAGGCGAGACGATCGAAGAGACCGATCTGGTGAATTTAGGAGATCCGCCGGAAGTTAAGTTGGAGAAATTACAGGGCAGTATTAAAAAGCAGCGTAAGTCGCTGGCTAAGAGCTTTCAGGCTAGTACGGAAGCCAACCAATCGGCTATCGAAGCCGCCATGAACGAAATCGCCACGCTGGAAGGACAGGGCCGCAAGCAGACCGCCGCCAACAAGCGCGCCGAGGTGGTGGACTCGCAAGTCAGCAATATCGAAACTGTCAACGAGATCAGCGTGCGTGATCCCGAACTGATGGCCGAGATGGGCGGGATACCGGTTAAAAAAGTGGGTGGGAAAATCGTCAACACCCAGACCGGCAAACCTGTTTCCGCCAGTAAAGCCAAAGAGGGGATACTCAGCACCCTGAAAGAGCAATTTCTCAACGCCATCCGGGCCCCCAAGAGCACCAGTCCACCGATTGAACCCAATGCCGCCGGGGGCAAAATCAAAGTATTTGGCAAAGTGGTGGTCACCGGATTGGGCTTGGCGATGGCCGGGCTGGGCTTGTATGACTCAGTGCAAAGCGCCGCCCAGCGCGCCGTGATGGAAGAAAAGGGCACCGACTTCGCCGGCAAGACTCACTTGAAAACGATTTTCTACACCGGCTGGGAACTGACTGGTATACCCGGCGCCATGGCCGTGGGCCAGCAGGCCTCCGACGAATCGGTCAACGAATATCTGAACGATCTCAAAGCCGGCAAAGACCCATCCAAAGCGTGGACGGTATTACGTTCAGGCTTTATGGGCGGGAAAGAAATGCTGTATCAGGCCACCATTGGCGGGATTCTGGAAACCGCCAACCGCGGAATTATGGCGCTGAACGGCGAAAGCAAACATATCGCCGCCCAGGAAGCGGAACTGAAACGGATTCAGGAAAAGCTGCAGGAGATGACCATCCTCAAACAGGTCATTGCCCATGCCGTACTACGGATGAGCAAGATCGAAGCCAAGCTTGATCCCGAAACCATCAATCCCGCCGACCCGATCCAGAAACACTATTTCGTACTCACGCTCAAGAACGTGCCCACCTGGCATAGCAGCAGCAAAGTCACCTGGCTGTTCAGCGATGGCACTTCTTCCCTGGTCGAGATCCCAAAAGTGGCCGATGGGGCGTCCCGGTTGGTCAATGCGCATGTCTTCAAGAAGAACGGCACGCAGATCGTGCGCGCCGACGTGGTGATCAACGGTCCCCAGAGCGTGCAATATTCCAACACGCTGCTGGCCCACGCCGACGTACGCGCCGAAACGCGGATCACCCTGCCCGAACGCGTGCTGATTATGGATACCCCGGGCACCATTGCGCTGCAATGCATTGTGGTCAATCCGCCCAAGAACTGGCGCGTGCAATGGGATTTCAGCGATAACACTCCGGCCGTAGTAACCAATCAGGTCAACAACATCACCCATACCTTCAAACAAAAAGGCAAATACACCCTGCGCGTCACACTTCTGGACACCAAAGGTGTTGCACTTGGTACGGATCAGAATACGATCGAAGTGGGAGAAGCGGTGGCGAAGGTTGCAAACAACAAGCACACCAGCAAAGTTTATACCGTGGCTTTGGTTGATTCCAGTTCGAATGGTTCAAAGGGTATTGATCTGGGGCAAATGAGCTACTATATGGTGCTTAAATCCACGATTGACGGCCAACTCAAGGACAACTTGATGGTGGGACGCACCCCGGATGATAAATATTGGAACGAACCACTTCCCCCCAGCGGGATGTGGCAATTTGCCACCCTACCGCATATCGCGGACAAATATAACATGGAGGACTACGCGCTGATTGCCCATGGCCCCATCATTGATAAAGAATCGGGCATCAAGGCAAATTTTGAGCATGGTTTGTTGCACGGGGAATGGAAATTTTACGGACGCGGGAATTATGGCGACGAGAACAAGCTCCGGCTCAAAGGCACGTTCGAACAAGGCTTTATGACCGGCAAATGGACCGATGGGTTCTATACCTACACCTACCAGAACGGCTGGATTGTCCAGCGGGCCTACACGAATAATGTCACGAAAGAACCGGTTGTCGAAACCTACCAACCACCAGCCGGAAAAAAGATTAAATATGTGATCATGACCAATCAATACAACGTGACCCAATCGGTCGGGGTGTTTAGCGGTGAAGTAATGACCGCCACCACCGAAAAGAAACGCGGCTCATAAACTTACACCACCACCTTGACCATTCTCTTCTCTAACGCACGCAGGGGAACCAATCCCGCCCCGTCCATTTTACGCGCGGGGCAAAATCGGCGATAATACCCCCGTTTTACGTAAAAGGATGTACTATGCCGTTTCAATATGAACCCACCTTCCAGTATGGTCACGATGACACCGCCTATAAGCTCCTGACCATGGATTTCGTCTCCCTCGTTGACTGTGGCGGCCGCAAGCTGCTCAAAGTGGACCCCGCCGGGCTGAAATTGCTGGCCAAGCAGGCGTTTGTGGATGTCTCGTTCCTCCTGCGGAAGAAACACCTCGAAAAGCTGGCCGCGGAACTCAAAGACCCCACGGCCTCCGATAACGACCGCTTTGTCATCTACACCCACCTGCAAAATGCCGTGGTCGCGGCGGCGGGTGCCTTGCCCAGTTGTCAGGATACCGGCACGGCGATTGTCATGGCGAAAAAGGGCCAGTTCGTCCTCACCGAAGGCGACGATGCCGCCGCCCTGAGCGAAGGTATTTACGAATCGTATCAGGAACGCAACCTGCGCTACTCCCAGATTGCCCCGCTGAGTTTGTTCGCGGAAAAGAACACCGGCGACAACCTGCCGGCACAAATTGATATCCTCGGCGAGACCGGCGACGAATATAAGTTTCTGTTCGTGGCCAAGGGGGGCGGGTCGGCGAATAAGACCTATCTATACCAACAAACCCCCGCCGTGCTGAATGATGCCGACATGGAAAAGTTCCTGCGCAGCAAACTCAAGGACATCGGCACCTCGGCGTGCCCACCTTACCATCTCGCCATCGTCATTGGCGGGACCAGCGCGGAAACCAACCTCAAAATCGTCAAACTCGCTTCGGCGGGTTATCTGGACCACCTCCCCACCACCGGTTCCGCCGGGGGCCGGGCCTTCCGGGATACCACCTATGAACAGCGCGTGCAGGAATGGACCGTGGCCACGGGCATCGGCGCCCAGTTCGGCGGAAAATATTTCTGTCACGATGTCCGCGTCATCCGCCTGAGCCGCCATGCGGCCAGTTGCCCCATCGGCATCGGCGTAAGCTGCTCGGCCGACCGCAACATCAAGGGCAAAATCACCAAGGATGGCATTTATCTGGAACAGTTGGAAACCAACCCCGCCCAGTACCTGCCCCAGGAAGCCCCGGAACTGGCCCCACCGGTACGCGTGGATTTGAGCATGGGCATGGACAAGGTGCGCAAGCTGCTGAGTCAGTTCCCCATCAAGACCCGGCTGAGCGTCACCGGCACGTTAATCGTCGCCCGCGACAGCGCCCACGCCCGCATCCGGCAAATGCTCGATCAGGGCAAGCCTATGCCGGAATACTTCAAGCAATTCCCCATCTACTACGCCGGCCCGGCCAAAACGCCCAAGGGCATGGCGTCGGGTTCCTTTGGCCCCACCACGGCGGGCCGCATGGACAGCTATGTGGATATGTTCCAGGCCCTCGGCGGCTCGCTGGTGATGATCGCCAAGGGTAACCGCTCGCAGGCCGTCACCGAGGCCTGCAAGAAACACGGCGGGTTCTATCTGGGTTCCATCGGCGGCCCGGCGGCGATTCTGGCGCAGGACAATATCAAGAAAGTCGAATTGGTGGACTTCGAAGATTTGGGTATGGAAGCCATCCGCAAGATCGAAGTGGTAGACTTCCCGGCCTTTATCATCGTGGATGACAAGGGTAACGATTTCTTCGGCGATTTGAACCACTGAGCGCGCGAACTGCTTAGGCCTGCAGCTAAATCCAACTGGTAATCCCCCTCTTTTGCCGGCCCACCGGCATCTTGGAGTGCGGTAATGCCCGGTACTCCGGGCTTTACCGCTTTAGCAGTCAGAGGGAGCGGATTTTGCGCGAAAAGTTTGCGCTACTTGGTCCCGCCATGTTATGCTATTACCCATTACTTATGGAGAATAAACTCATTAAGTGGCGTGCTAAAACTAACCAATTTGGCTTACGAGCAGAGGCAGGCAATGTTTAAAATCTTTACCATATGGTTGGCCTGCGTGGTGTTGTCGGGTTGCGGTGTAAATGCAGAACGGGAGCGCAGTGAATTACAAACTTGGTTGCTCCGGGGCGATTATACTCCGTCTGCTCCGGACTACGCCCAAAAGCGCGCGTGGGTGGATAAGTATCCGGAAGTTTATCTTCAGTGTCAGCGTTTTGAGACCATCTATCTTACTGAGGCGCTGCCGACACCGTTTGGTCGCGGCGATTTCATCTTACCCGACCAAATGCTGAATACTTTGGCCCCCGAACCGCGTTTTATCACAGCCTGTATTCTGGCTTATAACACCTATGGCCAACATCCCACAGCGACCGCCATCGCCCATGAGCTTGCGCCCCAGCTCCCCCAGCGCAGCCCCAACGATCCCCGGAAAAAAGCTGCTGACGAAATGCTTGAGGAAGTCAACCGATATGTGTCCTATCAGAATATTGTGGAGTTGGCCGTGGAGATGGAGTGTGATCCACGCCAGTTCTTAACCTTAAGTCGGACGCAACGCTGGGCGTTGATTAAAACGCAGTGCCAGAAGAACAAGGATATGGATATTCAGGCGCAATATAGCCCGATTATGCAGAAATTGCGTGCCATACCGGGGTCGGAGTATGAACATTACGGCGCGCGGAAATTTGCCCCAATCAATGGGTATACCATGCAGAAGGCACGATTTTGGCAGGAGGCATGGGAAGCGTCGCAGATTTCAATTCTAAGTGCGGCTCGTTGGGCGCTCAGTGAGAATAGATGTTCTGGTGTCTTCAAGACGCTTCCTGCGGTGCTTGAACCCACCCAGCCATCCCCCGATGGTCGTGAAATTACACCCGCAGGTGTATTAAACCACGAGCTATCTTCCACCGATGTATTACTGGCACTCCAAGGCTATGGCGGCAGCATAGAGGATCGTGTTGCCCACGACAATTTCTTGGTGGGTATTGCACTCGCCATGCCCGCCTGGCGGGAATGGTGCAAGGCCCGAATGTATGCCTATCTACCGCAGTATGCCCATGCCCCGCAATTCGCCGAACACCGTGCGTATATGCAATGGATGGAAGGCATACCCAAAGACAGATTGACCGTCATGGATGACAAAGAAATGATCTATGAGCCGAAAAAGTGAGTAACATAACATCATGGGGTGGCACATAAACGTAGCTCTGCAAGAAGTGATCAAGGACATGGTCGGCAAGCCATGCTGCCGTCAGCAGGTCGGTCGAGGAAGAAGCCTTAGTTTGGGATTCGGAGAGAAGATTCGACTGACAACTGCGATTTCCGATGGGGTATATGGTGAATGGGAAATTGGCACCTACTATGGTTCTTGGCGAGTCATTCATGAGGGCAGGATATTATGTGGGAGCCGTGACGCACCGGACAGTATTGAAGACTTGAACGTGGCGCTAAGCCGGATTCAGTTTGGTCGGTTTGCCAACCTAAGACACCTCACCGACTGGGATGTGCGCATCGAGTTGGATAACGGCGTTATGATTGATTTTCTAGCGGAAGTGAGTGATGACGATGAGGTTTTTCACATCTTCTGCCCTGAGAACCGCTGTGTTCAATTTTCGATTATCGGGGGTTGGAAAACCGGCCCATCAAACGAACCGTGGGAGCGATGAATTGCTAAACCCCGTTAGCCACATGCGTTATGGTTTTATAATATGGTGTACACATGGAAGAGTTAGAATATTTCAAGTCCTTCCCGTTGAATTATTACGAGCACATGAACCCTGAAAAGGCACGCTTGGCAAACGCTCCTGGGATGGTGTGGTTAGGGGCGCCCGGAAGGGATGTTGTTTCTGAGCATGGGGGGAAGTCGTATACCTTCTGGACTGTGGATGTGATCAGAAATCCAGACCCTGAATTAGCATACCTGCCCCGTAGTGAATATCCATTGAGCAGCCTTTCTCTGTTATCCGAATATATGCCAGTACCGGTTTTTGACCGCTGTATCCTAAATTCTTCGATAACTAGAGATGACGTAGCCAGTTATGACGGCATACCGGGTACTTCCCTTACGACCGGAGGCATTCTTTTTGGAGAGCCGCACTATACGTTCCGATTCCTATATGATTCCATGTCCCTGGCAGGATTTTATTACGATCAGGTTTACACCGTGGAACAGTGGATCAAACCGGGAAAGATTGCCAAGTTCAAAGGGGTCAAAGGCTATTGGTATGCACATCCAAACCTATTTACCCCGGTTGAGTGATTTTGGTCATGTGCGTTTTTTATAGGGGCCGAATGGTACTCACCACTGCCCCAGCGATTCAATATACGCCGCTGAACCATCGCGTAGCCAGCCATCCAACTGGGCTTGTTCTTTCATCTGTTGGCCGCGTAGACGCGGGACCAGTTTGCCATTGACATCCGAATCGATGGCGTCCCATTTCCAACCTTTCGCATCAGAAACGTCTGCGCCCACGAGGCTATCATCGTCGGGCTTCCAGTCTTTGAGAATCTTATCACCGAGGATCCGTGGCTTGGTATCGGATGCAGCTATGCTCTCTATGCTGCAGTCATCGGGTCTCAGAATAATCTGCACGTCTCTCCTTGTGCCGTCGTGCAACACTAGTCTACACGGATCGGGTGTGGCGCGGAGTAACGTCATGCGCTAATCGATCGAGCGCGGTGGCATTACCTACACGGTCACTGTTGCACGCTAGTTCGTTACCAGCGAAACGGCAACAGACCACCACTGATAAACGATGCCGATTCAGAACAGAGGAACGCGACCCCCTCGGCAATATCCTGTGGCGTAACGCCTGAACGGTTAATCCAAGCTGGACCGTGAGTGCACAGTTCGACGGCTTGCGCAAAGTCCTTTACCTCCGTGACTGGTCCCGGCGCGATGGCGTTTATTGTTACGCGATGTTTCCACGCCTGATCGTGGGCCAACATGAGCGCCTCGAGACGGGCAGCTTTGGCCGTGTTGTAGGCATAGGCTGGCGGCAAGTGGTTGGGGTTCAGACATAGCCCCACCAACCGTCCCCATTTGTTGGTGCGCATCGCGGCCAAAGCGCCAGGCAGCAAGTTGTAGAAGGGCGCCACTTCGTGTACCACGTCTTCCGTTGCCCCGACAGCGTCCAACTCATCAATGGGGGCAGGTCGCCATTGGCAGCCCGGACCAATCACGCAGATATCGAGTCGCCCGAACGATTCCACTGCCGTCTGCAGCAGGCGACGAGCGTCCTCCGGTTGGATCACATCCGCCTGAACCGCAATGGCCTTGCAACCTTGGGCTCTAAGGTATGAAACGATCTGCTCGGCATGTTCATGGCTCTGCCGATAATTGACAACCACGGCGGCCCCCTCGCGGGCCAAGGTGAGGGCAATGCTGCGGCCCATGCCACGACCTGCCGCGCCGGTTACAATAGCGACTCGATCTTTGCAGAGCATGTATCACTCCTGATGGTGAATGGGATGTTTCGGCCGTGTTATTTAGTTAGTTGGGTGCCCATGGTCCTTACCACTGCCCCAGTGATTCAATATACGCCGCTGAACCATCGCGTAGCCAGCCATCCAGTTGGGCTTGTTCTTTCATCTGCTGGCCGCGCAGACGTGGGACGACGACATAGCCGGAGCTAACATCGGGCAATACGGTTAGGTCGCTCCAGAGCTTTTCAAACTGGGCCACGGGGAAGATGTCTTCCTGGCCATGGCCCCAGCGTTTCTTCACATCTTTGAGCGTGACATAGGTGGGCAGTCGGCTGGCCAGAGCGCGCACGGCGGCGGTCACGCGGGCTTCGTCGCCCAGTTGGCTGCGGCTCAGGCCCATCATGGCGAGGAAGCCGTCAATATCAATCCAGGTGGTCATGGTGTTGTAGTAGCTCAGGCGGAATTCATCGGTTTCATGCGGCATAGCCAAGCCTTCCACCAGCCGCAGGCGGCCGTCCACTTTAGCCAGCCCCCCGCCACGATCTTCCAGCCGGCGGGTGATGACCTCAAAGGTGAGGTTGTTACCGCTGGCGATATGCAGACCCAGCAGGGCCGGGTCGAGCGTGGCGCCGAGGGTGTCAATATTGTGCAGCATCAGATATTTAAGCTGCGGGCGCTGGGCCAGCAGATCGGCCAGCACGCCGTTACGCAGCATGTTGGGCAGTTCGTAGAAGTGGCCGATGGGATGCAGGCACTGCATGGGCTTGTTGTCGGTATAGTCCGCGCCCTCGCCGGTGGTGCGGGCCCAGTTGATCAGGGCGGTGTGCAGGCTGGCGCGGACTTTCTGCTGCTGGACATCCAGCACACGCTGGGGCACCTGCTCCCACGCGAAGCGCAAGTCGCGTTCCATGGGAATCATGCGCAACCCGATCGAACGCCCCGCCGAGAGTACTAGCGGGCCGGGATAATTGTAATTGTGCGCGGCCTTCAGATAATCCGCACTGGGCTGATGCGTCAGATAACTGGTGGTCACGACATGCGGCACGGTGGCGCCAAATTCGGTGCCCACCTTGCGGCTCTTGGCCAGGTGCACTTCCACAAAACTGCGATGCTTGCCGGCCAGACGGCAGAATGGATACAAGGCCTTGCACACGCCCGCGCCCTGCGTCCAGCGACTACCCACCCCCGCCGCCAATGTCACCACGCCCACGGCCCCGGCGGCCAGCGCATCGGCCCCCAGCTTGCGATAGCGTTCGTCCAAACGGCCTTGGGCATCCACCACTTCGCCGGGCGCGACATCGTTGATGGTGGTGGTCACGGCCAGACGATTCTGGGCCAGCCCGATGTGGCCATCGAGCAAATCCTGGCGGATGCGTTCATGTTGCTGGGGATCAAAGCCGTTGGCCTCCAGCAAGCCCTGCAACACCTGCACGGCATCGCCGCGATTAGTGTCGGTGCGCGGGAACAGCCCGTCGAAAATCCGCTGCACCATGCCACCCATGCTGGGATTTTCGCGGCAGGCGGCGCCAAAGAGTTCCAGTTCGCGAATCTGCTGGCCGGTAAGCTGGTCGGCCTGCTGGCGCATCAGGCGCGGCACCATCGCGGCATAATAGCCCGCGGGCAGCAATGTGGCCTGATCCTGCAAGAGCTGCGCGCATGTGCCGCGCGGATTGATGGCAAAATCATAGACCACCGGCTCCATGGCAAAGGGAAGCGCGCTGCTGAGTTGTTTGCGCGTGGCGGTCATCAGTTGTTGCAGATAATCCTGCGCCTCACGTTTGCGGTGCGGGGCAAAGATAAAGCCCATGCCCCCGCCGGACATACCGCCCAGCATCCAGAAACCCCAGAAGTCGCCGCCGAAATGGGCACGCGTGGCCGCGATCAGGGTTTCGGTGTAGAAATTGGTAGCCCAGGGAATAATCGTTTGCAGCGGGCCGGTGAAATTACGGGTTGTGGCATGGCCCAGCGCCTTGATATCACCCGCGCGCA
>JBIJDM010000029.1:0-18577 GCA_044344145.1 Phycisphaerae bacterium
CCCCACTGGCAAAGAACGCCGCCAGCGCACCGACAAAGGCAGCCAAGATCAGCGAGACCAGTAGAATACCCAAACATACGCGGCGTAAAAGCATAAAATCTCCACGAAATGCACCACAAAATCCTGCGCCCGAGAGGACTCGAACCTCCGACCTGCGGTTTAGGAAACCGCCGCTCTATCCGGCTGAGCTACGAGCGCGTGCTGCGGTATACAATAACTACGGGTCGTGGCCGAAATGGGCGATAAGGGACTCGAACCCCTGACATCCGCGGTGTAAACACGGCGCTCTAACCAACTGAGCTAATCGCCCGAATGTTCAAAAGTCATTATATCGTCTGGCCCGGCTGGCGTCATCTGGGAACGGGGGGACTATTTTTGGGATATTTCTCGCCCGGGGCCAACCTCCCGGCGGTATGATTGTCAGAATGAGCTGATAAGGTGTTTTGGTCTGGCTTACCGCCCGGCTTTCCGTCTGGAGTTTGTGATGATTGTTGACGCCCATACCCATATTTGGCAAAGTCCCGAGCAACTCGGTGATGGCGCTTTGGCCGAATTATCCCGGCCCGCCAGTGTGGCCGGGCAACGCATGCGTCTACTCCCCCAGGCCGATACCGCCAACCATTTGATTGCCGCCGAACCGGTGGACCGTAGCATTATTCTGGGCTTCCGCAGTCGTTATCTCGGGGCCGCCATCAGCAATGAATATATTGCCAGCTATTGCCGTGAACATGCCGACCGCATGATCGGCTTTGCCGGGATTGATCCCACCGAACCTACCGCACTGGAAATGTTGCGCGAGGGCGTTGAACAACTGGGCCTGAAAGGGGTGACCATTTGCCCCGCCGCCCAGGATTTTCATCCCTGCGACACACGAGCCATGGCCGTCTATGAATTGGCCGCGGCCCTGCGTATCCCCGTGGTGTTCTACCCCGGTACGCACCTGTCCGCCAAGACCAAGATGGAATACGCCCGACCCGTATTGCTGGATGAAGTTGCCCGCAGCTTCCCGCATCTGAAACTGGTCATCAGTCACTTCGGCTACCCGTGGGTGGATGAGGCCATTACCCTGCTGGGCAAACATCACAATATTTATGCCGATGTGGCGGCACTGCTCCGCCGCGGCTGGGTGTTGTATGACGCTTTGGTCCGTGCCCATCAGTTCGGCGTGATTGACCGCCTGCTCTTCGGCAGCGATTTCCCGTTCCTCAACGCCAGCGAGGGCATCGAAATAATCTACTCCGTCAACCACTACACCATGGGCACCAATCTGCCCGGCATCCCGCGCGAAGCCCTGCGGGGCATCGTCGAACGCGACACCTTGCAGGTACTGGGTATCAAAGTCGCCCCCAGCCGGATGGTGCAGCTCCCCCGGCAACGGCGCGTACCCAAGGTGGGGTAGTAGGGGCTGGTAAATGGTAAGTACTTGGAAAGAATATTGCCCCTGGACAAAAGCGTTTTGGCTCGTGGGTTACCATGAAAAACATACTGCCCCCTATGCCGGTACCGATACCGACATAGCCCTGCGCGCTGCGCTACGGGAAGCCATTGCGGAACCCGAAAGGTTTTGGTCGGTTTGGACGCTTGCGCTGTATCACGAATCGAGTTACGAAGCCGTAGAGAAGTTACGGCAGGCTACGAATCCCGTAATAGTTCCGCAGCGGAGTGGACGTGGGATGTGCTGGGCGATAACGTCAATGTGTATCTGTGTGTACCGCAGAGCGATACCTCAGGGGCCGTCAATTTGCTGGTCGCGGTGGATGATCCCTACGATTTCGGTTTAATTTCCAGAGTTGTATGGAGTGAAAAAAAGCCCTTCGTCACGATTCCTTGCGCTCCACCCGATCGGGTTTTGGATCTGGTGACGGATTCGGTAAAGTACGCTCGGAAATCTGCCGTTATTGCGGCGCCCGCCGACCGGGGTGCATGACATCAATCTCCACCCCATCCACAGGCAGTACCTTGTAGGGATTAAACATCAGATTCATGACCAGTGCCCCACGAATGCGGTGCATCACCGCCAGATCATCGGGTGCGAACATGTCGCGCATGTAGGGGAGTTTTTCGATCCCTACGCCATGCTCGCCGGTGATGGTCCCACCAATCGAGACACAGTATCGTAGGATTTCACCGCTAGCCTCCAAGGCCCGGCGGACTTCGGCGGGGTTGTGTTCATCAAAGACCAGAATCGGGTGCACGTTGCCGTCGCCCGCGTGGAACACATTGGTAATCAGTAGCTGGTAACGATTACAGATTTCCGCCACCTTGGTGATTACCTGCGGCAGTTTGCTGCGCGGCACACAGGCATCCTGGGTGCAATAGGTCGGGCTGATGCGGCCAATGGCGCCAAAGGCACTCTTGCGTGCCGCCCATAGTTTCGTCCGTCGGGCAGGATCGGAGCCTGCTTCGACGCTGCGGGCATGATTCTGTTTGGCCAGCGTGCAAATCGCGTCCATCTGCGCATCCAGCGCCGCTTCCAGCCCGTCAATTTCGATCAGCAACAGCGCCTGGGCATCGGTGGGGAAGCCATAATGAAACGCGTCTTCCACTACCCGGATCATCGGTCCGTCCATCATTTCCATCGCGGCGGGGATAATCCCGGCGGCGATAATATCGGCCACGGTTTTGCACGCTTGGGCGGAATCATGGAACACTGCCAGCGCGGTACGAAACGCCACCGGCCGGGGGGTAAGTCGGCACCAGACGCGGGTAATTATCCCTAGCGTGCCTTCGCTGCCGCAGAGCAGTCCCGTCAGGTCCGGTCCGATGCCGTGGCCGGTGGGGCCGCCGTGAACATGCACCGACCCATCCGCCAGAACAATTTCGACGCCCAGAATATGGTTGACGGTCACGCCGGCTTTGAGGGTATGCACCCCGCCGGCGTTGGTGGCGACATTTCCGCCGATAGTGGCGGCCCGTTGGCTGGAAGGATCAGGGGCAAATTGTAGATGGGTGCCCGCCAGCGCATCGGTCAAGGCGAGATTCGGCAGGCCCGCATCTACCAATGCCCAGCGGTTACGCAGGTCAATCTGGTGGATCTGCCGCATGCGGGCGGTGGAAATCTGTACGCTGGGCGTCACCGACGCGGTACCCCCGGCCAGGCCGGTGGCCGCACCGCGCGGCACAATGTCCAATCCATGGGCACGGATAATGTTGATGGCCTGAGCCACCTGCGTGGTGTTTTGCGGTAAAACTACGGCCAGCGGCGCGGATTTAGCGATGGAAAAGCCATCGGATTCATAGGTTAACAGTCGGGTTGGGTCGCCAATGACCTGCGCAGCTCCCAATTCGGCGACCAAAGCCGTGACCACGGGATGGGGGGAAATGGACGAATTTGCGGTTGCATCAGTCTGCATAAACATGAATCTAGCTGATTGCGTCCGGCTTGGAAAGTCTGGGCGGGGGGTAAGGGGTGTTTTTCATTTCCGCCCGGCTGGAGTAAGATAAGGACTTGTCTGCGTTTACGGAATTACCGGGTTTCGTATTCGCTTCATAATCCGGTATTCGTAATTGTTGTCCGAGGTTCGATATGACAGAGAATCAGACTGCTGGCGTTCCCCAGGAATCAGCCCCCGTGGATGCGAGCAAGGGATTGGATGCAGAAGTCACCAAAGCCATGCAGGGATTATCCCTGGAAGATTTAATGGCCGCCTCGGTACAGCAGGAACAGCCGCGTGGTCCGCGTCTGGACCCGCAACGCAAAGTGCGCGGGGGACGCCCCTCGAGCCGGCGCGATGCGGACGAAGGCGAACATATTCATCCGGACAATAACAAGCGCGGCAAAGTGGTCGCCATCCGCCAAAGCAGCATTTTTGTGGAAATCGGCGGCAAGAGCCAGGGCATGTGCCCGATGGATCAATTCGTCATCGCCGGCGGCGATCAGGACGAGACCCCGGTCATTGGTCAGGATTACGATTTTGTCTACAAGGGTTATGACAACGCCGAAGGGTTGGTCATATTGGCTCGCAAGGGCGCCATCGCGCATGGCGCGTGGGAAACCCTCAAGCCCGGCGATATCGTCGAGGCCACGGTGGTGGGCGTGAACAAGGGCGGGTTGGAACTCAAGGTCGGCACCGCCAAGGCGTTTATGCCCGCTGGGATGGTGGATATTTCGTTCAGCCAGGATTTGAGTGTGTTCCTGAATCAGCGGATGACCTGCGTGGTCGGTCGCGTGGATCGCGCCAGCCATCAGATCGTGCTCAATCGTAAAGCCTACATGGAACAGGAACGCGAGAAGAACGCCGAAGCCATTTGGCTGGAACTGGCCGAAGGTCAGATCCGCGAAGGTGTGGTACGGAGCGTACAGGCGTACGGTGCGTTTGTTGACCTCGGTGGTGTGGATGGCCTGCTGCACGTCTCGGCCATGGCCCACAACCGCGTGACCGATCCCAAGAAGATCGTCCGTGAAGGCGACAAGATTTCGGTTATGGTTCTGCAAGTGGATCGCGAAAACAAGCGTGTGGGCTTGGGCCTCAAGCAATTGAGCAAAGACCCCTGGACGGAATCGTCCACCAAGTATCCCGTGGGTACCACCGCGACCGGTACGGTTAAGAAGCTGCTCGACTTCGGCGCTTTTGTTGAACTTGAACCCGGCGTGGAAGGCATGATTCATATTTCTGAATTGGCCAGCCGTCGTATTCAACGCGTCAGCGAAGTGGTCAAGGAAGGCCAGAGCGTCACGGTCAAGGTTATTGCCGTAGATGCCGACAAACGGCGGATTTCGCTCTCGATGGCGGCGCTGGAACGCGAAGCCAAAGCGGCCAGCGAACCGGCCCCAGAAGCAACCCCGGCAACCACTGCGACCGCACCTGCGGCGACCCCGGCCAAACCGGTGTTGAAGCTGGCGAAAAAGAATCTCAAGGGCGGCTTGTAAGCTCGTCGCGTTACGGAGCCTTTCGCCCATGGCACAAGCGTTCACCCATAAAGACGCATGGCAGGTGGCACGTACCACGGCGGTATGCCATACCTGTGGTGCTGTGCTGAATCCCGGGGCCGAACTTTGGGCCACGCTGGTGGAAAACCTCAGCACGCCCGAGGGGCTGGCTGCCATTGCCAATAAAGATGCCCAGAACGGACGCTTTGCCCGGCTGGATATTTGTACCGCCTGTTGGAATGAGGGCAAACGTCCGGCCGCGCCGCTGGAACTGTTTTCCTTCTGGCGCAGTCAGGTGCCCCAACCCGACCAGAAAAAGAAAATGTTCGTCGAGGACCACGTTCTGGTCGAACTGTTCACCCGTCTGGGTGACACACCCGCGCCGCAGGATCAGGCCTTCCGCTTCATGCTGGCATTGATACTGATGCGCAAGCGTCTGCTGCGGTATGAAGGCATGGTGCTGGAGACGCAGGCCGACGGACGCAAAGTGGAAGTATGGAATATGATCCTGCGCGGCACCGATGTCCCGCTGAAGGTGGCCAATCCGCAGCTGGGCGAAGCGCAGATGCGGGAACTGTCCCAGCAATTGTCCGTGGTATTGGCCGAAGAGGTATAACCGGTAGTCCGGTGGGCCCAAGTTTGGAGTGAATAAACGACATGGCGATACAACTTTCCGTTTCCACCAATCTGTTTCCGCAAGTGGCGTTGGATGAATTGCTGGCGCTGGCCGCAACCGCGGGCTTCCACGGTGTGGAATTGGGCCGCTTGGGCCATACGGCCCGCGCCATCCAGACCAGTTTGACTCCGCTGATGCGCAATCAGGCCACGTTCAAGGCTTCGGGGATGCAGGTGGCGGTGTTGGGTACCAGCGTTGCGTTGCATCACAAAGGCGCAGCCGCCCGGGATGCGATGGAAGCTCTGCGACTGGCGATTGACTGTGCCGCGGAATTACAGTGTCCGATTGTGACCGCGTTTGGCTTTGCGATCCCCAGCGGTGAAACCTCGGGTTATGCGTACAACCGTATCGCCGATCACCTGCGCGAAGTGGCCCTGCTGGCTGCGGTGAAGGGGGTGCGGGTGGCGATTCGCAATGGTGGTTCATTCGCATCGGCGGCGTCCATCTGGCAACTGCTCGAAACGACCGGCCATGACTCCATCGGTAGTGCGTGGGACAGTGTCGCGGGCGAAATTGCCGGCGAAGCACCCACCCAGGCTGTGCCCATGCTGGGACGGCGCTTGGCCTATGTGCAATGTGCCGACTGCGCTGCGGGGGTGGAATTGACGGCCTTAGGCACCGGCCGGATGCAAAACAAGCAATTAGTGGAACGTCTGCTGGGTATTTCCTACTCGGGATGGTTGGGCTACAGCCTGCCGTTGGGGGTGAGTCTGGCGAATCTGGATGCCAAGGTGGAACTGCCCGCGGCGGTCGAAAGGCTAAAGACTTGGCTCGGACTCATCAAGCCTCCCGAAGCCGTGCCCGCGCCTGCCGCAGCGAAGCCCGCACCGGCCAAAGCGGATGCATCCAAAGCGGATCCCACGCCGACCCCGGCCAGCTAAGTTCACCAAAGGCAGCGCATGCTCGCAACTTATTTACACAATATATCGCCATACCTCTGGCAATTCCCCGGCAGCCAGTTCGGCATTCGCTGGTATGGTTTTTCGTATCTGATGGGTATTATTTCCGGTTATCTGCTGCTGCGTTATTTGTCCCGCAAGGGCAAGTTACCCATCGCTTTGCCCCAGATTGCGGACTTTGTGCTGATGTTGGGTATCGTTGGGGTGATCGGTGGGGGGCGTATGGGACATGTGTTCTTTTATGATCCCAAACTGCTGCTCGACTTCAGCACCTCGGTGCCCTTTTGGGGCGTGCTGCGGATTTATGACGGTGGCATGTCTGCCCATGGTGGGGTGATTGGGGTCATTCTGGTTTTGATCTTTTGGTCATGGCGTTACAAAGTCAGCTTCTGGCGGATTGGCGATGCCATTACCATGGTGGTACCGCTGGGTTTGATGTTTGGCCGGATTGCCAACTTCATCAATGGCGAACTATATGGCAAGGTCACCAAGGTGGCCTGGGCCGTACAGTTTCCCCAGGAAATCAAGTTCCCCCCCGATTCGCCCACCGAACCGCGTGTGACCGACGCCGCGTTGAATTCGATGCTCGACAGCCTGCTGACCAAGCATCCGGAATACGAGACCTTGCTCCGCTTTCCGCGTCAGGGGCTGATTGATCTGGCCCAGCGGGGGGAACAGCCCATTATCAATGCCCTGCAAACGATCCTGCCCACCCGGCACCCCTCGCAAATCTATGAGTGTCTGCTGGAAGGTGTGCTGCTGTTTATTCTGGTCTGGAGCGTGGGTATGTGGGCCAAACGTCCCGGGCTGGCCGGGGCAACCTTCATGCTGGGATATCCCGTCATGCGGATAATCGGCGAACAATTCCGCGTGGGGGATGCCCCGATTCCGTTGCTGGGCCGGGAATTTTCGCTGGGCGAAATCTACAGTGCCGTCATGTTCCTGGCCGGGTTGGTGGTTCTGGCGCTGGTCTTGCGGCGGAAAGAAAATAACGGTTCCCAACCAAACCTTAATACCCCACCCCAATAGTCTGTGCTAATATACTGGCCATGGATGCCAGTATCCCTCAACCCCTAGTGCCAAACCCAACCCCCGCCGTCGCCGTGGAGGCCACAGGCTTTGGGGTGCATTGTGCTGGCAAAGTTTTGCTGTCCGACATTACTCTCCAGGTACTGAGCCATCAGGTTACCGCCATCATCGGTCCCGGGGAATCGGGCAAATCGCTTTTTCTCAAGTGTATCAACCGTCTGGCCGAGATTGAATCCCCGGTGCATATTTCAGGTCGGCTGAATGTCTTTGGCCAGAATGTCTATGAGTCCGGAGTGGAACTCCCGGAATTACGCCGGCGGGTAGGGATGATTTTCAGCCAGCCCACCCATCCGGTGGTCAGCATCTATGACAATGTGGCCATGGCGCCGCGTTTGTCAGGTGTGGCCGATCGGCATCAGGTCGCGCACATCGTGGAACAAAAACTCAAGCAGGTGGGTTTATGGGCCCAACTTTGTGACCGCCTGTCCGATGCGGTAAGCAAACTCCCAGTCGAAATTCAGCAGCGGATTTGTGTCGCCCGGGTCTTGGCGGCGGATCCGGTTTTGCTCCTTATGGATCATCCCACGATGGGTTTGGATTTCCCCTCGGCACTGCATTTTGAAGACCTGATTTGCGAATTGGCGGACCAGTACCCTATTATTCTCACGGCCCAGACGCCCCAACAGGCGGCGCATGTGGCCGATGTTACGGCGTTTTTCTGGGCCGGACGGTTGGTGGAGATTGGCGCTACCGAGCAAATCATCACCTGTCCGAAATCACCCCAGACCGAAGCGTATGTTTCTGGGCGTTATAACGGCTAAGGGTGGAACTGTCATGTCGAGTCACTTCAATCAGACCATGGAAGACCTGCGCCGCCGGTTGTTGACGATGGCCAATATCGCCGCCGATGCGGTCCGCACCGCTGCCCAGGCGCTGATTACCGGCAATCCGGAACTGGCCCAGCAGGTATTTGTTTACGAATCCCAAACCGATGAGGAAGAAGTGGTGCTGGAACGGCTGGCCATCAGCATTTGTGCACTGCATCAACCGGTGGCCAGCGATCTGCGGCAGGTGTTTACCGCCGTCAAGGTCAACATGGATCTGGAGCGGATGGGCGATTCCGCGGCCAATATCGCCGAGACTGTGCAACATCTCAGCACGGTGACCCTGCCGGTGGAATTACGCCAATTGGCGGAAGCCAGCGTCAAACAGGTGCAGGACACCCTGCAATGCCTGGCGCAGAATGATGTCCAGCGGGCCCGGGCCATCTGCCAGTCCGATGACCTGATTGATGCGCTTTATACCCACCTGCTGCAAGCCGGACAATCCGGGCAACTTGGCGCGGATTACCCTATTGCCGCCCAAATCGCCATCATTATGGCGGCCAAGAATTTTGAACGTATCGGCGACCATTGCTGTAATGTGGCGGAAAATGTGCTTTACGCCGCCCAGGGCGACATCATGCGTCATCATCACGAACCGCATCCCCACTGAGCGCATGAAAAAACACGAACCCGGCGGTTCGTGTCCTTTGTGTGGTTTACAATTTCAACCCAATTATCCGACCGTGGCTTCCTGAGCATTGACTGCGTCCAGAATCTCCTGTGCGCTGGCGGCATTCTTCATCGCCACGCGGAACGCTTCAATCGTCATCAGCCGGCTGATCCGGGCCAGAGCCTGAATATGCGGACCGGTCTGGTCCGGGGGACTGGCCAGCAGCACAATCAGATGGACCGGACGGCCATCAATCGAATCAAAGTTGATCGGCTGGGCCGGCTTGCCGATGGCAATGACCAGATGGTCCACCCCGGCGCACTTGCCGTGGGGGATGGCCAAACCATTGCCGATGCCCGTGGTACGGGTGGACTCGCGTTCCAGCACACTGGCCAGTAGTTGCTGGCTGTCTTTGAGTTCTCCGGCCTGATTGAGAACCTCAACCAGTTCCGCAATCGCCGCCTTTTTATCGGTGGCGACCAGAGGAACCTTGATGTGCTGCAGTTTGAGAATTTCGTTCAGTTTCATGACTAGCTCCCAAAAATCCATTGTGCAAGTTGACACATTCTATCGCGACACAATCCAGAACCATACAAAAATACTAAAAAAATACAACGGCCCAATGTTCTGGGCCGTTGCGTTCATACCTTTTGGATAAACGGTTCCTTAACTGGCCTTGCCTAATTCGAAGGCATCATGCACGGCCCGCAGGGCTTTTTCGCCATCCGCGGCGGCCACAATCACCGAAATCTTGATCTCGCTGGTGGTGATGTTCTGGATATTCACCTTGTGTTCGGCCAGCGCCTTGAACATCCGGCTGGCCACGCCGGTGGATTGCTTCATGCCCATACCCACCGCCGACACCTTGGACAGGCCCGATTCGTAGGTCGCCACGCCCTGCCCGAAATCCTTCAGGATTTGCTCCACCACGTGCTTCAGATCCGCCACATCACCATGTTCCACGGTGAAGGATACATTGGCGGTTTTGTCGTCGGTGATGGTCTGGATGATGTCATCCACCACAATGTTGGCCACCCCGATGGCCGTGAAGACCTGGGCCACCACGCCGGGCTTGTCCGGCAGGCCCTTCATCGCCACGCGGGTAAGATTTTTCTTCAGGGCACAACCGGATACTACGATGTGTTCCATTTCGGGGGTCTCCGCTACGATCAAGGTGCCGGGCCGATCATGGCCGGCGTTGCGTACATGCAGGGGAACATTGTATTTCTTGGCAAATTCCACCGCCCGGGTCTGCAATACACTCGCCCCGAGCGAGGAAAGTTCCATCATTTCGTCATAACTGATCTTGGGCAGCAAGCGGGCATTGGGCACGATCCGGGGATCGGCGGTATAGATGCCGTCCACATCGGTGTAGTTTTCACACACCAGGGCATTAAGCGCCGCCCCAATGGCCACCAGCGTGGCATTGGACCCGCCGCGGCCCAGTGTGGTGATGTCGCCTTCTTCCGTGATGCCCTGGAAGCCCGCGATGATCAGGATTTTGCCTGCATCGAGTTCCTTGAACATCCGCTTTTTATCAATACCCTGAATCCGGGCCTTGCTGAATTTTTCATCCGTTACCAGACCGATCTGACCGGCGGTAAAGGAAATCGCCTCATGTCCCTGAGCCGCGATGGCCATGGCCATCAGCGCGATGGTGACCTGTTCGCCGGTGGCCAGCAATTGGTCCATTTCCCGCTTGGGCGGGTTGGGATTCACCTGCTGGGCCAGCTCAATCAGATCATCCGTGGAATCACCCATGGCCGATACCACCACCGCCACCTGATGCCCCGCATGCTTGGCGGCAATGGCTTTGGCGGCGGCCTTGTGGATTTTTTCCGCATTGGCTACGGAGGTACCACCAAATTTTTGAACTACGATACCCATGCATATTCCTAAGAGAGTTATCGTGCCCTCCCGGCAATAACTCCGGGAGATAAAACAAAGCCCAGTAATATAGCGTGGTTGGCGTTAAAATCAAAATGTCACGCAGATGGCATTTTTCCCCCAAGCCCGACCGGCCGGTCAGCACATGGAGTTCCAGAGCGGACTCAGGCGTTCAATATTCGCGAATATACACTGGCAAAGAATGCTGGAATAGTTATGCTACTATATTTCGTGCTTAACAAGGAACTTTATGGCCGTTGAACTGATACCAGCAATTGATCTCCGGGGCGGGCAAGTGGTGCGTTTGCAGCGCGGGGACTATAACCTGCAAACCACCTATGACGTCACCCCTTTGGATATGGTGAAGCGTTTCGAAGATGCCGGCTGCAAGTGGCTGCATGTCGTGGACTTGGATGGCGCCCGCGAAGGCCGGCCGCGCAATCTGGACCTGATCGAAAAGATTGTCCGCCATACCCGCATGAAAGTGGAAATTGGCGGGGGAATCCGCAGCGAAGAGGTCATGGAATATCTCCTCGCTATCGGCACCGAGCGTATCATCCTGGGTACCCGGGCCTTGTCTGACCGGGACTGGTTTGAAACCATGGTCCACGATGCCCGCTTCCGCAATCGTCTGGTGCTGGGGCTGGATGCCAAAGATGGCATCGTCGCCACGCACGGCTGGACTCAAACCGGCACTCAGGGCACCAAAGCCCTGGAATTGGCCGCCAGCATGGACCGTTGGCCGTTGGCCGCGATCATCTATACTGACATTGCCCGCGATGGCATGTTGATTGGTCCTAATGTGGAAGCCACCCAGCGCCTGCTCGAAGTGGTCAAACACGTGCCCGTGATCCACAGCGGTGGCATCAAGTGTGTGGACGATCTGGTGGCGTTGGCCCCCTTGCCGATTGCCGGTGTGATTGTCGGCAAAGCGATTTACGAAGGGGCTTTGGATGTGGTGGCCGGGGTTCAGGCGTTGCGAGGCGTAAAACCTCGCGCGGGAGTATAAGCGTTATGGCACAAAATCATCCCCCTGCGGCGGATTTAAGTCCGTTGGTTGAAACCATGATCGAGAGTTATCGCGCCGATCAGCGCACCCATCATGTGGATGTCTGCTATCTGCCCTCGCGTGATGAGGTGATCGCGTTGGTGGATCAATTGCGGGAATTGATGTTCCCCGGTTATTTCGGCCAGCAGGGCCTGACGTGGGGCAATATCAACCAGCATCTGGAACAACTGCTGGCGTCCATTTATCAACGTCTCTTTCTGCAAATTCGCAATGTCTTGCGGCACGAGCAACAGCATGCCGGTTTGACGGACTGCCCGGATTGCGATATTTCCGCCGGGGCGATTACCCGCGAATTTCTGGGCCGTCTGCCCAAGGTCCGTCAGGTGCTGTCCACGGATGTACAGGCCGCGTTTGACGGTGATCCGGCGGCGCACAATACCGACGAAATTATTTTCAGCTACCCCGGCTTTTATGCCATCTCCATCTTCCGGCTGGCGCACGAATTGTGGGAACTCAAAGTCCCCATCATTCCGCGCATCATGACGGAATATGCCCACGGTATGACCGGGATTGATATTCATCCCGGCGCCACGGTGGGGGAGTATTTCTTCATTGACCACGGTACCGGCGTGGTGATCGGCGAAACCACCACCATCGGCCGCAATGTCAAGGTGTATCAGGGCGTTACCCTGGGCGCGACCTCGACCCGGGGCGGACAGGCTCTGCGCGGTGCCAAACGCCATCCCACCATTGAAGATGAAGTCACCGTCTATCCCAATGCCTCGATTCTGGGTGGTGATACCATCGTGGGCAAAGGCGCCACCGTCAACGGCAACGTATTCCTGACGCAGTCGGTGCCACCCTACACCCGCGTCTCGGTCAAACATCCCGAACCGCAGTACCGCAACCGGCCCGCGCGTGTGGATGATTTGATCTTCCTCGACTTCCAGATCTAAACGCGGCGCGTTGGCCCCGGCCCTTTCGGAGCTAGTTGCATGCACATGGTCGTAGGCTCAACCCTTGGCTTGTGGCTGGCTGGAGCGGTGTTTCTGGCTGGTTTAGCCTTATGGCTGCGGCAACGGCGCCGGCGTCAGGTAATTTCCAGCACCATGCTCTGGCAGGTTCCCTCCGCTACGGGGCGTACGGGTGGTGTTCGTCGCGGTGAATGGCTGGGATTGCTCGTATGGCTGGCCGCGACGGCTGCGCTACTCGCCTGGGCTGATGTGGGTTGGCAATCCGCTTATGTCGTCCTGCCCAAACCCGCAGAATTACGCACCCAAACCAACGGTGATGTCGCGGTGCTCTGGGCCCAACTCACCCCGGAACAAGCCGCGCTCCCCGGACTCCAAGTTTTGGTGCATACGCCCACGCAGGTCAAACCGCTGGCCGTTTGGCGACCCGGCCAGCCCCGGCCGATGACCTTGCGCTGCGACGCCACCCAACCTCTGACGTTTACCTGGTGGCAGGATACCACCCGTCTGGCCCAGTGGAATTACCGCGCTGGGCATTGGACGTTTACCACCCGCTATCAAGGGGCCAACGCCACGGCCTGGCGGAGGGTCTTGGAAGTGCAACCTGAGTTTACCGCCACCGCCAGTGCGGATACCCCTGTGGTCTTGGCCTGGGATAACCCGGTGTGGATCGCGAATTCCGCCGCAGGGGCGCAGGTGGTATTGCTCCATGGTCGTGCCGTGGGGCCGGGGATTACCCCCGTGGGCGTGCCCACCACGATGCCGAATTCCATTGTGCCGCAACTGGCCACCGATGTCACCATTCCGACCCGTTTCGATCTCGTCCGGGTGCAACGCATGGCCCCGGCCCAACTGGATGCCAACTGGCGAATTCTCGCCACCGTTGCGGATCAACCGTGGTTGGCCCAGCGCACAAATCAGGGCGCGCACTGGTTATGGTGTGCGTCCGATTTACAAACGACGGAGAGTAACTGGCCGCTGGACCCCAGTTATGTCATCACGGTGCGCTGGCTGCTGGAACAGGCCCTGAAGCCCACCGCCGATGGCGACTTATGGTCCGCCCAACCGGTGCCCGAGGCCGCGGTGTCCGGTATACGCACCGGACCGGGCTGGGGCTTGCTGGTCCTCGGCCTGGTGCTAGTCCTGCAGTTATATTTTTGGTGGCAGTGGCGCCACTGACCTTCGCACACTTGCATCCCCGGCGGTTTGCCTACAAGATGCTGTTTTCATAATTGGAGCGATACTATGGCGGCAGCGTTGATGATCAGTGTTTCGGGTGTACGCGGCGTAATCGGTCAAACCATGACCCCAACTCTGGCTATGGAATTTGGCCAGGCCTTCGGCCATTTCCTCCGGCAAACTGTATCCAGCGATAAACCTCTGCGTGTGGCCATCGGCCGCGATACCCGGCCCAGTGGCCCGATGGTCCTCAGCGCCCTGACCGCTGGCCTGCTGAGTGTGGGCATCAACGTGGTGGATGTCGGCATCGCCACCACTCCCAGCGTGGCGCTGATGGGGCGATTCCTTGGTACCGCCGCCAGTATTGTCATCACCGCTTCGCATAACCCCATCATCTGGAACGGTATCAAGTTTCTGCGTCATGATGGCATTGCCTTCCCACCCGAACAGGCCGCCGCGATCAAGGCCGCGTGGGAAGCCCGGGCGGGGGAATTACAACCCATCGAAAATATCGGCCTCCTGCAGACTGATAGCCGGGTCCATGCCCACCATGTGCAAACGGTCTTACCGTTGGTGGACGTGAAGGCCATTGTCAGCCGTCATTACCGCGTGGTCCTCGACAGCGTCAACGGTGCCGGCTGCATCGGCACCCCCATGCTGCTGGGCAAGCTGGGCGTGGAAATGGTGCATCTCAATGGCGAAGCCACCGGCCATTTCGCCCATATCCCGGAACCCACCAAAGAAAACCTGACTGACTTGTGCGCCCAGGTAAAACGTCATAAAGCCGCCGTGGGCTTTGCCCAGGACCCCGATGCGGATCGGCTGGCCATTGTGGATGAATTGGGCAACTACATCGGCGAGGAATACACTCTCGCGCTGGGCACCTATGCCCGGCTCCTCAGCAAGCCCGGCCCGGTGGTGGCGAATCTCAGCACCAGCCGCATGGTGGATGATATTGCCGCAAAATTTGGCTGCACCGTGTACCGCACTCCGGTGGGCGAAGCCAATGTGGCTGGCAAGATGATGGACGTTAACGCCGTGATCGGTGGGGAGGGTAACGGGGGCCTGATTGACCTCCGCGTCGGCCCCGTGCGTGATTCTTTCCTCGCCATCGCCATGACGCTGGACCTGATGACCCGCACCGGCAAGACCATCAGCCAACTGGTGGCCGAATTGCCCCGCTATGCCATGCTCAAGACCAAATTCGAATGCACCCGCGCCCAGGCCGATGCCTTGGTGGTGAAAGCCAAAAACGCACTCAGTCAGGAACGCATTGATACCCAGGACGGTGTCCGCGTGGATTTCGCCGATGGCTGGGTCCATGTCCGCCCCAGCAACACCGAACCGATTGCCCGGGTTATCGCCGAAGCTAAAACTCCGGAACGTGCGCAAGAATTGGTCGCCCTGATTGAAGCGCTGAAATAAAGTCCCTGCACGCTGACCCGATTACCTGCGTATACCTTACGCCTGATACACCACACGTCCGTCTACGATGGTCGTCCGAATCTTGCACTGCACCTGCCAGCCGTCAAACGGTGTGTTCCGGGACTTGCTGCGCATGGCGTTCACATCAATCGTCCATGTGGTGTTGGGCTCGAAGATCGTCACATCCGCTTCCATGCCCGCGGCCAGACTGCCCAATTCCGGCAACTTCAAAATCCGCGCCGGTGCCACCGTCATCATCTCCAGCATGCGTTGCAGTGTAATATGCCCCGGCTTGACCAGTGCCTTGTGATACAGCCCCAGCGCCGTTTCCAGCCCGATAATCCCGAACGGGGCCTTGTCAAATTCCAGTTCTTTTTCCTCGCGCATGTGCGGGGCATGATCCGTGGCCAACGCATCAATCGTGCCGTCCTTCACGCCCTGAATGCACGCTTCCACATCCGCATGCGTACGCAGCGGGGGGTTCATCTTGTAATTACTGTTGTAGCTGGCGCAGCATTCATCCGTCAGCAGCAGGTGGTGGGGGGCTACTTCACAGGTCACCTTCTGCCCCCGCGCTTTGGCCTGGCGAACTAAATCCACCGCCCCGCGTGTGGAAATATGCTGCACATGATACCGTGCCCCGATATTCTGATTCAGCAGCAAATCCCGTGCGATCATCAATTCTTCCGCCGCCGCCGGCAAACCCGCCAGCCCCAGTCGGGTGGCTACCGGCCCGGCATTCATCGGCCCACCCGAAAGCGTGGGCTCCTCGCAATGCTGACTCAGCAAGCCATCATACATCTTGAGATATTGCAGACATTTCTGCATCACCGCCGCCGACCCGATGCCCACGCCATCATCCGAAAATCCGATCGCACCCGCATCCAGCATCAGCCGAATCTCGGCCAGTTCCTCCCCCTTGCGTCCCTTGGTCAACGCCCCAAACGGCAGTACCCGGCACAGATTTGCCCGTTCCGCCTGATTGAAGACAAAGTTAATCTGGGCATCGTTATCCAACGCCGGTGTGGTATTGGGCATGCAGCAGATGGTGGTAAACCCGCCTGCCACTGCCGCCGCACTGCCGGTGGCAATGGTTTCCTTGCCTTCCTGGCCCGGTTCGCGCAGATGCACGTGCATATCAATCAGCCCGGGACAAATCACCGCATTGGTGCAGTCAATAATCTCGCCCACACCTTTACGCGGCAGGCCCGTGCCCACGGCCTTTACCCGGCCATCTTCCAGCAATACTTCCGCCGGACCATTTAAGCCGCTGGCGGGGTCCATCACCGTACCGTTGATTAGCAGCATAACTCACCCTGCCTGATTAGTAGCCGTTGGGATGCTTCTGGAACCAGTTCCACGCCGAACCCACAATCGTGTCCAAATCGGTGATTTCCGCCGACCAGCCCAGTTCGTTGCGTATCTTGTCCGGGGCTGCGAACAAAGCCGGGGGATCGCCCGGCCGACGCTGGCCATATTTCACCTTGATCTCGCGCTTGGTCACCCGCCGGCAGCTTTCGATAATTTCATTGACCGAGTACCCCCGGCCCACGCCCAGATTAAAGAACCGCCCCTTGCCGGGTTGCAGATTCTCCAGCAATACCAGATGCGCTGTCACCAGATCCCACACATGAATGTAATCGCGGATACACGTGCCGTCGGGCGTGGCGTAATCAGTGCCGAATACTTCGATATGCGGAATCTTGCCCAGCGCCGCGAACAGCACCAGCGGAATCAGGTGCGACTCGGGTTTATGGTCTTCGCCAATCGTGGCATCCAACGCGGCTCCGGCCACATTGAAATACCGCGGGGCCGCAAAGCCCAGCCCTTCCGCCGCGGCGGTATCCAACAGAATCCGTTCCACCATCAACTTACTGGCCCCATATGGCGAGATCGGATTCTGCGGCAGGTCCTCAGTCATCGGCACGCGTTCCGGCACGCCATAAGTGGCACACGTTGAGGAGAATACCAACTTTTTAATCCCGCAGGCATTCATCGCATCGAGCATGCTAATGGTATTGGATACATTGTTGCGATAGTACTTACGCGGGTCCTGCACCGATTCGCCCACATACGCACTGGCCGCAAAGTGCATGACCGCTTCGGTCTGATCTTTCTTGAAGGTATCTAAGAGGGCGTAGGTATTGCCCACATCGCCCACCACCAACTTGGCCTTGGGATGCACAGCGTTGTGGTGCCCGTTACTCATGTTGTCAAACGCCGTCACCGTATGGCCGCGCTCGACCAGCAATTTGACCGCATGCGACCCGATATAACCCGCGCCACCAATCACCGTAATCCGCATCAGAAAGCTCCTAAAGGACCAACATTATGTGGTGCTATTGTCCTAGTAGGCGTGCAAATTGTCCAATGGCGCGGCCTTAATCTTCCCCCAAATACGCCTTCCGCACTTGATCGTTATCCCGCACCGTCTTACTGGGCCCGGCCAGCACCACCCGGCCGTTTTCCAGCACAAACGCCTCATCCGCCAATTCCAGTGCCCGATGGGCATTTTGCTCCACCAGCAACACTGTCACCCCGGTTTGCCGGATTTGTTCGATCACGCGAAAGATTTGGTCTACCAGCAGGGGGGCTAATCCCAGCGAGGGCTCATCCAGCAGCAGTAATGTGGGCCGCGCCAGCAAGGCCCGACCAATGGCCAGCATCTGCTGTTCGCCACCAGATAAAGTCCCGGCTAACTGTTGTTGGCGTTCCTGCAGGCGTGGAAACAGGCTAAACACCCGCTGCGTATCCTCCGCGATGCCCGCGCGGTCCCGTCGCAGATAGGCCCCCAAGGCTAGATTCTCTGCCACGGTCATACTCGGGAATATCCCCCGGCCTTCCGGGGCATGGGCGATGCCAGCCGCGACAATCTCATGGGTGGGACGTTTGTGGAGTTCCAGCTCAGGTGCTTCAACGGTACGCCGATAGACCATCCGCCCACTATATGCCGGTTCCAGTCCACTCAGCGCCCGCAATAGGGTGGTCTTGCCCGCACCATTGGCCCCGATTAGAGCGATTGCCAAAAATAATCCCCGCATCCGCTTGCGCGAAAGCGAATAATGGGTTTTAATGTTGGGCATGGCTGCTGCGTTACTCATGCCCAACGCCGAGAACTGCACGCTGGAGGAAATCCTG
>JBIJDM010000281.1:0-2908 GCA_044344145.1 Phycisphaerae bacterium
GTGCAGTTGGCCGGCGATCTGAAGACCGAAATCAAGGTCTGGGTCGTACGCGACAAGGAATCGCTGGTTGCCGAAGCAGTGACCAAGCCCTCATCAGATTCGTCAGAGGCCCCGGCGGCCGAGTGACGAACTGACATAACGTCTGGTTCGCCCACGCGGAGCCGCCCTATCAAGGTGGCTCCGCTTTTTTTTGATACTTTGACGACGCTAAACTTTGTTCTATACTTGCCCACTTCGGGCGCAGACATGAAGCAACACTTGCCTACAAGGAGCAGAAACATGTTGGAAATTCTCGTAGCCGACAAAATCGCCGACGAAGGCCTGGCGATTCTCAAAACCGCAACCGATGTCAAATACACCGTCCAGACCAAGTGGAACCCCGGCGAAATGGGCGAGAAACTCGGCCAGTTCGACGGCGTGATCATCCGCTCGGGCGTGAAGATCACCGGGGCCGATCTGGCCAAGCCCGGCCGGCTCAAGGCCATCGCCCGCGCCGGTGTGGGCGTGGATAATGTGGATGTCGAAGCCGCCACCCGCGCAGGTGTGCTGGTCATGAATACCCCTGATGCCAATACCATCACCACCGCTGAACAGGCCATCGCGCTGATGCTGGCGCTGGCCCGCAAGACCGTGGCTGGTGATCAGCACCTGCGGCAGCACAAATGGGAACGCAATCAGTTCCTGGGCGTGCAGTTGGCCGGTAAGACGCTGGGCGTAATCGGCTTTGGCCGCATCGGCCGCGCCGTGGCCAAACGGGCGCTGGGGCTGGAGATGAAAGTGGTCGCGCATGACCCGTTCTTCTTCGCTGAAACCGCACTGGATGGCCAGGTGAAGATGGTCAAGGACCTAGATAGCCTGCTGCCGGAATGCGACTTTATTACCGTCCACGTCCCCGGCGATAAGACCAAGGGTCTGATTGACGCGGCCCGGATTGCCAAGTGCCGCAAGGGCGTGCGATTCATCAATTGCGCCCGCGGCGGGATCATTGATGAACAGGCGTTGACCGATGCCGTGAATTCGGGCCACGTGGCCGGCGCGGCGATTGATGTGTATGAGCCCGAGCCCCCCCTGCCCGATAACCCCCTGTTCACGCTGGGTGACAAGGTCGTATTGACCCCCCACCTGGGCGCCTCGACCGTGGAAGCCCAGACGGCCGTGTCGGTGGATGCCGTCAAAGAAATGCTGATGTATCTGCGGAACGAAGGGATCGTCGGCGCGGTCAATGCCGGCGGGATTGATCTGAATCTGTCGGAGCCGGAACAGGCTTATACCGATCTGGTCCGGCGGATGGCGATCATTCTGGCCAGTGTCGTGGATAAAGGCTTCAGCAGCATCACGCTGCGGACCAATGGTGAACTGCCCAAGCGGATCACTTCGACGTTGGCCCGGCTGGGCGTGACCGAATTGCTCCGGCCGTTCCTGAACCAACCGGTCAATGTGGTCAATGCGTTCCATTTGGCGGAACAACGCGGCATCACCCTGCGGACCGAAACGCTGGGCCAGGCTTACCAACGTGCCATCCAACACAGCATCGAATTGGAAGTCACCGAAGACGACAAGACCCATACCATCATCGGGACCGTGTTCTCGGATATGCAGCCGCGCGTGCTGATGATCAAGGGTTATTGGATGGATATGGTGCCGGAAGGCCCGATGCTGCTGATCGTGAATCATGACCGTCCGGGCATGATCGGGTTGGTGGGCACCACGCTGGGCGAACTGGGTATCAACATCGCGGATATGACCCTGAGCCGCAAGGGCGAAAAGGCCCTGATGGTGCTGAAGACCGATTCGCTGCCGAGTCCGGAAACCGTGGACAAGCTGCGTAAGACACCGAATCTGGAAGTCGTGCGCGTGCTGGAATTACCCCGGTTGCGCTAAGACTGTAGCCGTTACATTATGACCCCAAGGGCTGCTCCCACGAGCAGCCCTTTTTGTTGGTCAGGCACATTTAAGCAGACGTTCCAGAATCGCAGTTTTGTTCTGGTAATAACTATCGTGGGCCCGCAAAGTACGGAGTTTCTTTTCGCAGACCGGTGCGATATAGGCAATTTCGTTGCGGGTGATAACACCGGGGAGTTCGGTCAGGCACATGACGGTGTAATAGAAGGGATACCGCCGCCATTGTCCATTAGCCCGGGAAGCCAACAGGTCTTTCATGCCCCCGCGCAGCCGGGCATCAGCATCCGGAACCCAGCCGGTGTTCAATGTCCGCCAATAAGCAACGGTACAGCGTCCACAGCAGAAGGTGCCGATCGGACACCCTTTCTGCTGGGCATGCACCAACCGGGCCAGCATGGCGATCTGGGTTCGTTCGATCGCCGTCGTCACGGCCTTGGTCTTGTGCTTCAGGTTGCGCAAGATACGCAGGCCTTCCTCGCCCAAGATATGGCGTGTGGCCGCGGTAGTAGCCACCACCTCGCCGGTGAAAAGCCGATAAGGTTTGCTTAACTCCCCTTCCACGGGTGCAAACATACCGAAATAACTTCCCGGCAGGCCCTGCCGACTGACGAGAAAGGATGTCAGTGCGGCCAATTCAGCCGCAGGAATCTTCTCCCCGAGCAACTCGGCAGTATTGAAACGATTGACCACAGATCCCAGCGTAGGCAGAGTGGACATATTGCTTTTTCCTATATTGTATACAGTCCCAACGCAGCACCTTTAACGGCATATATGCTACCAGTTTTGCAGCAATATGCAAATAAAAAAAGGCTCGGGGTTTAACCCGAGCCTTTGGTTCAGTTTGGTTTGCCATAGTAATGGCCATCAGGCAATGCGGCGACGCCGACGCAGGAGCAGGGCACTGGCGCCCAAGCCCAACAGACTCAGCGTGCAGGGTTCGGGGACGGCGATGATGTATACCCCGGTGCGACCGTTTTCATCAGGTTGCTCCGCCTTGAGTACGCGT
>JBIJDM010000048.1:0-14464 GCA_044344145.1 Phycisphaerae bacterium
GGCGGGACACAGGGGTGGTCGGGGTTATTCGACGGTATTGTGGATAAGTTGGGGCGAGAGAAGAATGGTATGCGTTCATAATTTTACGCAAAGTGCAATTAATTTGGTTTCGGGTGGCACTGCGCGGTCAGGGGGCAGCAGGGGCTGCTAGCTCGCGTAATGCTTCCGACGCGTTATAGACCAGGTCGGCAGGATCACCGAAGTTGCTTATGTTGGTCAGGATGGCACGCTGCTGTTTTTCATATTCAGCCAGCCACGCCGGCGTGAGGGTAATACCGGCCTGCTGGGCAGAGATGACCACGCTGCGCAGTTTGGCGCGGTAGATGGGGAGTATCTGATATTGTTTCTGGGGGGTGTAACGCTGCTGATAGGACACGGCCAGCGTCTCAATGGTGGTGATTTGCCCGTTGTGCTGCTCCACCCGCACGAGGGCCCCCATTTCACCCAGTGCCTCCACCAGCCGCCCAAAGTAGCCGGAAAACAAGGGATCGCGCCGTTCGAAGGCCACGACGGCGATGGTTTGGGCCAGTTTGCGGGTTGCGGCATCGGCGGTGGGACGATTGCTGCCTGCGGCCACGGCCAGCAATCCTTCATAGGCCATGGACCAGTTCTTTTCGCCCACCAGCATATATTTGTGGATCAGTTCCATCCCTTCCGGTCGTCCGTAGCTGGCGAGGATTTTGGCGGCTTGCCAGGCGATGGTAGGGGCGTCAACTTTGTAGCTGACCAATTTGTTCAGAGAGGCAATATTCTCCTGAATGGGATGCAGAGCCGTTTGCAGGAAGGGTAACGCGACTTTCTCCCGGCCCACCGACAGGCAATGGCCTGCGATGATTACGGCCATCCGATAGTCCTCCGGCTTGGTGCGCGCCGCTTCATTCAGGACCCCTTCAATTTTATCCCAGGGCACGCCGGGGATATTCCATTGCTGGAGTTTCACCCACACACTGGCAAAAGTGAGGGTGGGTTCCAACCGGCCATCCAACTTTTGCTGCACGAGTTCGAGTAGCACAGGTGCGGCGGCCTTTTGTTCGCGGTGCATCAGGGCCACGGCGACGGTATTTCTGATGGCAAGGTCGTCATCTTTAAGCAGGTCCAAAAGCACGGTCGTGGCCGGTTCGCTACGGATGGCCGCGATTTGGGTGACGACGATTCGGCGTAATGCAGGATCGGCAGTGCGGGCCTCTTGGACCCACAGCGGCAGCGCCGCAGGGGTCCGGGTGGCGTATAGCACTTCATGCAGGGCAAAACTCTCGCGTTCGGCGCGCAATTCTGGCTTCAGAATAGCCATGCCCTGTGCCTCACCCGCGCCCACCAGCACCGCCGCAGCACATAACCGTAGTGACTTGGCCCAATCGGGCAGGTCCTCGTTGATTAGATACGCGCAGGCCTGCGTGCGCGGCAGACCCAAGTCGGCGAAATTTAACGGCTTCTTAAGTCTAGACGTACCTGCAAGTAGTTCGCAGGCATCGCTTTCAAAGACGTTCATACGCGAACACATCATGCCGTAGTCATGCAGCTTGGCCAAACGTTGCCAGAATTCCACATAAGCCAGACGTTCGGCGACCAGTATGGGGTCGGCAGCGGTTTGGGCTTCCTGGTGCAGTTCGTCCCAAGGAATAATTTCGTTGATGCCCTCGAACCTACCCTTGGTTTTGACCTCGAGTTTGGTGCGGAGTTGTTTCAGGAACGGATCGGTACGCGAAGTGGCGACAGGTTGCGTGGTCGGCGCCGTGGTGGCTGTGGTAGCCGGAGTGGTATAGGCCAAACCGGCGCCCAGGAGCAGCATGGTGATGGCGACAGTGGCAGACCGATGGTGACGGGGCAATGCGTGCATAAGGGCTCCTGAGACGAAACTATATTATCCGCGCAGGAGTTTGGACGCACCAGTCGGAAGAATGTTCCCGCAAGGATTTTTATTTCACGGCCATCGTCGTCAGTACGCGATCCTCGTAGACCCGGCGGTAGTGGTGGCCGATGATGGCCAGCCGCACGGCATCCGGCAAGAGCAGCGGATTACACCAGAGCGTCCAGAGCAGCAGTTTCCAGTATTCCACCCGTTCGCGGCCCAAGACGCCCAGCTTGAACACAGAGCGCAGGAACGCGCGCAGGTGCACCGCGCTCAGACGGGGTTGGCGGTCATCGGGGCGGTACTCGCGCAGGAACGCACGCACGCGCTGGTAATACAGCCGCGGAGAGTAAATCTGGCCCAGCACATATTGATAGCCCTGCCGCAGCGGTTGCAGCCCCATGCGCGGCACGATGTTGGTGGTGCCATCGGCATTATCGCCCGTGGAGATTCCCGCCAGCCGGCCTTCCACGATCAGGCGATTGTGCAACTGCGTCCCCGGCGAGGATTGCAATAAGCCCACCATCGCGGTCACCACGCCGCTTTGCTGGACGAAATCCACCATCTTTTGAAAAACGGCGGGTTTGTCATTGTCAAAGCCCAGAATAAACCCCGCCTGCACTTCCAGACCGGCGTTCTGCAGGCTCTTAACATCGGCCAGCAGATCGCGCTTCTGGTTTTGATTTTTGTGACATTCCACCAGACTTTCCGGGTCGGGGGTTTCGATGCCGACAAACACTGTGCCGAAGCCGGCCTGAACCATGGTGCGAACCAAAGCGTCATCGTCGGTGAGATTGATGGAAACCTGGGTGTTGAAGGTGACCCGGCGGCGCTGGGTTTTCTGCCACGCGTACAAGGCCGGGATCAGGTCTTTGCGCGCGGCGGGACGGTCGCCGATGAGATTGTCATCCACAAAGAAGATCGGTCCCTGCCAGCCCTGACGCATGAGCCCGTCGAGTTCTGCCACCACCTGCGCGCCCGTTTTGGTGCGCGGCTTCCGGCCCAGCAACGCCGTGACGTTGCAGAATTCGCAATCAAACGGACAGCCGCGGGAGTATTGCACACCCGCCCAGGCGTAGCGTTTCAAGTCGGCCAATTCCCACATGGGCGCGGGGGTTTGTCGCACATCGGCAAAGGCCCGGGTGCGGTACAGACGTTTGGCACAACCCTGGGCCAGATCCGCCAGAAACGGCGGCAGCGTCAGTTCCGCTTCGTTGAGAATGAAGTGGTCCACCTGTTCATAGAAGGCATATTCCATGGTGAACAGCGGTCCCCCGGCCACCACCACTTTACCCGCGGCTTTGCACTGGGCAATGATCTGCCGGGCCGCGTCACGCTGGATGGACATGCCGGTGATGAAGACCATGTCCGTCCAAGCCAGATCGGCAGGATCCAGCGCGGCGACTTGCAGGTCGGCCAGACGCTTGCCCCAATCGGCGGGAAGCATGGCCGCTACCGTCAGCAGCCCCAGCGGTGGGGCGGTGGCCTTCTTTTCAATGAAACGCAGGGCGTAGGTGTAACTCCAGAACGTATCCGGACACGCGGGATTAATCAGCAGAATATTCATCGCACAACTCCTGGGCCTCGGCCCCAGTCAGAACCCGGAACACAAGCCGGGACCATAAAAAAAGCCGGGTGGGTCGCACTGGTTCGTGCGCGACCTACCCGGCTTACTCGCTAACAGGCGTCCCGGCGGACCGGGCTGCCCTTTATCTAGTCTTCCGTTATGGAGCGAATCAGGCACATATCGCTCGTTGCCTTCAATCATACCACAGCGGGCCTTCCCATAGCGCAATATTCGCAATCAGGGGTGGTTCGCCGGGACAATGGGGGCCAATTCCTGGGGGGCATCAGCGACCTTCCAAAGGGTGTCGGGACGTGGCATGGGGCCGGGTTTGCGCACGGCCTTACGACTCAGGTCCAAGGCCGCGGCTTTGCGGGTTTCCGCCTTATAATTGACCCGATAGGACATGGTACTGATGAGGATGGCCAACGGCAGGCGCCGCTGCCAAGTGGCGTTCCACAACCGCCGGGTGATGCGGCCCGGCGAGTAAAATGTCCGCCAGCATTCTTCCATTTCGCCGCGCAACTGCGGCCAGGTCAGATTGCGGTATTCGGCGACCGGAAAGCCCAGCGTGTAATATTGCCAGTCGTGCGGGAAGTGATTGGCCACGATGCGGTTGTCCGCCTCCAGTTCATCCCACAGTTTGGTGCCGGGCAGGGGGGTGAGGAAACCCGCGTTCAACAGGTCCACACCGCTGGTCTCAGCGGCATCGGCGATTTGCCGGCCAATGCCCGGCAGATCACAATCCAGCCCCATGATATACGAGCCCACCACAATCATGCCGTGACGGTGAATCCGGGCCACGCTGTTTTTCAGATCGGCGCCTTTGACAATGTTGTAACGCTTGCCGATTTCAGCCAGACCATCGTTGGTGGGCGTTTCAAAACCGATGAAGACGCCCGAACAGCCAGCCTGTTGGGCCAGGGTAAGGAGCTCCTCGTCATCGGCAAAGTTGATGGTGGCCTGACAAATCCAGCGTTTATTGAGTTTCGCGGCGATGATGGCCCGCATCAGGTCTTTGGCGCGGGCAATGTGTTCGGGCCGGGTGCCGATCAGGTTGTCATCCACAATCAGCACCAGCCGTTCGCGAATCTGGGTCATTTCCTGAACCACGGCAGCAATGGTGCGGTGGCGATAGCGTTGGCCGTTAAAGGTCGAAACGCTGCAGAAGTGGCAATTCAGCGGACAGCCGCGGGTGGTTTGGACCACGCCGAAGGCATAGCCGGTGGCGAGGAGATCATGCCGGGCGGGAGGGGAGTCAATCAGGTCCACCAGGCCACCTTCATAGCGGCGTTGCAGAGCGCCGCGTTGGAGATCGGCCAGCACGGTGGCCCAGACGGCTTCGGCTTCGCCGGTGACCACGGCGTCCACGTATTGCAGTGCTTCATCGGGGCACATGGAGGCGTGAATGCCGCCCATGACCACGGGGATGCCTTGGGCTCGGAAGTCGGCGGCGATTTGGTAGGCGCGCGGGGCCTGGGCCGTGAAGGCCGTGATGCCCACCAGATCGGGCTTGGGCAGCGCGGCATAGTCCGGCAGCCCCAGATTTTCGTCAATGATTTTGATGTCCCAGTCCGACGGCGTAAGGCCGGCAATCGTCAGCAGGCCCAACGGTTTCCACACCCGGTACTTGCGCCACCGGTTCGACTTGGTCATGCTGATCAGCGTGTTGGACGGGTTGATCAAATACAAGCGCATGCGGGCTCCTTGGTTTAGAGCGCAGGCGTGCTGTCGGCCTCTACCCGATTTGCGTAGAAGCTCCGGGCGACGGCCAATAATTGGTTTTCGCTCAGGTGTTGCTGGTCCAGTATAACCTCTCCGACGATATGTTGGGCGAGTTCATGGTGATGGGTGCGCAATTCTTCAACCAGGTGAACCATGGCGCTGCTGGTGCCGGTGCCGGAGCCGAAGATCAGGATGCTGCCGGCTCCCGTGAGGGTTTTGACCACGGCGTCGTAGAAGCTTTTGCGTTCGGGTTTGCGTTTACCGTTGGAGTCGTCCTGCACATAATGCAGTTGCCGGCCAAAGCCGTGGGGATCGAACGGAGTGATGCACTGCGGCACGCTGCCGTGCAGTTCGGTCTGATAGACCCGGGCCTCACGATGATCAATCACGACCAGCAGATGGGTTCCGGACGTCGGCGGCGCGGCGGTCTCATTGGTCACTTTGGCCAGAAAGTGCCGCAGCAGCTTTTGTTCGTCCAAGCTGGTGATACTGTGATCCTGCGCGGGATGCAGGACCATACTCTGGCCGTTGCAGGTGACGCGCAAATGGCCGTTGGGCTGGACCGCGACATGACCGAGGTTTTCCAGCAGCGAACGCACGTCCCGCCAAGCCAGATTGGGGGCGACCGGGTGACCGAAGATGGTGTCATAGGTAAGCTGATGGGCGGTGGTTAAGGATAACTTCATGGTCCGTACTCCGTTGGGGGGTTACTTGTGGTTAGGGGTCAGACGGCCGGGGCGAGCGCCTGATTGGCCAGATAATTAGCCAAACCCATCTGCTGGATTTGGTCACGTTGTTGCTCTTCCCAATCCACATGGCCTTCTTCCATCTTGAGAATTTTGGTCAGCAGGTCCAGCGTGGCTTCATCGCCGACCTCGCGGGCCTGCCGGATGGCGGTGTTGTAGGCATGTACGGCCTCCAGTTCATCGGACTGGTCATTGTGGATGATCTCGGAGACGTTCTTGCCGATTTTCATGGGATTGAGCTTGGAGACAATCGGGACGCCGTCGAGAAAAATAATGCGCCCGATCAGCCAGTGGGCATGGTGCATTTCCTCGTGGGCCACATGGGACAGATGGTTGTGCAATTGCGGATAACCCCAATTTTCGCACATTTCCGCATGCACCACATATTGGTTGATGGCGGAGAGTTCATCCGCCAAGAGGGTGTTGAGGGTTATGATCAGTTTTTTGTTGCCCTGCATGGCAGTACTCCTGGAAAAAACAGTTGGTTCGGCGCGCGCTAAAGGGCCGACGGTCAGGGACCGTCAGCCCAAAGTTAGCCGCGTAACCAACGCACGCTTTAGTTCGTGGTCTTGCTTTCGCGTTCCACGTTGTCGGTGCCTTTGACAATGGTGCGGGTTTCGCTGTCGGTCTTGACCGCGCCATTGAGGAAGGTGGTCTTCTTCTCGCGCACGATCGTGGTGGTGTTGCCCTTGACGGTCGTGTTTTCGGTTTCGACGCTGGTGCTGCCGTCGGAGTTCTTATAGACGGTGTTCACGGCATGGGTCCGGCCACCGAACCAGCCGGTGCTGTCGCTTTCCGTGTGTGAGATTTCGCGGGAGGTGCCCCCCGCCTGACCGCTCTCGGAGCAACCCACGGCGAAGGCCAGGGGCAGCAGCAGAGACAGGGACAGGGCCACATTACGCAGAACTGAGGTTCTCATGGTATTACTCCAAAAAGAGAACTGGAAATCGGGCAAACCAACAAGATTTGCCCTCAACATTGGACATTGGCACGTTACTCGGACGCGGAGGCATCAGTCTTTCTGCATGCCCTTGCCCGCGCTTTCGACATCTTTGCCCGCCCCGTCCCAGGTGTTACACCCGGACAGGTTCATCAGGCCCACCAGCAGCAACATCATGGCGGTAATCAGGACGGTAGTTTTTGTCATGGTCAACTCCTTGCGAAAAGGTCGTCCGCACACCGCCGGGAAAAGGTTTCCCGGCGGCGCGGGCCGACGGTTATTTGGCCTGATACGTGAACTGTTGGCCGCCCACCGAGGCTTCATACATCAGCCCGGCTTCGTCCATGGTGAACACGGCGACATTGCTGGTGTACTTGGCATTGGCACCCGCACCGGACTTGAGCGCCACCGCGGTGGCCTGGGCATCAAAGCGGAAATGGCCCTGTTTGAAAATTTCCACGGCTTCGCGGGTTTCGAAGCAGATGATCTCGGTATAGGCCTGGCCCCCGAGTTGGAAGCCGATGGAGCCCTGGCTTACATCGCAGAAGCCCACCGCAAAGCCACGTTCATACAGCACACCTTTGCCATACGCCCCACCCACACCGATGGCGCCCTTGCCAATCGAAGGGAAGATGGCATAGCCGGCGGCGGAGTTTAGGATCGGGACCAGCGTGGAGTCATTCACTTTGGCTTTGGCCAGCGCGACCGAACATTCCTGTTCAATGTCGGCTTTGCCTTCCACGCTACTGGGGGCGGTATTGCACCCGGTTAGCATGGGCAGACTGGCGACACCGGCGACCAAACATAATACGGTCAGCGTAAAAGTCTTCATAACTGAGATCCTTCTAAATGGACTTCGCTTGAGGCATTAGCCCGGTGGCAAAGTCGGACTTACGGAGGACTGAAATCACGCCTGCGGATACACATCCGAAGGCCGGGCGGAACCGCCCGACTGCACCCGCTCCGCGCGGGCCCAGATTTGCTACAGATCTTTGCGGCCCGCGAACACGGCCAGGATCAGACCGATCACCCCTAGTATGGCTCCACCCAGAATGTACCAGGTCGTGGTATCGGTGAAGTGCCCGGTGAAGAAGTTGCTCCACCGATCCGCCACCGAACTCGACGCGTTCATTCCGATTATCAACAGCGTCACACCGACCACCAGCATGACGATTCCACTGATCCGTTGCAGATTCATAAATCACTCCTTGGGCAGCGCGGGGATTACCGGCGGCGCCGGTTGGGTGGTGCCGGTGGTGGTGGCGGGGAGCAGGTCCACGGCTTTTTGGCCGAGTTCACGCGCGCCGTCCACGGTTTTTTGACTCAGGTCTTCGACCTTGTCCACAGTCTTGCGGGTCAGGTCTTGAACCTTTTCCACTACTTGGGCGTTGTTTTCTTTGATCTGACCCTTGTTCACCGACACCGTGATGCTCGAGGCACCCTTGCTGTCGCGGGTGGAAAAGCCGAACCAGCCCATGTAAAAGCCCGCGCTCACGATGATGGCCAGGGCGATCAAAATCAGAATCACTTTCATACACAGCTCCTTGAAAAAAAGTTAGAGTTACACGTCAGTTCGGGACCTTAGAAACCACGGGGCAGATAACCCAGCAGTACGAGTACCAGCAGGATCAGCAGCACCAGTCCCAAGCCACCGCTGGGGAAAAAGCCCCAACTGCGACTGTGGCCCCAGGTGGGCAGTGCCCCGACCAACAACACGATCACGATGACCAGCAGAATGAGTCCCATATGACTCTCCTTAAAAAAATGACCAGAAGCCACCGGACTTTTGGTGCCGACCGTTCCCCCACGGAACGGCCGGCACTCAAGCCGGTCTAACGACGTTTACACTTTGACCAACTGCGTTTGCCGGTACAGGACGGTTTCCTGGTCTGAACCAAACGTAACTTCAGGACTGCGGGGACCTTCCCCACAGCGCGGACCTTCGCTGATGAATGCTTTCGGTCCAAGCCGGTGTTGTTGGTTACGGGGTGTTACTTGGTGCCCCACGCGGGGCGGATGACCGCGCTAGGGCTGTGGTCCGGTTCCGGCCCAGTCCCCGGGGGGTAATTCTTGGGCCAGAAGAAAGACCTGAATCATGGTCCCATCGGTGAAGGCGTGAATAATCGTGCCGGTTTTCGTTTCCACACTGGCGGCGGCTTCCCGCACTTCCACGCCGGTGATGCGTTTGATTTCCTGCCGCAGGAGCGCCACATTGTGGGCGAATAGTTGGCGGTGCAGTTCCTGGACCTGGGCATGACCCGCCGCGCTTTGGGCCAGGGCTTTTTCCGCCGGGGTCAGGGCTTCGTGCAGCGTAACAACCAGCGTTTTGCCACTCAGCACCGCAGTTACGAGCGCGGGCGCATGGCCCGTGATCTGTTGCTGGAAAATCCGCGCTGCCTGCGCTATTTGTTGGGCCATCGTTGGCTTCTTTTCCGGCATAGGAGGCCTCCTTGTGTATGAGCGAAGTCCTGCCTGGTGACTGAATTCTGGCACCAATAATTTCTACCCACGCAGTAATGCCCAAGCGTCCCACCCGCACCACCACGTAAACCAAAAAAACCGAGCGCATCGGGCACATAGGTCATGTGCTTGACGCGCTCGGTTTACTCTGCAACGGGCTTCCCGAAATCCGGGCGGCCCTTCGTTTAGTCTTCCGCCACCGGGGTCGTTCCTATCTGGCCCGACCACCGATGTACAACCTGATCATAGCACGTCGCGACACCGATACAAGACAAATCTTCTAAATGGTCAAAGATTTATCTGTCACGAAAGCGTCATTCATAGGGTATCATAGAGTATGGCACAGTGGCGATTGAGCCATAGATGAGTTATGTATTGGTCGCACCGGGTGCCCGTTGGGAGTTGTCCGTTATGAAAACACAAGGCGAAATTGAAGCCGCGATCTGCCAAGGGATCAGCCGCTTTGAGCAGGAGTATATGGGCCGCGGGCCCAAGGCCATTCACACCTACCTGATTCAAGATCTGGTGGTGGTACGCCTGCAGGGGGTCTTGACGGCGGCCGAACAACAACTGGTTAAAACCCTGGCCGTGGACAAAGGCCGGGATCTGCTCAAACAGGTGCGAACCCATTTGATGGAAACCGCCCGACCACTGTTAGAGGCAATCGTTGTGGAAATCACCGAGGTGGAAGTCATCAGCCTGCATCACGACATCAGTACGCTGACCGGCGAAGAATTGGTGGTCTTCACTCTGGCGCATCCACCCGAGTACCGGGAAGCGAAAAAGTAACCTGGGGCCCCGCCGGGCCGTGGGCATAACCGTAATCAATCATTCCCCGGGCATTCCAGAATTCAGCATCGGCGTAATCTGCAATGCCCCGGCCGGGGTGGGAGTGATGGCCAACGCGCCGGTGCGCGCGAGTACGACATAATCGGAACGCGGGGCGGGTGTCCCGGGCAAGGTTTCCGGCGCGATGCAGAGCACCGTATCGGACCAAACGGCCAGATCGGCGGTTTGAGGCGGCGCCGTCAGGATGATGGCCGTGGGCATACGCAGTTTTTGGGGATTCAAATAACGCAGTAACGGTAGCAGTTGGGGTTCGGTAACCAATATATGCGTTGTGCCCAATTCCACGCGCAACGCGGTGCCGCGCCAGCGCTGGGGCAGGCTGGTGGGAATATCCGCCGGGGGCCATAGGCAGGTGTAGGCCAGTTCGGGCCCGAGTTGGATACGTGTACCCCGGCTTAACGGGGTGGGTACGCACCTGGAAAAGCGCACACTGGCGGTCACCTCCGGCCCTGCGGGGTGGGCGGGGGTCAGTAAATTGGCACTCAGCAGGATTTGTTCGGGCCGGAGCACTGTCAGATTATCGGCCAGATGGGTTGCGGTTTGAGCACTGGCCTGCATTAAGGTGAGACTTTGGACCTGCGTGGTGCCCCAGGCTTGCAGGACGGGCCGGAGTGTCCGTCGGGCCAGATTGGGTTGGCGCGGGGCTTCGAGGTTAATCAGGTGAACTCCGCCGTGCCGATCGCGCAGTACCAGACAACTACCGTCGGTATCCAGCACCCAACCGGCAGGGGCCGTGGGTTGTTGACAGCCATACCAGACGCCAATCATGCCCACGATCAGCAGACTCACATGCCACAGCCACCGGCGCGCCGGCCCACGGTGCAGGGCCAGCCACAGGATCAGCCCGAGGTAAAACAACCCCATCAACCACCCCGGCGGTGCGGGAATTGCGCTACTGGCCCCCGGCAAGGCGGCCGCCGATTGAATCGCCGCGTTCATCAATGCGGTGACGCCGTGGGCTATCGGGGCGAACACTACCGCCAACGGCGGTACCAATAGCGAAAGCGTGAGTTGTACCAAACCCACCAGCAACGCGAGTGTCACCAACGGCAGGGCCAGTATGCCCGTGAGTATCGCCCACGGCGTAAATTGATTGAAGTGCAGCGCCAATAAGGGGATAGCGACCAGACAGCCGGCCAGATTGGCGCTGAGCATGACCAACGCAGTTTGCGCGGCATAGGTGCGGCCCCGGTCGTACCAGCTTTGCGACGCTCGCGCGATCGCCGCCCAACGCGGCAACCACACTCCTGCCAATGCGTGATAGATCGGACTGGCCAGCAGCAACAACCCCGCCGTACAGAGAAAACTTAGCTGACACCCCGCCGAAGTCAGATCATGCGGACGCCACAGCATCACCAGCAACCACGCCAGTGCCAGCAGGTTCAGCGGCTGCACCCGCCGGGCCAGCCACAAACCGCCCAGAATGACCACACAGGCAATTCCCGCCCGCACCACCGGCGGATCGCACGGCGTGGCCAGTACATATGCCGTTACGCCGAGGGTGACCATTATGGTGCGCAACCACGGCCGGGCCACCAACAGCCGCAACACCCACGCCAGCAATCCCGCCACCACAATAATATGGCCCCCCGAAATGGCCAACAGGTGCATCAGGCCGCTGCGTTGAAAGGCCTCCGTAACGGCGGGAATATCGCCGCGCTGGCCCAGTACCAGTGCGGCAAGCGTATCGGCGGTGGGATCGGCTTCGTCCTCGGTCATCAGATATCCGCGCAAGCGCCCGGCGAGAAAATTCCGGTAGGTATCCAGAATATTGCCCCCGCCCTCCCCGGCAGCGAGCGGGCGGAACTGGCTGACATGCGTGCAGGCGACCTGCAGATCAATCCCCGCGGCGGCCCAGTAATGACGCAGATCAAATTCGCCGGGGTTGTGGGGCGGGGTAATGCGACTGACAAACGCATCGGCCTCGACCGTGGTGCCGCGCTGGGGTGGCGCGGTGGCCACAAAGTAACATTGCGCCTGACCGGTGGTGGGAATCCAAACGGCGCCCTGCCGCAGGTGGGTCAGTTTCAGCACGGCGCGGAAACGCGGTTCGCCGATACTGCTGGCATGGGCGGTTTTGGGTGTGGTCAGTAGCACGCCGCGCACGGTGGCCAGATGCACACCCTCCGTGCGGACCCGCAGGGCTAGATCGGTATGCGGGCGCATGGTGACGGCCACCTGCCACCAGGCGGCACCGCCTGCCAGAAGTGCCACCAGTAGCGCCACCGTAGACCATGCCCGCGTGGGCCAGCGCCATTCCAGCAGACCCCACGCAAGTAAACTTATCACCAGAAGGATAATCAGGCCCCCGGCCAGTGGTTCCAGCCAACGACCCGCGGCCATACCGAGGGTAAAGCCCACGACGGCGACAAGCAGCGGGTGACGATGGAGCCAAGCTAACATGATGTAGGGGAGAGAATAATCGGGAATGCGATGAAATACGAGTCGCCAGGGCGCCGCAGGGGTTATTCCGTGGCGGTGGGGGGCGTGTGGCCGTTACTGCTGGCAGCTTCGATAACATGGTCGGTGACCATGATGGGCACCGGCTCGGGGCCAACGCTCAGGGCCACGGCATCGGAGGGCCGGGCGTCGAGATGCAGGGTCTTTTCCCCGATTTTGATCACGATTTTGGCGAAGAAGGTCCCTTGGATCAGGTCGTCAATAATGATGCGTTCGATCTGACCGCCCATCTGGCGGATGCAGGCATCGAGTAAATCATGGGTTTGCGGGCGCGGCGTGGGTAGGCCGCGCAGCCGGCGGTAAATCGCCGTGGCTTCGTGGGTGCCGATGACAATCGGGAAGATGCGATCGCTGTCAACCTCTTGCAGGAACAGCACTTGCTGCTGCGAGGTTTCGGAGATCAGGAGTTTTCGTAACGTCACAGCGCGGAGCATAACATTCGGACTTTCGGTAAATTGACCATATATTGGATATATTAGCCATTTTATCGGCGAAAGTCAGAATTGCGGACAAAGTCAGTCTTTGCCGCGTGGAACCCCTAGAATGATGCCATTAGGATGAGGTGGATATGCTGACAAAATTACAAGCCCGCGCGGGATGGGGTTTTAAGCCCGTTCTGGTCGTGATCTTGATCGTGGCCGGCGTTGGGGCGGGGGGATATTTCCTATGGAACCGCCAACGGACGGTCCCCATGTACACCGTGCAAAAGGGCACCGTAGTCCGGGCGTTTTATGCCACCGGTACAGTGCGGCCGGACATTGAATACATAATCAAGTCGAAGGCGCAGGGGAATTTGGTGGATTTACAGGTTCGCGAAGGAAGTTTGGTCAAAAAGGACCAACTGCTGGCCCGGGTCAATGACCGGCAGTTGCGTTTCGAGGTGGAACGGGCGGAGGCGGAATTAACCGAAGCCAAGGCGCAGGCCACCGATGAGGCTCCGCAACGCCGGGAATTGCAGGCCCTGTTGAATGAAGCCAAACAGCAGGCGGAAATCGCCCAGCGGCAGTTGGAACGTACCCAGACGCTGGCCGATAAGGGCAATTCGTCGCCGACGGATTTGGACAACGCCCGGCGCGCGTATGTGCAGTGGGTCAATCAGATAGCCGCCTATGAAAGCCGGCTGGGCACCTGGCGGATCGAGAGTCAAAAGCGCGTGGATGTGGCCGCGGCCAATCTGCGCAAGGCCAGTGCGAATCTGGCGGATACCGAAGTGCGGGCCCCGGTGGATGGTGTGATTCTGCAACGGCATGTGGAATTACAGGAAGTGGTGGCACTGAATCAAACGCTGTTCCTGTTGGCCGATCCGGCCGACATGGTGATGAAGGCGGCGGTGGATGAGGAGGATGTCACGCGCACGCGGATCGGGCAGGAAGTTAAGATGCAGTTGTATTCCTATCCGGAAAAACTGTTTGTGGCCAAGGTGTATGAAGTGCTGCCGGTGGCGAATCTGTTGAACAAGACCTATGAAGTAAAACTGCGCTTCGAAAATTTGCCCGCGGGATTGAAAATCGGCATGACCGGGGAGCTGAATTTTATCGAAGAGGTGCGCGAGCAGGCGCTGCTGGTGCCGTCGTCGGCGGTGATGGAAGGGGCGGTGTATATTTCCGAAGCGGGCAAGTATGTCCCGCGTCCGGTACGGCTGGGCGTGCAGAGTCTGGAAAAATATGAGGTGCTGTCCGGGCTGGAGGTCGGGCAGGTGATTGTGCTGGATGCCAAGCAGGTGGCGCCGGTGAAACTGCCCCCCGCGCCGTTGCCGGTGGTGCCGCTGCGCAAGGGTGATCAGGATAAGCCGTAAGACGGGCGCGTGGCGCCGGGATGTTATGTTCATCACGAATCTACAAATTCACATGGCGGTCCGTTACCTGATGCGG
>JBIJDM010000194.1:0-5670 GCA_044344145.1 Phycisphaerae bacterium
TCGGACGGTGACGATTCAAAGTTTCGATCCGGGAGAACTCATAACCATGGCCCTTCGACCAGGCGGCCTGCGATTCCATTAGCTGCCGGCCAATGCCCTTACGGCGAAAATCCGGCAAGACCCCGGTGAGCCAGTTATAGAATACAAAGGGCTTGAGCTCAAAGCCTATGGTGAATCCTACCGGCCTTCCATCCAACGCTGCCAGCATGACTAAAACATTGTAACGCCCCTGAAAACGCCGACGAAAATAGTCTTCTTTTTCTGTTGGGCGAAAAACCTGATTGTACAAATCCACAATCAGGGGCAACTGTTGTTCCGTGATGATGGAAATTTCTGCTTGTGCCATAGTCCTACCTTTGCCTTAGTTCACGCAGGATTATATCACCGAAATCCCCGCCCGTGGGCTAGACTTCCGCGGTTTTCTTCCGGCCCCATAATAACCCACCCCGTTCATTCCGGGACTGGACCGTAACAGTAAAACCCGCCTTATTGAGTTGGTCGCAGCACCAGGCTTCGGGCTCCGCCGGTGCGTTGGCCGTGTGATGCCATTTCATGACGAGATAACGGATGGGGATGGCCGCGAAACGCGGATCAGCCAGAATTGCATACTCTGATCCTTTAATATCCATTTTGAGAATCCCCACCGTGCGCTGCCCCAATATCGCGTGCCAATCCACGGCTTCAATTTCTGTTCCGGCCGCCGGGGGACTCGTTGAAACGATGCCGTCGGCGGTCAAGTAACATTTTTGGCTTTGAATTGCGGCCGCTTTGGCATGGAACTCGATCAGGCCTTCCAGCATATTCCGCTCAATGTGCCAGTGTGCCAGCCGGGCACGTTGGTAGTGGGGTTCGAAAGCCAATATCTGGTTCTCGGGCCAAGCCTGGCTCCAATAGAGCAGGCTATAACCGCCCTTCGCCCCCATATCCACAATCCAATCTTCCGGGGAGAGGGTAATCGACCAAGGGGGAGCATAGATGGTACGACCAAAGATTTCCCTAAGTGTGAAAGAATCCGAGGTTGGACGCTGGCGTACCCGCAGAATTAAGCCGGTACGCATTTTCCCGATGAAGTCCGGTTTTTCTCGGGCCATGGTCCAAAACCAATAGCTCAATCGCCCCAGAATATCCCATTGTTGCCAAAATTGATCGCGCTTGGCGTCAAGGTCGGTTTTCATGGTTATTACAGTCCCAATACATCACGCATAGTGTACCTTCCGGGCCGGGCTGAGGTGATGAACGTGGCCGCTTTTAACGCCCCATGGACAAAAGTATCCCGGGTCGTAGCCACATGGCGGAATTCCAGTCGTTCACCCGCAGCGCCGAAATTTACCACATGATCGCCCACCACATCGCCCATACGCAGGGCATGCATGCCGATTTGCCCCCGCTGCCTGAGGCAATCGGCACCTTCCCGGCCATGGACCACATCCTGCTGCATATCTTTACCGGTGCTGCGGCAAATGGCTTCTGCCAGCGAGAGGGCGGTACCAGAGGGGGCGTCTTTCTTTAGATTGTGATGGGTTTCAGCAATCTCAATGTCGTAATCATCGCCCAACTGCTTGGCCACTTTCGCCACCACATCCATCAGCAGCGTGATGCCCAGGCTGGTATTCGTAGCCTGCATGATGGCAATAGTCTTGCTGGCCTCATCAATCAATTGCTGATCCGCGGCGTTCAACCCAGTGGTACCAATGACCATATTGATACCGTGCTTGACGCATAACGGTATGAATTGTCGGGTTGCCACCGGGGCGGAGAAATCAATCATGACTTGCGGCTGACTCGTGAGACTCGCTGACACCAGAATGCCTGTTGGACGGGTTCCCGCCAAGGTGCCAATATCCTGCTGCAACGAAGGACTTTGTGCCGACTCCAAGGCTGCGGCTACCGTGAATCGTGCCGGTTGTTCCAGGGCCAAGGTCAAAAGCCGTCGTCCCATCCGACCGCCTGCCCCGGTAATTGCCAAACTCGTGCTCATGGTGTGTACCTTATTTAGATAGCTTGTCTGTGCTCAGATGCCGTGCATCGTGCATATAGTTTACAAAGTTGGTCTGCATCTCCCGCAGTGAATCACCGCCAAACTTTTCCCGCAGTGCCCGGGCGATTTCAAAAGCCACCACCGCTTCGATGATAACACTGCACGCCGACACCGCGCACACATCCGAGCGCTCATAGTCCGCCTTATCGGCGATTTTGGTTTCCAAATGAACGCTGGGCATGGGCTTTTTAAGCAGGGTGGCAATCGGCTTCATGGCCGCCCGTACCACAATGGTTTGCCCATTGGTCATGCCACCTTCCAACCCGCCGGCATTATTGGTGTCTCGTACATAGCCCAAGTTGGCTTCCTGAGTCTTGCTGGCATCATAACGAATCGGATCATGCAGTTCCGAGCCGACGATTCGTGCTGATTCAAAACCGCGCCCGATCTCCACCCCTTTGATGGCCTGCACGCCCATCACCTCGGCGGCGATCCGGCTATCCAATTTCCAATCCCAATGCACCATGGAGCCCAAACCGATCGGACAGCCAAAGACCCGGACTTCCACTATACCCCCCACGGTATCGCCTTCGGTTTTCATCTGTCGGATCAGATCTATTTGCGCTTCGGTAGCGGGTTGGTTGGGACAATACGTGTCGCTGGCGTCACGCAAGGCCAGCAATTGCGCCGGGGGTAAATCCGCAGCGATTTCCGCACCCACGGTACCGATGGCGGTTACAAAACCTACCACCTCAATCCCAAACTGCCGCAGCATACATTTGGCCACCGCACCCACCGCCACCCGATTGGCGGTTTCCCGGGCGCTGGCCCGTTCCAGGATTTCACGGCAATCAGTCATCAGGTATTTGATCGCGCCCGCCAAGTCCGCATGACCGGGCCGAGGTTTGTATAAGGCAGGAGTGTCATCCAGCCGGCTGTCGCGGTTAGCCACCATGGCCGTCAATGGTGCTCCGGTCGCTTTCCCCCGACGGAATCCGGTTAACAATTGCACCGTATCGGTTTCCAGTTTCTGTCGCCCACCACGGCCATAGCCACCTTGCCGGCGTTTGAGTTCGTGATTGATGAGTTCCAAATCCAAGGGCAATCCCGCCGGCAATCCCTCAATCAGAGAGATCAACGCGGGACCATGGGATTCGCCAGCCGTGCGGTAAGTAAGTGTAGCCATAGTGCTTTAAGTATACCCAGAGTCAGGCATGCGGTCACCTGAGGTGGACGCCAGACAGGGAGGGGGTTTTATTGGCCTTTAACCAGCTTCAATTGTCGTGCCCGCCACAAATACCCCCCGGCGGAAGCCACGGTGGTTACCAGCGTAATCCAAATCATGATATCACGGGTCCAACGGACGAATTGTACGGGTTCATGCCCGAAGCTGACGGCCAGATCCACCAGTACCGCACCCACGGCTACGGATTGGCAGAACATCTTGATTTTACCTGCCCAATCAGCACGAAAATCAATCCCTTGGGCTTCTGCCAATCCCCGGATACTGGTGATTAAAAATTCCCGACCAATCAGGACCACCGCCATCCACGGCCGCACCCCGGTAACAGACCAGTCTGAACCTTTGACCACAAATTTGTGCAGCATGGTGTCATTGATAAAGTAGGGCGAACAGAAAAAGATAAACGCTCCGCAGATCATAATTTTATCCACGAAGGGGTCCACCACCCGGCCAAAGGTGGACTCAACCTGCCAGGTACGGGCCAAATAGCCATCAATAAAGTCTGTAACCGCAGCCACCACGAAAACCACAAAAGCGATCCACATCGTGCGGGTAAAGTTATCAGGTTGATTTTGATGCAGGAGGATAAAAAACACCACGGTCAGGGCTAAACGCGCGACCGTGATGATGTTGGGAATATGGCGTTGGCGTAACAGCATGGAGTTCCATCGTATTCGCGGCCGCGCCCCGTGTTAGGCGGGGGGATTTAAAATCTTATCAATGGACCCCATCAGACGATCCATGCGGAACGGTTTGTTGATGTAGTCCAACACGCCCAGACTTTCGGCATACGTTTTATGCCGGGAGCCCAGATTGCCGGTGATCATGATGATGAGCGGTTTTTCGCCTTTTTTCTTGCCTTTGCGCAGGCGGTCCAGTACCAGAAAACCACTGCGTTTGGGTAGCATCATGTCCAGTACCACCAGATCGGGGTTTTCCCGTTCCGCCACGTCTACGGCTTCGTTACCATCCAGTGCCACCACCGCCTTGGCTCCGGCTGCGGCAATGGTGGTTTGAATGGCGGTGACCACATCCACATCGTCATCCACGATCAGGATCACTTTATCCTTGAGGTTGTAGGCCATGGCGGATACTCCTTCCCGGATTAGGGGTTACATTTTGGCGATAATGGCGTCGGCAAACTCCGAACACTTGATCTCTTTGGCGCCCGGCATCAGCCGTGCAAAATCATAGGTTACGGTTTTGGCGGCAATGCTGGCTTCAATTCCCTGTGTGATCAACTTGGCCACTTCCTGCCAGCCCATATACTCGAACATCATAACGCCAGACAGCAATACTGAGCTGGGGTTAACCTTGTCCAGATCCGCATACTTAGGTGCGGTACCATGGGTGGCTTCAAAAACCGCATGACCGGTCTTGTAGTTAATGTTACCGCCGGGGGCGATACCAATCCCGCCGACCTGCGCGGCCAGAGCATCGGAAAGATAATCCCCATTGAGATTAAGCGTCGCAATGACATCAAAATCTTCTGGCCGGGTGAGTACCTGCTGTAAGGTGATATCAGCAATCGCGTCCTTGATGACCAAGCCCGCGCCACGGCGACCCGCCGGAATCCGGCACCAAGGGCCACCATCAATGATCTCTGCCCCATATTTCTCGCGGGCCACCTGATAACCCCAGTCGCGGAATCCGCCTGAGGTGAATTTCATGATATTACCCTTATGTACCAGCGTTACGCTCTTGCGCTTGTGCTCAATGGCATATTCCATGGCCGCTTCGATTAGCCGGGCGGTTCCCTCGGAACTGACGGGCTTAATGCCGATGGCGGTAGTTTCCGGAAAGCGAATCTTGGCGTATGACTTCGGGAATTCTTTCTTGATGAACTCCAAGACCTTCTTAACCTCGGGGGTACCAGCCGCCCATTCAATCCCGGCATAAATGTCTTCAGTGTTTTCCCGGAAGATGACCATATTCACCTTTTCGGGATTTTTCACCGGGCTGGGCACTCCAGTGAAATAGCCAACCGGACGCAAACAGACATAAAGGTCCAACATTTGACGCAGGGCAACGTTCAACGAGCGGATGCCTCCGCCCACCGGCGTGGTCAGTGGACCTTTGATACCCACTAAAAATTCACGGAATGCATTGACCGTATCATCAGGCAGCCAAGCCTTGGCATCGCCCTCCGGGGTACCGGTCTTGAAGCGTTCAAAGCTCTTACCCCCCGCATAAACTTCCATCCAGGCGATCTTCTTTTCGCCTTTGAATACCTTGGCCACGGCCGCATCAAAAACCCGCACACTGGCACGCCAGATATCCGGTCCCGTGCCATCACCTTCAATGAACGGAATAATCGGGTTATTGGGGACTTTGAGCAAGCCATCTTGCCCCATGGTAATCGGTTGCCCCTGGCTGGGAACTTTGACATTGCTATAGTGGCCGGACATAAGAAACTCCTAAATTACGACGCAAATACTGAATACTGGAT
>JBIJDM010000195.1:0-5661 GCA_044344145.1 Phycisphaerae bacterium
AACGATGAGCTATGAACTCTACGACACTTCCGCCCCTGAGGGTTTGAAGCCCGGCAGCAAAGGATTTTGCTCCGTGGCCCATACCGCAGGCATGCCCCGGCAATTGGTGGAACGCTTGGAGAGTATCAGCGCTTATCGTCACGAGTTCCCAGCGGGCAGCAACAATCCGGCCAATCCTATCGCGTGGTCGCATTTGATCATGACTCTGACGGGCAAGGAATATCACATCCTGTCGCGGATTTGCGATAACGGCGTGGATTATTCCCAGCGGTCCAATTTTCTGGCCCATCATCTGGTTCTGGAAACCAGTGAAGTCGTCGCCGGTGGTCCGCTCTGGTTGATGAATCAGACCGGGGTGCTGGCGGAGAATTGGGATGGCACTCTAAATGATCGCCTGCCGCCGCGCATCATGCCTCTGGGTGATACCCCGGCGGGGCCGTGTCGGCAATGGCAGCACGCACTCGGTGATGCTGGCTGGGCGGGATTACTGGCGGAAACATTTGTCAAAACGCCCAAGAAGCCTGTCGGGCTGGTCTATGGCCGGGAACATGACGTATTGGCCCTGCTCAGTGAAGTTATGGCCTTGTTGCCCCCCGCGCTGCGTTGGCAGTTGACCTTTAACACTTACTTTACCAGTCTGGCCGCCAGTGTTCGGTGCGGTTGGCGTTGCGGGATGCGCGATACCAACAGCGGTAGTGCCGCGGCCCGTTATGGGGCCAGCGGTGGGTTGCTTATCAACCTGACCGATCCGGGCCAAATGCCTCCGTTAAAAGATTCATTGTGGGTGCAATATGCCCGCACCGGGGTTATGTCGGTGGAATTGTCCGCGCAACTGATGGGGCAACCACGTCCCTCTGTGGCCCCGGTGACCAAAGCCAAAGTAATTCCGCCGGTACTCGCGGCCGCGACTGCGGCCGAAGCCGCCGTGGGGACGATTGATCTGGCCCCGATGGCTGCGGTTCCAGAAGCAACCCCGCTGGCGCCTGCCGTTGATCTGGGTGCACCGGCGATTCCGCTGCATACCGCCCCACCGCAACGCAAAGGCGACCGGGGTTGGACGGTGGACCCGCTCCAGACTTCAGAGCGGATTGTCGGCGATATCACTGGTACCAAGTCGCTGCGCAGTCAGGAGAAAAAAGGCGCCGACAAATGGAAGCAATTGATCTTTATTTATTTGGGCGTACTTACGGCAGTGGCCGGGGTATTTTTCCTGCTTTGGTACGCGGGCAGCAATCGCAGTTCCAGCACCACTTATATATATAATACTGGTGCCCCGGTGGTCACCACCCTGCCGGCAGAAAACCGTGCCACCAATACAACCGTGACCCCGCCACCAACCTTTGTGCGTAAAGACCCCGACCCCGTTGTAACCACTCCAGTGGAACCGGTTGAATTACCGCCTATTGTCATCACGACCGACCCGGGCAGCGGTGGTCTGCAATTAAACAACCCCAACACCGTAGCCGCGACCCAGGGTACCACCCCGATGGTAACCACCAAGACGATTCAACTGACCAATTCTTTGGATCGGTTCGGCGGCGTAGCGATGTTGCGGGATAAGATTCAGAAATTTGCCCTGCCCGCCGCAGAACTGGGCCAGGTGAGTCCCGGATCCAAATTTGAATTGGTATTTCCCAATCAACAGGCCACATATGGTTTCCGCCGGGGTAATCTGGCAGGGAGTCTGAAGTTTGATCCGATCATAGGCATGACCCCCGCATTTGCGGTGATCTGGACCGACGAAAATTCCGCCAATAAGCCCTTTGAAGTGGCCCGCGTCACGATGGAATCGGTGGGGCCGGAAATGACCTTCACCTGGCGTTCCGCCAATGCCGCCCGTCGCCCCGAAGTTTTTGATGTGGCCTATTGGATCATGCAGGCCTCGACCCCAAAATTCCAAAGTGATGCAACCGCTCTGCCGGTGCTGATGAAGTTTAAGCCCGTTACCGGCCCGTCAGTAGTCTTTACCCAAGCCACTACGGCGATTAACTTTGGCTTCACGCTGCCGGAAGGGGTGATCGTTGCCCTCAGCGCTCCCATGCCGAAAGGCTGGACCTGTGAAATCTTCCAGGAATGGGCCGATCAAACCAAGAAGAACATGCGCGATGCCACGCAAGTCGTATTGGTACGGCGCCCCACCACCGATAAGAGCGTCGCAGAAACATCATTCCGCGTGGAGTTCCTGCCCGGTTGGGATACCGTCAAGAGTACCTATACCGCCCGGGTGTCGGAACAACAAAACACCACAAGTATGTATGACAACCAGCTTCAGCAGGCCAAAGATCAGGTACAAAAAGTCCATGATACCTATGCCCATCATGTGAATGACCTGCGCAACAACTGGCGTTGGTGGCAGGGATTGGATAACAACAATTCCGACCAGCAATTGTGGGACAAGCACCACATGACCCGCCGGGGTGTGGTGGAAAAAGTGAACTGGTCCCAGGGACGTTATAAGGCCAAAGATCAGGAATATAAAGACAAATTAGCTGCTGCCCAGAAGGGCGTGGAAGACCTCAAAAAGACCATGGAAGGCCTGGGCAATGCCACCAAAGGCTTTGATGATTTGTCCGCGTTTGAATTAACGCTTAAACTGACCGAAGATGTACCCATGTTTAAGGTACCATTGAAAAAGAACTGACCGAACCGGGGCATGTTTCCGAGGTATGCCCGGGTCCCTCACTGCACCGAGCCTCGAAGGCGATTGGGAGTTTTAGTATGGCCGACTTTCAGCGGGTAGTAGAATTTTTACGCGATGTCCGGTTACCGCCTTTGGCGATCACGGACGAGCTCCGGCAATATGCTGCCCAGTATGCAGAATTGTGCCGTGCGGCCAATGAACGCCTGCGCCGTTGCTGCGCCTTTCTGGCGCAAGGCTACCGCGCGGAAGCGCGGCATTTGGCCGAAGAAAACCCCAACCTGCTGGATTTGGTGGCGGCGCTGGATTACCCCGAGTCGGTGGCATGGGCGGAATTCTGCCGGAGTGCGGATTTGCCGGTGCCTGAATCTCTGCAAATGGAACGTGCCGCCCAGCTTAATGAGGCCTACACGCAGGATGAACCGCTGGAACATCTGTTCGCGCGGCTGCGTTTGTTGAATCTGGCCCGGGCCTCGGTGGTGGAACGACTGAGTCTGATGCGCATGATTGCATCACAGGATGCGTCTTCGTTCTGGGATGGGGACATCCGGAGCTTTGAACGCGTGCGTCTGCGCGAACTGCCCAATGATTTTGTGGCGGCCGTCAAAGCCCAGGACTTCACCCGGATTCAGGAAATCTACGCAGAACTGACCCAGCAACCCTGGCGCGAAGTCCCACCTCAGGACTTGGTCCAGGCCGTAGGCGAAGCCTTCCAGCGGATGCAACGTCAGGCCGTGGAACAAGAACTGGACAACCTGCTGCCCGCGATACATGACGCCTTTGCCACCAAGGATCACGCCCTGTGCACCAATCTGCTGCAACAATGGAAGCAAACCGCTGACATGTCCCCACAGGGGATTGCGGGCAGTTTGAACGAGCAAATCCGCCATGTGGTGGAATGGGTTAATAACGAAAATGAAGCCCAAACCCGGCGTAATGCCTTTGAATCCGCCTGTCAGGAACTAAATCAGTTGCTGGCCAGCGAGGCTCCTACTGCGGAATTGGAAGCGACCCTGGCCAAGATCAAGGGCTTTGACGAGGGCGTTCCCGAAGAATTACAGACCCGCTATGACCAGCGCATCTTGGCCCGGCAAAAAGCCGGTCGGAATCGTTTCCGCCTCAAAGTGGCGGCGCTGATTGGAACCTTCCTGCTCATCGGCGGCGTGATTGCGGTGGTGATCATATTGCAGCGCGGCAATCAGGAAACCCAGACGGTAGCCGACAAAATTTCCGCAGCGAACAAAGCGCTGGATATCGCGCTGGCCGACAGCATCTATACCGATGCCCTCAAAGTGAATCCCGGCTTTGCCACCGCCGCGCCGGTGCTGGCGGCACATAAAGAAACCGAAACCATCCGGGCTCGTTTCCAGGAAGACAAGAGCCGTTTGGAACGGACTCTGGCCGAACTTAACGGCGCCTTGGAACCTACCCGGGCGTTACTCAACAACAGCAATACCACCGCAGAAAAACTATTGGCCGAGGGGCGGAACCTCGATAGTTTTGTCACCCAACTTAATGCATTGGGCGATTTGAAATGGGTGGACCCCGACGACCGTATTCTGAAATCAAAGTCGGAACTCGAAAATATGCGGGTCCAACTCCAGGAACAGGCCAATAAGAATATTGTCACCCGCATTAGCCAAGCCGAAGCGGAAGTGAATGCACTGCGTCAGGATACCACAACCGATCTGTCCAAACTCGAACTGCAGTTCGGCCAGGTACGCACCAAAGTGGCAACCATCAAGAGTATTGTCGGCATCGAAGAGGCCCAAAGCGCCAAGACCGAACGGTTACTCGCGGCCATTGATACCATCCGCAAAGATATGGCGCTCAATCGGGAACTCATGTTGGCGTTGCAAAAAGTACAAAAAGCCACCGGCACTCCGGAAGAATTGAATCGCGAACTTGATGGTTTTATCAAAAGTCATCCCACCGCGAAGCAGACCGCCGACTTCGTCCGTGCGGCGAATCGTAATTTAACGGTAAAATCTGTAGAAGCCTGGCGCGATTTGGTCCGCAGTTGGAATGGCAAATTTGAAGGCCTCTCAGCAGCCCAGGCGCAAGCCCGAATCGTGGAAATTGGTCGGTATATCACCGCTTACCCCGCCACACCGTTTATGAGTGATATCACCAGTTATGGTGAATATCTCAAACAGTCCACCGAAGCCACTGCCGAACAAAGTGTCTGGCAGAAAGATTTCGGTGATCTGTTGGCTAACCCGCTGGTGCGGGATATCGGATATATCAAAACCTCTGACGGGGTGATTCATCTCACCCTGGGCGATATCAAGTATGCGGAATCGCGTCTGGGCAACACCATCAATTACTCGTTTGAGAAACTCGACACCTTGGATGTCGCGAAACGCATAAAAGTAGAAGTGATACCCCCGGCAACGATTCTGAATTCCAAGCCACTCCCATTGCCGCATGCCGTTATCGCCATCAATATGGCTGAACAAATCCGCAGGATTGATGAAAAGAACTGGGAAACCTGGGGCATCACAATGCTGGACGAAGTGCTGGCATCGAAAGACTCCAATTTGTTCATCAAAGCGCTGTTTGCTCAACAGTTAATGCGGACCTCAATTACTGTTACCGGCGGAGCGGTCAAGGATCTATACGATAAATCTCTCACCGTATTGGCACGTCAAGATCCAAACCTGCAATGGTTTGCGCTACCGGCCACTGCCGTGGAATCACTGGAGCAAGCTCTAGCCCTTATTCCCAAGAGTGATGTCGTCCTCGCCCGGTTGGCCCAACGCAAGAAAGACCTGTTCACCAATTTGACTCAGGACTTTGCGGGCTACGGCGTGCTGATGAAAGACGCCACAAGTTGGACCGTCTACACCAACGATATTGGTAAAATGGACGGGATGAGGATTGTGGTTCTGCGGGGCACGGCCAGCACCAGCCTGCAAACTATTGGCAAGATCGAAGCCGCCAAACCGAAACTGGACACCAGCCTGATTACCGATTTGCCGCAGGGCCAGATTGTGATGTTCTTCAAATAATGCCACGGGATA
>JBIJDM010000030.1:0-18373 GCA_044344145.1 Phycisphaerae bacterium
TTATAACGTATCAAACATACCCGGAAAATATCGGATGAACCAATAAAAAAGGGGACGGCCCCTCGCCGTCCCCTCAATTCAAAATTCATCATCACTCGCGCCGTCTTACTTCTCAATCATCCCCGTCTGCTTGGCGTAATGAAACACCCCGCCCGCTTCGATGATCGGGGCCACGTCGCCCAGCGGTTCCAGCGTATACGTTTCGCCCGTGGTCACGTTGGTCAGTTTGCTCGTGGGCAGGTCAATAATCAGTTCATCGCCGGTGCGGATTTTGTCCACCAACCGCGTCTTGGTTTCGAAGGGCACCAGATACCCGCCGTTCACGCAATTGCGGAAGAAGATGCGGGCATAGAATTCCGCGATGACGCACACGCCGCCCGCTTCGGCAATCGCCAGCGGGGCATGTTCACGCGACGAACCACAGCCAAAGTTCTGCCCACCGATGACGATGGTGTACTCGCTCTTGTATTGCTCCGGCGCCACAAACCGCAGATCGCCACCGGGCAAGCCACCCTGCCCCTTGGGCAGCCCATCCATCGCATACATCCCGAAAAACTTGCGTTCCGCCGGGTCCGAGGGATTAAACGCCAGATATTTGGCCGGGATAATCTGATCGGTGTCAATGTTATCGCCTACGACGAAGGCCTTGCCTTTAATCTGCTTCTGCATCTGCGTACTCCTAAATCAACCTCCCGGCGGTTCACTTACTGCCGGAAAACCCAGAGTATAGGGCAAACCGGCGGGGGGGCCAAATGTGCCCCGCCCCAGCATACCATAACACGCTACGATCCAGACGCATAGTCCTGCGTTTTTGGGGTTGATTGTCTGCCAAAAGCGCTTATATAGCACGTTAATGTGCTAACCATGCAATAAATCACGTGTCCATTCGTTTGACTTTGAAGCGGTTGCGGGAGTGTTTCCCCTCCGTCATGTGCACAGGTGCAGGTATACCCAGAATGGTGCCCACTGGATTCGTTGAGATACTGGGATTTTTCGGAGTTCTGATCATGACCAAGCAAGTTCGTATGATGTTGTTGGGCGCCGTTGCGGTAGCCTTTGTGGCCGGTTCGGCCGTCTCGGCCCGGGCCGAAGAGCCCACCACCAAGCCCGCCAGTGATAAGGTCCATGTCAAGAAGGACAAGCCCGCTGGCGAGCACATGGCCAAGTTGCCCAAGGGTTTCAATAAGCTCGATCTGACCGAGGCCCAGAAGACCCAGATTGCCGACATCCAAAAGCAGGCCGAAGACTCGATCAAGACTGCTGGCAAGGATGAAGCCGCTGTGAAGACCATCAAGGAAGATACCAAGACCAAGCTTCTGGCCGTCCTGACCGACGAACAGAAGGCCAAGCTGGCCGCCGCCGCCACCCAGAAGGCCGCCACCCAGAAGGCTACCGACGAAGAGAAAAAGAAAAACACCCACACGATCGGCCCCAAGAAGGAACCCAAGACCGAAGGCACCCCCAAGACCGAGTAATACCCTCGGTTTGATTTGATGATTGGAGGTTTTTTATGCCCTGACCCGTCCGGCCACTATGAAAATTGCCCGTCACCCGGCGCGCATGGCATTTACCGGCGCTTCGGTTACAATTTCACCAGCGGTTCCCGTCGGAACCAAGCCTAATCTTGTCCAAAGGAGTCCATATGCGTTTCTCCAGTATTGCCCTTGTGCTCGTTGGTTCCCTCACTGCCGTTGGTATGATCGGCTGCACCGAGAAGTCGGCCACCACCCAATCCGCCCCACTGGCCGCGCCTGTGCCCACCATCGACACCACCAAACCCACAATCGTAACGATCAAGTCCAAGCCCGTGGCCACCACCCAATCCGCCCCACTGGCCGCGCCTGTGCCCACCAAACCCACAATCGTAACGATCAAGCCCAGGTAATACCCTCGGTTTGATTTGATGATTGTTTGTGCCTCCGGTGGGGCTTCAGTCCCACCGGAGGTTTTTTATGCCCTGACCCGTCCGGCCACTATGAAAATTGCCCGTCACCCGGCGCGCATGGCATTTACCGGCGCTTCGGTTACAATTTCACCAGCGGTTCCCGTCGGAACCAAGCCTATCTTGTCCAAAGGAGTCCATATGCGTTTCTCCAGTATTGCCCTTGTGCTCGTTGGTTCCCTCACTGCCGTTGGTATGATCGGCTGCACCCAGAAGTCGACCACCACCCAATCCGCCCCACTGGCCGCGCCTGTGCCCACCATCGACACCACCAAACCCACAATCGTAACGATCAAGCCCAAGCCCGTGGCCACCACCGCCAAAGCTCCCAAGCCGGTTGTGGAAGCTGACCCCCGCGACGAATTCGAAATTCTGCTTGACCGTTTTAACTACACCGGCGCCGACCGTCAGCGGGTCATGGACAAACGCGCCACCTTCAAAGCCAAACGCGATGCCTTGGATGCCACCCCCGACAGCGTGAAACGTATCGCCTTGAATGCCAAGGGCGCCGAACTAAAGAAGGCCGGACAAACTCTCTCCCCGGAAGAAACCGCCGAACAAAAAGCCCTGTATGAAGCTTACTTCAAGGCCCGCAGCCAACTGCGTGCCGAAGTTTTGGCGGAGTTCAAACCCGAGGAACTCAAGGAATGGGCCGCCGAAAAACTGACCAATAATGTCGAAAAATCGCTCAAGAAGGCCAAAATCACCCCCGAGCAGCATATCACCATCGGCAAACTCGCCCTGCAGGCCGTGAACAATTGGTATAACGCCAAAATCGTGGCCGAAGATCCCTATTTCATCACCCTGGCCCAACTCCAAACCAATTTGGTGGAGAGCGTGAAAGCCGATGTACTAACGGCCGACCAGCGGGAAAAACTCATCCCGGCGACCCGGCCCGCGGCCAGTCAGGCTGCCAGCCAACCGGCTACCAAGTAAGGACCCCGCTCCGGCGCGCTTCCGCCTGCTTGTGTGAGGATGCTGTTATGCCCCATACGATTCTGGCCTTTGGCCCGCACCCGGATGATGTCGAACTCGGTCTGGGCGGTACCGTTGCCGCCTTGGTCCAACAAGGCCACCGCGTCATCTTGGTAGATATGACCAGCGGTGAACCCACCCCCTTCGGTGATGAAAATATCCGCGCCCGCGAGGCCAGTCTGGCCGCCGGGGTGCTCAATGTGACCCGGGTACCCCTGGGCCTGAAAAATCGCGAAGTGGTCGCCACCCTCGACGCCCGCCACCGCGTCGCAGCGATCCTCCGACAATACCGCCCCGAAATCGTCTTCCTACCCTATCCCCAGGATGCCCACCCCGACCATCTGGCCTGCACCCGCATCATCGAAGATGCCCGGTTTGACGCCAAATTGACCAAAGTCGCCATTCCCGGCACCCCCTTTCACTGCCGGCGTCTGATTTACTATTTTTGTACCCATCTGCGGGCCCTGCCCGCCGCCGCGTTCGCGTTCGATATTTCCCCCTATATGCCCCAGAAACTGGCCGCTTTGGAATGTTATCAAAGCCAGTTCTACACCGGCCGCAGCAGCCCCGAGGCGGGGGCGGTGATCCGTCAGGTCACCACGGCCAATGCCTATTTTGGCGGCCTGATTGGCCGGGAATATGCCGAACCACTCGCGGCCCAGGAATTATTAGGGGTGGATAGCGTGGCGGGTTGGCTCATTTGACTTGAGCGCAGCGGGTTCTTATCGCATACTACGCAGATGCACTTGGTGCTCCGAGTGCCCGATGTACCACCCATACGCAGAGCGAGCGACGGCTATGTCCGAACAAACACCCGCAGATATCTCCGGCAATGGCGCCCCGACCGACGAAAAACGCCCCCAGTTGGAGCGCTTCTTTCAGGCTGTCTCCAAACTGGAAGGTTCGGATCTGCACCTCAAGGCCGACGTGGTCCCCCGCATTCGTAAAGGCGGCGATTTACTCGCCACCCGGCATCCCGTCCTCACCGATCATGAAATCGTCGCCATGGTCCGCGAAATTCTCAGCGATGAGCAGTGGCATGACCTGAACCATAAAGGCTCGGTGGATTTGGCCTACGCCCTCTCCCCCAGCGAACGCTTCCGCATCAACATCTTCCATCAGCGCGGCCAAACCTCGCTCTCCGCCCGGCGGATCAACCCCCGCATCCCCAGCTACGGGGAATTGAATCTCCCCCCGGTCCTGGAAAAAATTGCCGACTACGAGCAGGGGCTGGTCATGATCGCCGGCATTACCGGCTCGGGTAAATCCACCACCCTCGCCGCCATGATCGAGCAGATCAACCAGCGCAAGAGCATGCACATCGTCACCATCGAAGACCCCATTGAATATTCCTACATCGACAAAAAGAGTTTCATCAACCAGCGCGAAGTGGGGCTGGATTGCGACACCTTCGAAGGCGCCATGCGGGCCATGATGCGGGAAGACCCCGACGTCATCCTGATCGGCGAAATGCGCGACCGCAAAACCTTCGAAACCGCCGTGCAGGCCGCCGAAACCGGGCATCTGGTCTTCTCCACCGTGCATGCCAGTTCCGCCCCCGGGGCCATCACCCGTATTCTGGAACTGTTCCCCCAGGAAATGCACGCCAACATCCGTCAGGCGCTGGCCCAGAATGTCCGCGCTGTGATGTATCAAAAACTCGTCGCCTCCATCAAACCGGGGGTGTCGCGCGTGCCGGCGCTGGAAATCATGTTGACCACGCCTTCGGTCCGCAAATATATTCTCGATGGCCGCGAAAACGAACTCGGTACCGTCATCCGGTCCGAACGCACCGCGGGCATGATTGATTTCAACGATACTTTGGTGGGGCTGGTGCAAAGTGAAACCATCGCCGCCAAAACCGCCTATGAATCGAGCCCCAACGCGGAAGAATTGAAGATGCGGCTCAAAGGCATCAAGACTTACTGATACGCCGAGAGGAATGGCATGCATTACGTGAATATTGTTTGGTGGGTCATTGCGGCCGCCATTCTGGTGAGCTGGGCCCGGCTGGCCGTGTGGATGGCCAAAGATGTGGTCTATCTCAAAACCCAGTCCATCCTGCGCTGGCAGGCCATTCTGGCCGGCAGCGTCCTGGCCCTGGTCCTGCTCTGGCTCTTTGGCGGTTATTGGTGGCTGGCCCTGCCGCTGAGTATCCTGCTCTGTGGCGGACTCATCTTCTGGTACAACACCGTGCGCATCGCCGAGATGGGCCCCAATGGCAGCCTGTTCCGGCGCATCAACGATTCCGCCCGCAACATCACCGAGAAAGTGGATCAGGCCAAAACCCAGCGCCAGATCAGTCTCAATTACCTCAACCGCCACGACCAGCCCGTCGCGCTCCCGCGTTCCGATGACCCCTTGTTCGCGGGGCTGCTGGTGCTGGATCGCTTTGCCCTGCAGATGATTGACCGCCGGGTCGAAATTGCCGATTTTACCTCCGGGCGCGAAGCCATCGAAGCCCGGTTTGCCATTGACGGCCTGACCAGCAACGAAAAAGCCCCCACCCGCGAGGAGTTTGAACAACTGCTCGGCGCGGTCAAAACCCTCGCGGGTTTGGCGCTGGACGAAAAACGCAAACCCCAGCAGGGGAATTTCAAGGTACGCGATGCCCTGGGGCATTTCACCACCTTTACCGTGCGGACCAGCGGTTCGATCGCCGGCGAAAAACTCCAGCTCTACAGCAACGAAAAAGGCCGTTGGTCCTTCGGGCTCGACGCTCTGGGCCTGCATGAAACCCAACTCGCCAAACTCAAACATATCATCCACGAGCCCACCGGCACCGTGCTGGTCACCGCGCCGCCGGGCCACGGCCAGACCGTCACCCTCTACGCCATCCTGCGCCAGCATGACGCCTATCAGCAGTCCATCCAGACCGTCGAATTAAAGTCCCACGACGATATCGAAGGCGTCAGCATCAATCGCGTGGACCTGCTCAATCAGGACACCAGCTTCCACAAAACCGTCAACTCGGTTTTCCTCAAAGACCCCAATGTGGTCATGCTGCAAAATGTCGGCGACACCCAGACCGTGGACCTCGTCAATCGTAACGCCGCCGAACGGCGCATCTATATCGGCATGCACGCCCCCGATGCCCTCGCGGCGCTGCAACAGTGGCTCAAGGCCAGCTCCGATAAACCCGCCGCCATCGCGGGCCTGCGGACCATCGTCGCCCAGCGGCTGGTACGCGTGCTCTGTCCCACCTGCCGCACTCCCTATCAACCCGATGAAGCCACGCTGCGCAAGCTCAATCTTAGCGGCAAAGACCTGCACGCCTATGATGCCAATACCAAAGGTATCAAGGATGCCAAAGGCAAACGCATGTTCTGTCCCGACTGCCTCTCGGTTGGTTATCGCGGCCGTACCGGCCTGTTTGAAATTCTGGAAATTGACGACGAGATGCGCCAGGCCATCCTCGCCAACCAAAGCACCAAGCAGATTATGCACATTGCCAAACGCCATAACATGCTCACGCTGGTCGAGCATGGCATTCTGAAATTTGCCGGCGGGACCACCGCCATTGCCGAAGTGTTGCGTGTGGTGCAGCCGGCAGAGAAACCCGCCGCACGGGAATAACCCGGCTTGGCGCTGTGATTAGGAAGTACTTGTTATGATTTTACAGTGTATCGTATTGGCCCTGATCATCCTGATGGCCCTCTATTACTATGGCAAGGGCGCCCTCTCGGCCAGTTGCCAATTGGCCGCCGTCGCGCTCGCGTCCGTACTGGCCGTGGGTGTCTATGAACCCGTAGCCGGACTGGTCCGCATGATCGGACCGGCCGATTATTGCGCCGGTATCGCCTTCCTGGCCGTGTTCATGCTGGGTATGAGCGGCCTGCGTTTCGCCTTTGACCGATTGGTCCGCAAAAATATTGTCTTGCAAATCAAAATTGCCGATCAGGTCGCCGGCGCTGGCATTGGCCTGCTGGCCGGTATGATCGTCATGGGTACCGTCGTGCTCGGTCTGGGTCTGCTGCCCTTTGGCACCACCATTCTGGGCTATAACCGCTATCCCGCTGGTCCTGAACAGCCCGCCGAAGGCCTCTGGATCCCCGCCGATGGCTTTGTGCTGGGCATGTACGCCAAAGTCTCCGGCGGCACCCTCGGCGGCAGCGATTTCACCGCCCATTATCCCGATTTCCGTCTCGCCACCTGGGGCCAGCGCCAGCGCCTCGGCACCGGCTCGCGCCTCACCCTGCCCGCAGAATTGTGGTCCATCACTTCCGCCACCATCCTGACGGAGAAACAAGTCAAGGAATTGGGCATTACCGCACCCAGCAGTAACAAAATCCTCATGCTGCGCACGCAGGTCAACAAAGGCGATACCAATCCCTCCCTCGCCGCCGATAGCGATCAGGAAGTAGTACCCTATTTCCGCATCACACCCACTCAGGTCCGGCTGGTGGCCGGCGTGCCCGAGGCCATCCCCCAGCAATACTTCCCGCTGGGCTATCTCGATACCGGCACCGCCTTCACCACCACCCCGTGGGATCGCGGCTATAGCGTGGATGATTTCAACAACCGCGGTCAGGTGATTACCGATTGGGTCTTCGCCATCCCCACCGACGCCCAGCCCCAGTGGTTGCAACTCAAACAAAGTGATGTCAAACCCGTCACCCTGAACGCGGCCAAAGACGCACTCTACAAACCCCTCGCCCGCGCCGAATATGCCCCGCGCAAATATCGCAAAGACCCCGGCACCGTTGCTCTGATCGTCAGTCTGCCCCCGGCCCTCGTTACCGACAAGCCCACCTATAAGCTCTGGCTCATGAGCCGTTCCGCCGTGGCCAAACAGGATGTCAGCAGTTTGGTGGATAATGCCTATGCCCGTCTGCTGGAACGCAAGCCGGAACTGGCCCGCAACCGTTATGTGAAGCTGAAAAACGCCTCCGGCACCGAAACGCTCGGTCTGAACGACACCATGACCCTGCTGCTGCAGGGCCAGTTGACCGACAAGCCCGACACCGACATGATCGCTCTGCCCCGGTTCATGCAGGAAAGAGTCGCCCCCGAAGTGCTGGAAAAGATCGTCGGGGCCCGCGTGGTCGCCCTCTCGCCCGAGGGTAAACTGGCCGCCATTCCCTACACCGCTGGCGAACTGATGTACGTCATTACCGCCCAAACTGCCAATACCTATTACGTGTGGGTCGGCACCGAGATGATCAAACCGGCCACCGCCACGGTGAAAACCCTCACCTTGGACCAGGCCATCCTCAAACTCGAAGTCCCCAAATAACCGCCCCAAAAAGCGACCATCAGGGCGGATATTTGCCCTGCACGCTTTACGCTCCTATAACTAACCGTCGGCGGAAGTTCCGCTGACGGTTTTTTACTGCCCGACTTGGCTTCCGTGGGCACGGACTTTTATTCAAGGAAACGACCATGGCTTTTACCCTCGCTCCGTTACCGTATGCCGCCGCCGCGCTGGAACCCGTGCTTGATACCGCCACCATGACCATCCATCACGACAAGCACCACGCCGCCTACGTCACCAACCTCAACAACGCCCTCGCCGGCAAGGCCGATCTGGAATCCAAGTCCATCGAGGCCCTGCTCGCCAATCTCAGCATCGTCCCCGACGATATCCGCGGCGCCGTCCGCAACAACGGCGGCGGGCATTGGAACCACACCTTCTTCTGGAACATCCTCGCCCCCAAGGGCGGCCCCGCCGAACCCACCGGCCCGCTGGCCGCGGCCATCACCGCCACCTTCGGCTCCTTCGCCGATTTCAAGGCCAAGTTCAAAGACGCCGGCCTCAAGCGCTTCGGTTCCGGCTGGGTCTGGCTGGTCGTCAAGGACGGCAAACTCGTCATCGCCAGCACCCCCAATCAGGATAACCCCCTCATGGGCGACGCCATCGCCGGCATCTCCGGCAAGCCCATCCTCGGCCTGGATGTCTGGGAACACGCCTACTATCTCAAGTTCCAAAACCGCCGCCCCGATTACATCGAAGCCTGGTGGGATGTGGTTAACTGGGCCAAAGTCAGCGAACTCTACCAAGCCTAATCCGGCCCCATGCCGCGCAGCGCCCCCAGCGCCGCCAATAACTGGTCCCCACGCGTCCCGGCCCCCATATGGCCGGGCACGCTTCTTTTCCCCCACACTTTGCGCCGACCCCATCCCCGGTTAGGATATATATCCCTTCGGGGACGTAGCTCAATTGGGAGAGCACTAGCTTTGCAAGCTAGGGGTTGCCGGTTCGATCCCGGTCGTCTCCAGTCGGTTGGTGGTGGGGTTCGTTTGTGCAACGTAACGCAAAGCCTTGCCAGTATTGGCTAAAGTCTGTTCATCATCCTTTACCAGTTTTGCATTACCATGTTTACCATTTGTTACTGGTAGCGCAATAAAAGTACCGTTTTTGACGGTATTTCGCCCCCTATACGCCCCCCGTTCGCCCCCGTCGTGGTCAGGGTGGGAAGAAATATCGCCGGTGCCGGTGGCCTGCATCGGGTCCGGGGTGGCCGTGGGCATGGTCAGCCGTTCCAAGGCGCCCGCCATATCGGACAAGCCTAGATGGGTATAACGCTTCATGGTCAGTTCCATGGTGCTATGCCGGGCCAGCCGTTGGGCCGTCTTTGGATGCACGCCCGCAGCGGCCAGATTACTTATGAAGCTATGCCGTAGGCTATGCAGGTCCAGCCGCCGCCCGGTATCATCAACGAAGGCAATACCCGCAGCGGTCAGGTAGGCTTTGTGCTGATCCAGTGTCGGCACGTCAGGGCACACGCGGGCCATGGGCATACCTTGGCGCTGGCGGAGTTCGTCGGCCAGTTCACCATGCAGGGGTATTACGTCCGCCCGTCCGGCTTTGGTGCTATCCGCCCGCAGTTCCAGCCGGGGTTCGCGGTCCAGTATCACGTCGCGCCATTGCAGGGCCTTAACTTCGCCCACTCGCAAGCCGGTCAGCAGGGCCAGCCGATAGAACAGCCGGTGATCGTCGGGCACCTTCGCCAGCAGGTCGCCGCTTTCCTTGACGGTCAGGGCACGCCGCTCCCGCCGCTTGTCGGTATCCTTGACGGCCAGCCGGTTCACCTTGGCCAATTCCAACGGCATATCCGGCTTGCAGCGGTCATGCTTCGCCGCCCAGCGTACAAACGCCAGCAGCACACGACGGCATTGATTGATTGTTTCCGGGCCTGCCATGCGGGTGGTGGTTTCGGGGCCGTCTTTGGTTCCCTGCATAATCGGGTGCGGGCCGTCGCGCCACGCCAGCAGTTTGGCCGGGGTAAGTTCCGCCCAGCAGGTGATTGCCATATTCGCCAGCATACGTTCCAGCCGTTGCCGACACGAAGCAATCCACGCCACGCCACTACCACAGGCACGCATATCGGCCAGATACGCGGCAAGGTGGTCGGCAATCGGTGCGGCCATAACCTTGGCGTATTTGTCCCGCAGACCTTCGCCGCCGCGCTCCAGATTCACCAGCAGCTTACCCGCCGCCGCTTCCGCCGCGCGCTTGTCGGTATACCCGCCAGTGCGATACCGGCGCCCTTGATGATGGACCACGCCGCGCCACTTGTTTTTGTGCCGTTCGATCTGCATACCGTACCCCTTATTAGTGTCCCTTAACGCTTATTAGTATACCGTTGGTGCAACTAGCGCGCAAATAGTGCGGCCAGATTCATACCCGCCACGGCTTCCCCGCCAGTTATGCAAAACAATCCGCCCAATGTGCCCATGTGCCCAGCGGCCTTTATTCATGCGGGTTTGCTGTTGGGCACATTGGGAAAACAATGTGCCTACTTGGGCACGTCGCAACGCCGCAGGGCATAGATACGCCGGGGTGTTTTTTCTATCTGGCCGTAATAGATGCCTTCCCGGTTCAGGTTCGGTGCAATGCGTTTAATCAATCCATGGAGCCGCTTGGGGGTGCGCGGCCAGTCCGGGCGCCGGGTGCCTTCGCCCGCCAGTGTGCCCAATTCCGTCAGCAACTGAACGCTCGTTCCTTCCCAGTCGCCACGCCGTACCAGTTCCAGCAGCGGTTCGTATATTGGGCACAGTTCCAGCGCCAGATTGCTGGCATCGGTCTGCATCGTCATGAAGGCATCATAGAATCCGTCCAGCCCGGTGGCGCCTTCGCCAGCCATAGCCCAGCCCAGCGCGTCGGACATACGCGTATTCAGCGGCAGTTTCACACGGTCAAGATTACTAAGGCAACTGGCCAGCGCGTTGAGGATGCCGCCAAACAATCGCCCCCGCGCCGCTGAATACGCGGCCTTCACTTCCCGTTCGGGCCGTTGGGCACCGGGCGCGAACGGCTTCACGTCCAACAGGATCGCACGGCTTAACAGGTCGGAACGGGTGGCAATATCTTCGATGGAATTGAGTATCCACGTCGCCTTGGCTTTAATGCTGGAGGTGTCCCCGTTGCTGTACAATTTGCGCCGGGTAAAACTCCCGCCAGTGGAAATAGTGCACAAACAATCCGACAGTTCATCGGTCATGCCGGAAAGATTGTCCAACAGAATCACGCGGGTCATGGTGGTCATGAGCCAGGCATCTTCAATACTTCGCGGCCTACTCTCTCTGGCCGTATCGCTGGCGTGTGGGTCGGTCAGGTCGCGCAGCACGTCGCACACGCTAGATTTACCACTGCCGTGATTGCCCAGCACCAAGGCGCCGGGATACGGGCCGTTGGTCATATACGCGGCCAATATCCAGACCGCCGCCAAGCGCAGATTATGCGGGTCCAGATTTACATGGTCGGCCAGTTCCGCCAGTGTGCCGTTGCTGTCAGGTTCGGCAAACGCGCCAGTATTGCCAGACCGGATAAACTTCACCGGCGCTACGTCTACTACGGTCCAGCCGTCTTTGGTCACTACCACCGCCCGCCATAGAGGATCGCCCATATCAATCACGATGCCCCCGCCCAGCGGTGCGACACGTTGGAAGGTGGCACACTCTTTGCCGTCATATTTCGCGCGGGCCGTCAGGGTGCTGATCGCCGCGTCCAACTGGTCCGGCTTCGCCGCCGCTTCATACGCCCGGTAGTATCGGTGCTGGAGCCAGTCGCGAAACTCGCAACCGTCCACAGGTGCGTTTTTGCGGGTGCCGTTGTCGCTGAACGTGACGAAGGCCTGCCGGGTGGCATCGTGGAATAACTCGCAACCGTCGGCCAGACCGATGAGACTTTCCGCCGCGCCGCTTGGGGGTTTACGTTCCCGGCTTGCGTTCCCTTCGTCGCTGCTGGCGGGGGTGGGTCTGGCGCGGTGCTTTGTGGGCTTTCCCGGCGCCGGTCGGTCGGGTAACTCTGGCGGGTGGGCCGTTCCTTCTGCAATGCCAGCAGACAGCCCACTGGCCACGGTGGCGCGGACTTCATCGTCGCCGTGCGGGTGATTGCCCAAACTGCTATTGGTGGCCATGGCATCATGCAAAGCCGCTTCCACTTCGCCACGATCCAGCCAACCAGTGCCCACATACTTACCCAGTTTCAGCGCGGCCACGTTGCAGCGGTGGTTCCGGTTCGTTGCGGTCTGCGCCAGTTCCGCCGCTTCGCTGGCCAGTGCCTTCAGGGCATAGGCGCGGCCACGGGTGGCGTTATCGGGCGGGTTAGTAGGTGAACGGCCAGCCACGGGCAACGGTGCGCGTTTTTCGGGGGTGCTGGCGGTGCGACGTGCATTCAATGCATCTAATATATTCATGGGTTTATATCTCAACTGTTGGGGGGTAAATGAGTCGCGCCATGGTGGGCGCGGTGATGTTTTTACAATTCCAGAATCCGGGCACGCGACACAGGCGCGGGGGGTCTTTGATCTTGCTATCCGCCCCCAGCGCGGCATTTAGTTCGATTTGCTGGCGGGTCCATTCTGTTGGCGTGATAGGCACGGGCAAGCGCCAATAGGTCCAGTGCCCATGCCCGCTTGCCGTCACGAAGTCAGGCACCGGAAAGCCGGTATCCTTGACGCGCTCCAGAATGAGTTCGGGGGTCAGGCTTTGATCGTCAAAATCGCAAGCCAGTGCATGGCAATGTAGCACGTCGCTGGCCTTCGTTCCGCCTTGCTCCCGGCGGGGGTGTAAGCCGCAGTAGATGTTAAATCCCAGCCGGTTAAGTGTGCCCAGATATTCCGCAAACGCCCAGCCGTTGTCGTCGCGTTCGGGCGCGGTGATATCATGCGCCACGGTGAACAGACTTTTAGCAGGGCCAGGCACGCCGGGGCCGGGTATCAAACGAAACTCGCACCACTCGCTGCCGTCCGGGTATAGCAGACCGATGAAGGTTCCCAGCGTCCGCATGTAGTCGCTGGCCAGTGGGGGTAATTGGGTGGTATTCATTGGCCACCACGCTTCCGCCCGCGCAGGTAGTTTTCCAGTTTGACCACCAGCCAGCCGCCGCCGATAGTGACGGTGCAAACTGATAGCGTCAGCAAGGTGAATGCGATATAATTACTCATGCTCAACTTTCCTTCCCGCCCCCGCTCGGTTCCAGCCATGCGGGGGCAATTTATTGGTGGGTGGTTATCGGTTCGCCAACTGGGCCAACGTGTCGGCAATCACTTCCCGGCGCCACCGGGCGCAGCGGGTGCTGATCTTCACCGGGCGCGGAATGCGGCCAGCGCTTACCAGCGTCCAAACGTGACGACGGGAACAGCCGATGATCTTCGCGATATCATGATCGCGGAGCAGCGCGGGCAGTTCGGTGGTGGTGGTGGTCGGGGTCATAGGTCACACACTTTCTCGGCGGTGGGCAATCCGCACATAAACAAGCCCTTACATCCGCCAGCCACATTGGCCAGCGTCAATAAGTACCAGTATGCGCGTACAGATACCGTTCGCCACGTCATTTTTTATGTGCGAAAAGATACTCACAAAAGGCCTATGGATATTGGCTTTCGTGCATGTAGGAAGGTGCGTTCGCAATGTCGGGTGGGGTGCGAACGGATTACATCATCGGGTCGGATTACGATCGCGCCGCTTAATATCTTTGTATGCGGTATGTGTCAGCTTCAGCGCGCTGGCTTTGTCGCCATTGCATAGCTTTAACGCCGTTGGCGCGATGTAATTCACAACTTTTTCAGGCCCGCGCTTGTTGCACACTTCGTCGTATATCTTGCGATATTCTTTAATCTTTTGTGGTGACGACGTTTTGCCAGTGGGCTTTGCAATCTTGATATGTGCAATCACTTCGCCCAGGTGCGCCAGTATGCTGGCCAGCCGCCCCCGCTCAAGTTTCATTCTTGCCCGGTGGCCAGCCTCAAAGGTACGCTCGTTAGTGGGCCAGCCATGCGGGGGGGCCAGCGCTGGGATGCCGGTGCATTTATAATTGCCGGTGAAATCCAGCCACAGGTTTGTGAAACAGCGCATAAAATGGACCTTGCCTTTTATTTCATTATTTGACATATCCTGCCACGGGTGCGGGCCTTTCCCGCAATGATGCTCTACTAACTTGCGGACAATCGGGGTTTTGATTACGCCAGCGCGGACCAACTGCGCCACCAGTTCGCCGCCCGAATCTTCCAACGCTCGCATCATGAAGTGATGCGCCGTTTCATCCTCTGGCGATTGCTTGTCCATTGTGTCAGCAATCGCAAAGCCGGTCCGCAACTGGTCCAGCACTACCGCCCATTGTTTGACTTGATCGGGGGTCACTTTAGCCATGGCAACAATCTCCCTTGCGTTAGGTGGGGGTCCGGGCGGGTGCCAGCCAAGGGAGAATGACGGCAACCACGCCCGGATTACATCGGGTAATTATGCCGATGCCCACAATGCAATTATGCCAACTGCAAACGTGGTGGCAAATATGCCGTGGGCACTATTGCTATATAAGCAATTTGCAAACTTGAACGCGTGAATGAAAGACGGCACGGGTTTTCACCGCACAGGTAATTCCCGCCGGAGTACCTATTCACTCCCGGCCAGCAGGTGCGGACGTTGGCGCTGTGGTCGGCTTCCGGGTCAATTCACCGCAGATAACGCGCCATATCGCATCGTACGCGGTGCGGTGCGGCCATATACCAGCACTACCAAACGCATACGGGCGGATAGGTCGGGCGGTTCGGGCACTTCGTTTTTACAATGTGCCAGCAACCAAAGGCCTGCCAGTGTAGGGGCTTGGGCACATTGGGCACATTGGGCACTTGTTTTCTCTAAATAGAGGGAAGGGATAAAGAGTAAGAGAATACATACATGGCCAGCAATACAACGCCGCCAGCCGGTGCCGGTGCTGGATCGCGTTTAGGTGCCCGCCAGCAGTAGACGAAGCAGCGCGGCCTTTTCGGCATCGGTCAGGGGCAAAGCCAGTATTTCCGCGATACGTTCCGCCGGTGTGGCGGGGGTGGTTCCCGCAGAAAAACGCCCCCCACACGCCCCCCGGTTATCGGAAATAGGGGTATTCATTGGCTTTTCTTCATTATTCTGGTAGCTTTGCAAGCTAGGGGTTGCCGGTTCGATCCCGGTCGTCTCCAGTCGGTTGGTGGTGGGGGGGCAATACTGGATTCGGGGGCAAACTTACCTTCTGCCACAGTTGCCCGGGTCACATTCGGTGGTTTTTTTGACATCGCTGGCTGCGCCCACGGCGGGGCGGTATTCTATGAGGTATCGCATTGGTTAAGTGCCCCAAACCGAATTGTGGGCCGTTAATGATGCGCTGCACCACATATGCCCACGATTCGTGGGGAAGGCCGCTTTAACGTCAATTATACTAGAAGTATTACTCCAGATATAAGCGCATTCAGGTGGTAACAATGTTCGTTCGCGGTAAGTTTCTCGACGAAATGCAGGACTGGGTGAGTAATGCCCGGAACCAGTCATTTCAACGTGATAAACGTATCGAAGCCCTCCAAGGACTGCTGTCGAGAAGCCCACTCGCCGACCCAGACAAAGCGCTTGCTGGATCGCACGTGGGCGTGCTGGCAAACTGGTATTTAATCCATGGGACGGTTCGGGTTGCCGATGGCCAGACCGCTGGCTGGATTGATCTCCTGTATGGCATGGTGCTCGACTATTGGCATGTTAGACTGCTGGTAGAGCAATGGACGAAGGACCCACGCAAAAACAAGCAGCCCCGTATGGATACGCTGCGTCCAGCTTTATGCCTTGCCATGGCGATGGCCTTCCAGAAGCAAGCGATCATAGCCTGGCTTGGAAAGCGGCTCGCTCACAGTGTGCAAGATGGCGCATTTGGCGCGTGGGGGACCTTACAATTGCCCTCACTGGTTCTGCAACTCTACCAGCATTCTACAGGCCAGAATCTTCGGGGTGGTCCCACAGTTGGCGATCCTTCGGGTCCATACACAGACATTTTTACCCAGTGGGATCAATCGGAGCCCTTTGCGCAAGCGTTACGGCGTGCCTGTGACTACCATGTCGAACAAAGTGTGGATCAGGGCGACGAGTTCATCGGCGAGTTTTCCAGATATCCCTTCAACATTATTCCCTTTGAGGTATACGCGATCGGAAGTGTCCGACGCCAAGAGGGGATGACGATGCCCACGATCACCCACCCGTTGTTGACTGCCCCCTTCGACGATGTTCCAACAGATGTGCCTGATCCTGTAGATGAATTACTGGCGCAAGTAGCGCTAATATCATGATACGTCTTAACTGATTCCCGTCATATCGGCACCTTGGAGGGCGGGGTCTAGACCTATCTGAATAACGCTTGCCGGGGTGCCCTCAGTGGTGCTGCCAACATTTCTCTATCGGATCACTTACCGCACAGACCAGCCACCCATCCCACACCCCCATCCGTGTCCATCCTCCCCATCTGTGGTTCCTTCCCCTCCCTCCACCCAGCATCATTTCTCCACCAGCGTCAAGCGTGGCCGCGAGCCGTCCCCGGCCAGCTCAAACTTCGCTTCCTCGATCAGTTCGCGCGAGACATTCACACCATTGAACGCCTGCTTATAAAAATCCGTGCCCTTGAGCCCGACTTCCAGGTTCGGCGTGTCGAGCGCATCGAGCGTCTCGCGCAATCCCTCCCGGCCCTTCCGCTCCACCACCCAGCGTCGCGTCACGCGCATCAGATTGGCCAGGTGAAACGGGAACGGCTTTTCCGGCGTGCTCTTCCCCTGGCGATACAATCGCAGGTTGTGGAAGTCCCACGTCTTCGCGTCCTCGCGCGCCCGCTGCGCCCAGTAGCGATGCGATTCCGCCACGGGATCATCCCCGCGGCTCAGCGCCGGATTCCCCGGCGCGTAGTAATGGTCGTTCACGTAGTTGATCGCATAAAAAACCGCCTCGCGATCCGCAAAGGTCTTGCGCGTGATGCAGTTAAAAAACGGCTCACTGACGCGGCTGCCCATTTCGATCTGCGCGTTTTCCGCCCAGCCGACGAAACTCCGGGCCGCAAAATCCCGGCGGAAATCCGCGAATTTCGCGCTCTCGCAGCCGTTGAGGAACACCAGACTCTTCGAATAATCGCAGTTGATCGACTTGAAGAACTGGCTCTTGAGCGCGATGAAATACACGCCCGATTCATCAATCATCCCCTCGATCACCGTGTTCTTCAGCCGCTCGTAGTCCCCGCCCAGCGCCGCCCGCGCGGTGCGCTCCAGATACGCCGCGCGCTCGCCGGGTGATTCCGCATACGCATCGGGAATCTGTTCGCCCGTGGCCAGCAACATCCCGGCATGCTCCACCCCGCCGTCATCCGTGGGCCGCGTGATCTCCCCGCAGTGGGTGTTGAAGTAAATCACGCCCCAGTTGTGCCCGTGCAGCTTCTTGTAGATCAGCTCCAGGTCCACCGCCGTGTCCGTATACGTCAGCACCATATAGTCAATCTTCTCGAGGTGCTTGCCAATCTCTTCCAGTTTCTCATGTTCGCCGAACACCGGCAGTGCCGTGCCCTGTTTCTTCGGCGTCGGCGCGGGCACCGGCCCCCGCCCGCCCCGTGGCCGCGCCACCGGCGGCGGGTCCGGCACATGCTCAAAGTGCGGCAGGGCATGAAACGGCGAGAACAGCAGCGCGCGTTTGTCCGGCGGCGCATCCCCAACCGATATCGGCTCCGGCTGATAACGCAGCCAGTCGCTGTACTTGTCGAATTTTCCCGACGCCAACCCCGCCACCCCCCGAATCCCCTGCATCGGCATCATTTGCGCCAGCCACATATTGCCGGGCAGCGCTCCATCTTCCGCGACCGCCTCGCTCTCGCTCTCGGGCGCTGGCGGCACTTGCGTCTTGGGCTTCTTGGCTTCCCCCGGCAGCTTCGGCGCCAGGAAAAACTCCTCATGCCCGCTCTTGTAGCTGATCAGCAGCGTGCGGCCGCCGATCGTCGCCGCCGCCACCTCCGGCGCCTTGCGGGCCCTTTCCGCCGCCTGCTCCAGCGCCGCCTCGGGGCCATCCGTAAAGTAATGTTCCCAAAACGTGTCACTCACCTTGGTCATCGGGTCGGCCTTGTCCGCCCGCCGGGTCCAGGTCGATGTCCCCGGCCCCTCCCCCAGCACCACGATCGGCAGGACCAATGTCGTGCCGTCAAAGCTATACTCCGCGTCTGTCGCCGCCTGCTCCAGATCGCGCAGC
>JBIJDM010000275.1:0-2999 GCA_044344145.1 Phycisphaerae bacterium
CAAATCGGGCCGGGCACCCGCTAATTGCACGGCCAAATCAGCCTTGATCCCGGAAATCATCAAGTCCGGGTCTTCCATCTCCAAATAGGCACTGACCGCCTTCATAATGCTTTTCCCAAAAGAGGTCGCACGCGTCGTTCAAGCAATATTAGGCAGGCTCGGGGAGATTTCTTTAACCGCGAACAAAATAATTCCTAAATACGACTCTTCTTGCCAAACTCACGAATTCCTATGTTTTACTTGCCCCCAAGGGCCCTAATGACTAAGCTACATATTGGTCAAACGTGCGCTGTTTCATGTTTTGACTGTTGTATGATGGAGGTTCATGATCATCATGACCGACATGTCCGCCAAATCTGAACACGAACTGATCGGCAAGTCATTACCGGCCTGCCACGCGGTTACGTTGTCCCCTGCGGTTGAATCACATCCCCCCAGCGCCCCCCACCAAACACCCTTAGCCAACGCCACGTACCAACCCGTCCCCACGCAGATGCGGCCCTGGGCCAATGCGGCCAGTCCCTTTGGCGCGGCATTTTATGAAGCCGCCGTAGCTCAGGCGGCCGTAGGAGTGCTGACTTTGGACTGCACCGGGATGGTCCGCGCCGCCAATCAGCGGGCTGGCACCTTTTGGGGTTTTCACGATACCCATGACATGATCGGCCAGCCCTTGCTGGGTTTGGTGGTGACCGAGCAGCGGGTGGAACTGGACCAGGTGTTCCGCCGCAGCGTGAGCCAGCGTTCTATCAACAGCATCGAAGTTGCCATTGTCCCCCCCGGCGGACAACGCTGGTTTTATCTGGGGCTGATGTTCTCGCCGGTGCTGGATGGGGCGGGCGAATTGCAGGGGGTTATGGCGTGGGTTCGTGATATCAGCAACCGTAAGGAATTGGAAAGCAATCTTTCGCGTACCCGCATGATGGCCAGCCTGGGTACGCTGGCCTCGGGTGTGGCCCATCACTTCAACAATATTATCTGCGGCGCTTCGACCATGGTGGATTTTGCGCTGGATACCGACGACCCGGCCACGATGAAGCGGGCGCTGCGTATGGTCAACGAAGCGACCAGCCGGATCAGTTATATCACCCAGAGCCTGCTGGCGATGAGCGGGCCCAGCGACAGTGCGCCGGATATGGCAGATATGACCGAAGAAATTTTGCGCTTCGCCGATGCGGTCGAGCCCACCCTCACGCAGCATAGCATCAAACTGGAACTGGACCTGCAATCCACCTGTATGGTCGAAGTCCCCCGGCAGCGTTTCAGTCAGGCCCTGGCCCACTTGTTGCAAAACGCCGAAGACGCCTTCACCGGCATCTCGCCGCTGCACAATCGCGTAATTACCGTACGTACCCACAGTCAGGCCGGTCAGGTTCTGATGCAATTTCAGGACACCGGGGCGGGGATCAAACCCGAACATGTTCCCCAGGTTTTTGATCCCTTCTTCACCACCAAGGGCGTCCAGTCCGGCGGGAATGGTAACAACCCGGGCTTGGGCCTAACCATCATCCATAGTCTGGTGATGGACCTGGGTGGGCATGTATGGTTGGAATCCGTCCTCGGCGAGGGCACCACGGTCAATATCATGCTGCCGGGTTTGACGTATATCACCCCTCCCAACGCTTAATAGCCTTAAATATCTTGCTTTCTAATCGGGACTTACCTATCCTTATTTATAGGCAGCGGGAACATGGTTGACTATTTGTACGGGTGAGACCATGACAATGCGAATTGGAAAACTTCTTGGCGATTTATTCATATTGGCATGTGCGGGCGCGGCCATGCACTTTTTTGGCTGGCACCACAAACGCCCCGATGACCTGCTGGATACCGCCCTTTTGGGGGTTTCGCTGGGGGCAGCCGTATTGATTCTGGCGTATCTGTTGCTCAAACAAAACCGCATCCCGGACCAATTCAAAATTTTGGCCCGCGAATTCGGAGGCTGGTTCGCGCTGGGTTATTCGATATTCGTCGTGGTGCTCTATGGCCTTTGGGGACTGCTTACAGTCAAGATATTCACCCAAGACCCCTTCCGTGCCAATCCGGTCAATGAGATGGTGCTATGCATGATTGTCTTTGGGGTATTGGGCGCGCTGAATGCCTATGTGAAAGACCAGCAGCACTCCGGTTATTAACTCTGCTATTGCCGTAACCGCGCGTGTACCTGCATGATGATCTGCGCGTGGATGGCCCAGTCAAAGTTGGCCACCCTCCGCATGCGTTGGGCGCGTTCGCCGTAAACTTCCTGACGCTGCAACAAATCCCCGCCGACTGCACACCACGCGGCCAGATCATCTTCCGGCAGATAAGTGGCCATATCCCCGCCAATTTCCACCAGCGCCGGCAGCGCCCGCGCCAGCACTTTGCTCCCGCACGCCAGGGCCTCGGCCAAGGTGGGTGTAAAGGTATCCTCGCTCTGTGGAACCACCACCAGGCCCGCACCATGATACAGCCCGGCGCGATCCACCTCGGTGGGGTTTTCCAGATGACTCACATACGACCACACGCCCAGGCGCTCGGCCTCGACCGCGCACGCCGGGGTGGGTGGTGGCCCGATCCACAGCAGCCGTCCTGGCCAGCCTTGCTGGCGTAGATGGGCCAGCAGAGCCAGCGTGATGCGGAACTCTGCCAAACTATACTGCCCGCCGACCTGCAACAGGTACGGCCCCCCTGCCAGCCATTGCCGCACGCGCGGCAGCAGATTCTCCGCCGGGGGGGCGGATTGACGGAAAACTTCCGCCACGCCGGGCGGACAATAGACCAGCCGGGCATCGTCGAGGAGTTCATGGATGAGAATTTTACGCCGGAGGGTTTCGGTGCTGTAGAGCACCACTGCCGCACGGCGCAGACCTTCGAGTTGCTGGCGTACCAAGGCCTGGCGCAGCGGATTACCACCGCGCTGCAGAACACTGGTAAACGGATGCAGATCATGACAACAGACCACCACCCGGCCGGGAGGGAGTTCCGCCGTCAAATGGGCGTCGCGGGCATCGCAGAAATGG
>JBIJDM010000196.1:0-5544 GCA_044344145.1 Phycisphaerae bacterium
GGAAGAGGACCGTAGTAGTGTGCTGCTGGCGGAATTGAACCGCTATAACCCGCAACTGTTGGCAACGAATAGTGCGTATCGCGGGATGTTGGCGTATAAAACCGCCGACAACCGCAAAGAATATCAGCGCTGGATGGAAGCCTGGCTGACCACATGTGTACCCGCAGAAACGCCCCACTTGATCAGTGAGTTACGCGATTATGCCCACATCATGACGCAGGCGGGCGAAGCCGAAGCGCTGGTTGGTAGTCTCAAATTACTGCATACCAAGAAGTTATCGTCGCTGGTACGCGCCCAAGCCGTGCTGCTGGAAGTGACCGCGTTGACCGAAGAGTTAAGCCAACCGCAAGTTGCGCAAGCGGTTTTAGACCAATGCAAGCCCCAACTGGACCCGGACCGCGCGGATGCCATGCACCACTTTCAAGTGGCACAAGCTCTAACCTATATCGCAGCCGGCAAAGGCAAGCAATGCTTGGAGACGATCAAGGAACTGGGACCAAGGAAAAACCTTCCCTATAACGAAATGCAGATGCGGCAAGGTGTGCTGGCCCGGAATATTGAATCGTTCATTGCCGAGGGTGAATTCGAAGCGGCCCAGCGGGCGTTGGAACAATGGGAAATGGACGTCCCCGACACCATTCCTGAGGGTTTCAGCCGGGTGCTGAAGGTGAAGCTATACATGGCCCAGAAGCGTTACCAGACAGCCATTATTGTCGCCCTGCAACATGCCAAAGCGTTGCCTGATGCGTATTACGCCGCAGAATTGCTTTGGCGGGCAGCGGAAGCCCAAGCCAAAGCATCTAACCTCAATGAATCCAAGGTGTTACAACAGCTAATCCGGGAGAAATACCCGGAATCCCCCTGGGCCCGGCAAGCTACGACACAGCCAGAGGCAAACTAACCCGGTATACTAGTAACTGTCATGTGCATTACCATACGCTTCTAGGCTTATGGCGCGGTTTATGGACGATAATTTCGCAATAAGGATATTCTATGTGTGGAATCGTTGCTTATCTCGGCAAGAAAAACGCCCAACCCCTGTTGTTGGAAGGGCTTAAACGGCTGGAGTATCGCGGTTACGACTCGTCGGGCATCTGTATCGGCCATGCCGGGCAGCACCATATCCGCCGGGCGGTGGGACGCATCAGCGTGCTCGAGTCGCAACTGGAAACGGAAACCACACAGGTCCCCGGCGGACATATTGGTATGGCCCACACCCGTTGGGCAACCCATGGCGCCCCGACCGAAGTGAATGCCCACCCGCATACCGATGATCAGCACAAAATTGCTCTGGTCCATAACGGCATCATCGAAAACTACGCCAGCTTGAAGCAGTTTCTGCAGGAAAAGGGCCGGCATTTTTCCAGTCAGACCGACACCGAAGTGCTGGCGATGTTGATCGGCCATTTCTACAAGCCCGGAGAACTGGCCCAAGCGGTGCAGGCCGCACTGCATGAAGTGCGCGGAACATATGGCATCGCAGTGATGGCGGTGGATCAACCCGATACCCTGGTTGTGGCCCGCAAAGGCTCACCACTGATTATCGGTGTGGGCAACGAAGAGTTCATTGTGGCCTCCGATGCTTCGGCGATCGTCGAACACACCACGCAGGTGATTTACCTTTCCGACAACGAAATGGCCGTGATTACGCCCCAGGGGTTCAAAACCACCACCATTGACAACGTCCCGGTGCGCAAGGATTTGACCGAAGTGGAATTCTCCCTGGAACAAATTGAGTTGGGTGGTTACGAACACTTCATGATGAAAGAAATCATGGAGCAGCCTGAAGCGATTGAGAACTGTTTGCGCGGCCGCGTGGATATGACGGAAGGCCGGGTCGTACTTGGGGGGCTGAATCAATTCGCCCGCGATCTGGTGAAAGCCCGCCGGGTGATTATCACCGGTTGTGGCACGGCCTGGCATGCCGGGCTGGTGGGTGAATATCTGATGGAAGATCTGGCCAAGATTCCCACCGAAGTGGAATACGCCAGTGAGTTCCGCTATCGCAATCCGATCATCGAAGAGGGCACGGTGGTCTTTGCCATCAGCCAATCGGGCGAAACGGCCGACACCTTGGCAGCCCTGCGGGAAGCCAAAGACCGGGGCGCGCTGAGTCTGGGTATCATCAATGCGGTGGGCTCCACGATCGCACGAGAAACCGATGCCGGCGTGTATCTGCATGTCGGTCCCGAAATTGGCGTCGCCTCCACCAAAGCCTTCTCTGGCCAAGTCGTGGTGGAAACGCTGATTGCCCTGTTTATTGCCCGGCGCAAATATATGAGCCAGCAGGTGCTGGATCAGTTCCTGAAGAGCTTGAACGCGATTCCCGATCTGGTACGCCGGGTGCTGTTGCAAAGTGATGCCATCCACAAGATTGTCCAGCAATACTGCCAGAAAGAAAACTGGCTGTTTTTGGGCCGCGGGTATAACTATCCGGTGGCACTCGAAGGCGCGCTGAAACTGAAAGAAATCTCGTACATCCACTCCGAGGGGCTGCCCGCTGCCGAGATGAAACATGGGCCCATCGCGCTGATTTCCGAAGGTATGCCGGTGGTATTTCTCGCTACCAAAGGTAGTCAATACGAAAAGATTCTTGGGAACATTCAGGAAGTCAAAGCCCGGGGCGGCAAGGTGATCGCGGTAGCCACTGAGGGCGATGAGCATATCCGTTCGGTTGCCGATCATGTGATCGAAGTCCCGGATACCATCGAACCGCTGCAACCCCTGCTGACAGTAGTACCGCTGCAATTGCTGGCGTATCATGCCGCGGTACTGCGGGGCTGTAATGTGGACAAACCCCGCAACCTCGCCAAGAGTGTGACCGTGGAATAAACGGCGTTACGATGGGATTGCCGGCGCATGAAACGCACGCACAAGTTTGATTTCTATAAGTATCTGGTGCGTTTGGCGCTGGGGGTGGTGCGACGCCCGGTGTTGACGTTGGTGATCAGCACACTGGTCCTGACCGTGAGTGTCTATCTGGCGGTGACCCGGCTGGAACAGACCGCCGATCAGAATGAACTGTTCAATCCCAAGAGCCCCTTCTTCCGCGATTATCTGGATTACGTCCAGAAGTTCCCCGAGAATGAAGCGGTATTTGTGGTGATTCGGCCCCGAGCGGCTACCGGTAAACCAGACACACGCTGGATGGAATTATCGGATCGTATCACCCAAAAACTTGCCGACTTGAAACAGCACGTGACCAGTGTCCAAAATCGGGTCCCAGTCGAGCAGCTTGGCAATCAGGGCATCTTATTGGCCGGCTGGGATGAAATTCACAAACAAGTCGCCCAAGCCAAGGAATTTTTACCGCTGGTAAAAATCGCCGGGGCCGCGCCGGGCATGGACAGCATACTGCTGGGCAAGCAACCCTTGGAGCGCACGCTACGCAGTATTGCACTGGCCCCCAAGCTTGATGACGACACGCAACGTTTCACCAGCGTATTGCTCAGCGGGGTGGAAAAATCGTTACGTGACGGCTTGGCCGTCGGCGTTGATTTGACTGCACTGGATAGTACCAGCAACGCGCAGAATCCCATTCGGGCAGGCTATTTCATGGTGGATGACAATTCGACGCCACCGCAGCCCATGATGTTGATCAAAGTCTTCCCCAAGTATGACTACGCCTCCCGTCAGGTCGTGGTGGAACGAATGCAGGCCATTCGGCAAGTGGTCAAAGATTGTGTGGCGGGTTATCCGGAACTCCAGGCCGGACTGACCGGACGGCCGGTCTTGGAGGCCGACGAACTCGACATTACCGATCGTGATTTCACGTTGGCCGAAGCCTTGGCTATGGTGACGATTTTTATAGCCCTGATCATCGCGTTCCGGTCATTTTGGCTGGCGCTCTTGGTAAAAATCGGTCTGGCGGTGGGGGTTGGATGGACTGTGGGCTGGGCCACGCTAACCGTGGGTCGGCTGAGTTTACTCTCGATGGTATTTGTCGTGGCGCTGATTGGCATTGGCATGGATTATTTAATCCAGGTCATCGCCCGTTATCGCTATGAGGTGTATCGTCGCCATTCCCAACAGGCCATCTTTGCCCATGTATACCGTAATGTTGGCCCACCGATTGTGACGACCTGTGCCGGCGCGGCCGGAGCGTTTTTAATTGCCGTATTGGGCGATTTTCGTGGGGCACAGGAACTGGGTATTATCGCCGGGGGTGGGCTGTTTTTATGCCTGTTGTCCGCGTATACCATCTTGCCAGCCCTGCTGGTCTTGGTGCCCATCCGCGTACCGGCCACCAAACGTATCTCCGCACCCGTGCGAACGGCCGTCCCCACGGTACGTTCACGGCATTGGATTGGCCCGGCCATTTGGTTGGTGCTACTCTGTGCCGCAGTCCCAGCCGCTTTTTACACCCGGTTCGACAGCAACCTGATCAAGCTGCAACCGGCCCACACCGAAGCGGTGGAACTGGTCAATAAAATGTCCACGTGGTATTCCGTGGTGTTGGATCGTGACCTGAACGCGCTGCGTCAGGTCCGGACGCAGATCATGACCGCACCCGTGGTGGCAGGTACGGACAGTCTGCTGGATGCTCAGGATAAGCAGGCCTATCTAACGAAAGAACTGGCCACGTTCGGGACCATTAACTGGCAAACCATTACGCCCATGACGGCACAAGACTTAACCTCACTCGGCGCCGTTCTGCAGCAACTGCAAAACCGCCTGGCACGCACGCCCCCCTCAGCCGGCAACACCGAATTAACCGCTTTATACCAGCGCATCGTAGTCGCATTACAAGCTCCGGATAAGACCCAAGACACGCTGGACATCATGACCGCATGGCAACGCGGTTATCTCACCGCCCTGCGCAGTGGCGTGGCCATGCTGATCCCCCCACCACTGCAAATCCAGGACCTGCCGGCTGCGGTGCGGGAACATTATGTCAGCCCAGACGGAACTTATGCCCTCTATATCAACCCCCGCGCGGATTTGTGGGATACGCAGGAATTGGCCACGTTTGTAACGACACTTGAACCGCTTATCCCCAAGAATTTCACCCATACCGGCATTGCCGTGAACATCCACCATGCCACGGGAAATATCCGTTCCGCATTCATACTATCATCGGGATTGGCCATTGGCCTGATTGTTTTATTGGTCTGGCTGGACGTACGCAATCTGGGACAAACGCTGGCCGCAGTCAGCGTATTATTTCTGGGCTTGCCGGTGCTGCTGGGAGCCATGGTATGGATGGGCCAAACCTGGAATTTTGCAAATTTCTTCGCCCTGCCGATTTTGTTCGGAGCCGCCCATGAATACGGGGTATTCATGATTCACCGCTATCGCGAAGCTACAGCCACACCCCAGCGGCGATGGATAGGCTGGGATGTGGCCGATTCGGCGTTATTTTTATGCGCGTTGGTCACGATTACCGCCTTTGCCTTCCTCATGCTGGCCGAACATCGGGGGATTGCCAGTTTGGGCTTTATTATGGCCGGGGGTGCAACCTGCATTTATCTGGCCACGTTACTGGTACTCCGGCCCATCCTGCGTTGGCGTCTGGAATTGGCGGACCGAAAAAAAACCAACCCC
>JBIJDM010000197.1:0-5479 GCA_044344145.1 Phycisphaerae bacterium
GGCTGGCCATTGATCTCCATCCGACGGGTGGCGGTGGCGGTACCGGTCTTGCCGGCCACGGGGATGGCCATCTGCAAGACCCGCCGGGCGGTGCCCTCCGGGCCGGTGACCACGCGGCGCAAATCGAGCGCGACGGTGCGGACAATGTCCGGGGCCAAAAATGCATTCTGGGTAATTTTTCCGGTGGTGGGCAGCAGTGTGGGCGTGATACGCCCGCCGGCCCGCAGCATGGTGGCGTAGGCATCGGCCATCTGGAGCGGCGTGATGGCCATACGGCCCTGACCGATGCCCATGAGGATCGCCTCGGAATTACTTTGTGCTTCATCCACACCGAGATTGAGGGCGGGCAGGGCTCCGCGGGCCTCTTCGCGCAGTTCGAAATTCAAACGCTGGCCGAAACCGAATTTTTGATACCACTCCAACATACGCACATAACCCAGACGCTGGCCCATATTGTAAAAATAGACATTGCAGGAGGCTTCCAGAGCCAGCCCAAGATTGACGGGGCCATGGATATGGGTGCAGCGCAGGATTTTGGGCTGGTTGGGAAACATGTGACCGTGGCACACGAGGGTATCGGCGGGTGTCACGATTTTGTGGTAGAGCGCCGCCGTGGCCACGAGTGGTTTGGCCGTAGAGCCCGGCGGATAGGCGGAAGCGATGGCACGATGCAACAGGGGCATATCCCGGGTGTTTTTAATCATCTGGCCAATCTGGCTGTCGTAACTGTTCAGGTCAAAACTCGGCAGGGAAACCAGCGCCAGGGTTTGGCCCGTGGCGATATCCAAAACCACCACGGCACCGGGATGCCCGGCGCCATCTTCCCCCAACGGCAGACCACCATCAGGCTGTAATGCGTTCTGATAGATATCTTTTTGCAGTTCGATATCGAGTGCGATCCGCACCTCCTGGCCGGGGACCGCGGCCTGCCCCAGACCGGTGAGATCCTGGTTTTCCAGATCGGTAATCTTGAGCCCGCGCTGGCCACGGAGCGCCAATTCGGCGAAGCGTTCGACGCCCATGGCCCCCATGACATCGCCGGGCAGGTAACCGGCCATATAACCGGGGTCATCGGGCCGGGCCTGTTGGAACGGCCGGTTCAGCAGGCTGTCCCGATCCACCGGGCGGAGCACACCCAGCACATGGGCGCCCACGGGGCCGTAGGGGTAGATCCGTTTGCGCCCGTCCAGTCGTACCAGTCCGGGATACCGGCCCAGATTTTTGTCAAAGAAAAACGCCACTTCGTTGGAGACATTAGGCACGATCACGTGCGCGGTGCGTTCCTCGCGCAGATCAATATTCAGGGTGACATCATCGGGATCGGGGGGATTTTCCTGATCGGCCTGGGCGTCATAGCGTTGCTGCATGACGCTCTGGCGCAGGGCGTGAATGCGGGCGCGGATCACACTGAAACGGTTTTCAATTTCCTCTTCGCTGACCCCGGTCTGGCGGGCTATGACGGTGGTGAGACTTTCCAGCCCGAGTTCCTTGTCGCCGACAATCTGGCCGGCCACCACGCGTTTGTAATAAGCCAGTTGGGCCCGGCGCTGGGCCCGGTCCTTGATCCCGGCATCGGTCAGCATTTTCAGGGCCTGACGCGTGACCCAGCGGTCATCGAGATTCATGGCCCGGTAATCAATGGCCAGATCATAACAGGGTTCATCGCGGGCCAGCACGCGGCCCCGGACATCCACAATCGTGCCCCGGGGGGTATCGAGCACACTATAACGGCGGGAAAATTGGGTGGCTTCGGCCTGCCAGTAGGTACCGGACCAGAGTTGTAAATGACCGAGGCGCAGCAGTAAAACCAGTACGCAGGCACTGGTCAGGCTGAAAAGGATAAGCAGTCGCCGCGTGGGCATAAGGGTCCGTTCTCTCCCGGGGGACCGCAGGTGCCGTGGCTTCGTCGTTATACGCCGGCATCGAATTGCCGGTGCATCGGGGAAGTCATCAGCAGGTAGCGATCTTCCGGACTGCCGGGTAGGGGCGCCAAACTGGCCGCCAATTCCAAGCGTTGCCGCAAGACCATCATATCTGCGGGCCGGCGGCGCACGTCTTCCTCAATACAATCCAAAACCAACTTGCTCAGGGCCAAGGGCACGAGGGGATTAAGTTCGTGCGGAGGAAACAATTCCCGCTGCGATAAAAGTCCCAAGGTGTCGGTCCGGCGGTGAATCAGAGTCGGAACATATTTGCCCGTCAGGCACCAGTATAGGGTGGCACCGAGGTTAAAGACATCGGTTTGGGGCACCAGCGCCGTACGATTCACCTGTTCCGGGGCGATATAATCGGGGGTGCCCTGAATCCGGGTTTTGACGGTGCCGATGGGGCAGCTCTGACCAAAATCAATAATTTTCACATGATCATGGGCAGTTACCAACACATTGTTGGGCTTGAGATCAGCATGCACATAGCCTTGCTGATGCAACCAGCCCAAGGCATCGGCGGCATAGGCGAAAATGGCAATGAGTTTGGACAGATACTCGGGGCGCTGTTTATCCAGAGGCGTGCCGTCCACCATTTCCATCACCAGGCAGATCTCGATGGTCTTAAGCAACCGGCGTTTGCGGATCAACCGCACACTGCGCCGCAAGCCGGGATGATTGAACTGGCAGGCAATTTCGTGTTCCTGCTCCATCTGGGTCAGGAAACGCTCATCTTCGGGCTCGTGGCGCTGGACCCGTTTAAGGGCGTAGACCTGGCCGGTGGCACGTTCCGTGACGGCAAAGATGGTGCTTTTGGCCCCACGCCCCAGCGTGGAAAGCACTTCGAACTCAGGCATATCTAACGGTACTTCCATCACAGCAATTCTATTTTGACCGCTAAAGGCGGACCATGGCCGGGAACTTCCACAACCACAATCGGATCACCAGTACTTAATTTCGTATTCTAACGATGAAAGCTTAATCCCACAATAAGAAACGCCCGGAGTTTGAGGCTCCGGGCGAAATTAAAAAAACCGTATGGGACCGCTCAGTTCAGACGTTGACGCAGCGAGGCGGCAAACTGCTTCTGGGCGGGTGTGGCATACGCGGCATAAGGTTGCAGCTCCCACTGAAAACGAATCTTATCCGCACCGATCCCGGTGGTGTCCTGCAACTTCTTGAGCAAAATCACCAAGTGGTCAATCTGACCGGAGGTATAAGTGGCGCGATCAATATTGCCAATCATGCATACGCCGATGGCCCGCTGATAATAACCCAAGGGTGCAAAGCGGGGATCGGCCCATGTCGCATGCGGAGCGCCAAGGGTCTGCATCCGCCAGGCATTGCCCGCTTCGACGGTACCATCAACATCATTGGAGCCACGCAGACTCGCGGAACTATTGACCACAAAATGGAACGTACCAGTACGGCTGGGGATCGGACCGGCCGAACCACTACGAGACAAATTTTCATTAGGATTGACCGCAGCGCCGGTCATATCACCTGATTGATAAATGACCACATGCTGCCAGGCGGCAGAGATGAAGGGGCGGTCCGTCTTGGAAATAACCGAAGAGATTTGGCCCACGGCAACCAAGCCCGATGGATTACCACCGGGACCACTTTCCAGCGCCAATAGCAAACCCGCGCTGACGGTCATAGTACCGACCAGCGAGGCGAGAACGACGGCTACGCGCTTTTGACTCACAGGAGCCTTCTTTCGAACCTGTTTAGACCCGGACGACATAACTTGCTCTACCTACAAAATTTACTATCGGCTGAAGCCGTGAATACCATTAATTTTTCTTCGCTTAGGCAAAATACGCTTGCGGAAGCCTTATTGAAAATAGTTTAGCCATCACCCAACAGGGTGTCTAACTATCTACCACATATATTAACTCAAATTATGCTTGATGCAAAATTTTTCACTAATGCGACTATATTTACAGAGTATCGTGTTTGCTAAACCAGAAAATACCCGGATAATGCCCCATTGAATTTATCAATTTTAGAGGAGTTTGCACTTGTCTGATTATCTGTTTTCGGTATTTCTGGGCATTGTTGAAGGTTTAACCGAGTTTTTGCCAGTTTCGTCCACGGCCCATTTGCGGATTGCGGAAGCCTTCGCTAGGACCGACATGACCAGTGAATACTGGAAAGCCTATTCGGTCATCATTCAGCTGGGTGCTATTCTCGCGGTGGCTTGGCTTTTTTGGCCACGGTTATGGAATTTTGCCCGGACCTTCCCCCGGGGCAGCGAAGGCAAGCATAATATCTTTACCCATCCGCTGACCATGATTATGGTGGCCTTCGTATGCACGGCGGGACCGGCGTATCTACTCAGCAAGAAAATCGGCGACAACCTGGAGAACCTCTGGATTATCGGATTCGCGCTGATCATCGGTGGGGTTGTGATGTGGGTGGTGGATCGCGTGTGCACACATGTCACCATCAACCGCACCGAAGATATGAGTATCTACAATGCCATCACCATTGGCATCGTGCAGATTGCTTCGGCGGTATTTCCCGGCACGTCGCGCTCGATGGCCACGATTGCGGCGGGTCAGGTTTGCGGCATGTCACGTTCGGCGGCGCTGGAGTTTTCTTTCTTCGTTTCGATTCCCACCATGCTGGCCGCGTGCGGTTACAAAATGTTGACGGCCATCAAGCTGTTCCGCCATGACCCCGCGGCGTGGACCACGGGGGGCGACGGCAATGCGTGGTTGACACTGGCGATCGGATTTGTTGTTTCGTTCATTGTGGCGGCGCTGGTGGTGAAGTGGTTCACCGCGTGGGTGCGCCATCATGGGTTTGTGCCCTTCGCTATTTATCGCATTGTGCTGGGGGCAGGCTTGCTGATCTGGGCATGGAAAACCAATCAGTAATCCCTAGATTAGGGCATGGTTGCCGGCATCGTGGCAGGCATGGTTGTGCTGGCATAACCAAACCAGCCCAGAATTTGTTCCGAGAAAAACACCGCGCCGATAATGAATACGGCATAGAACAGCAAGGTGGCGATCACCCCCACCACCATGGCCACGCCGTCTTCTTCGGTGAGGCCGAGAATTTTGGTCATGGCGATCCAGGCCGGGATGGTATTGGTGATAAAACCCGCCACGAACGGCGGCACCGGTGGCCACGGAATCGCCATAAAAATACCATCCAGCACCAGCGCCAGCCCCACCACCAGCAGCGATCCACGGTTCTGCATAAATAACAGACGGGGCCGGATGATCCGCTCGATGGGCTGAAACGCTTTGTTCACGAAGACCAAAATTGCGGTGGTCATTTTCGCCGGCAGCGGAATACGGCGCATCCAGCCCGGCAACCACGGACGATTGCCGGAAAAGCCCAATTGCAAACCCAGCAAAACCAGCGCCACCCCGAAAGGAACACTGGTACCCGGAATCGTAATGGGCAGCATGAAGGGCAACAGCAGAAAGGCCATCAGGACACAGAAGGCCCGTTCTCCGGTATTGTCAATAATCGCCCCCAGAGACAACGAGCCATCGCTGGCATCCACAATAATTTTCCGCAGGGCCATCGAGAGTTTG